>RGZB01000003.1 GCA_010031735.1 Pseudomonadota bacterium | reverse complement strand
GCGAAACGGCACTTCCGCATGATGCACACGATATGATGCTGGACGGGGTGGTGACGGAAACCCGCTTCCATGATTTTAGAAAGTAGGATGTTTTGCGAGTATTGTTTTGCGGTGACGTGGTGGGTAAATCCGGGAGGAGAGCCATCGACCAGCACTTACCTTTCCTTAAGAAAAAACTGAAGATCGATCTCGCGATCGTGAACGGCGAGAATGCTGCTTCCGGTTTCGGCTTTACGCATGCGATCTGCGAAGGTTTCCTGAAAGCAGGGGCCAATGTGATCACGGGTGGCGACCATGTGTTCGATAAAAGCGAAATCTTCTCTTTCATCGGGAATTATCCCTCCTTCCTGCGTCCGGCGAACTTCCCGGAGAAAACGCCCGGGAAAGGTTTCAGCGTATTCGAAACCCCGACGGGTGCGAAAGTGCTCGTGATCCACGTGCTCGGCCAGGTATTCATGAAATACCAGCTAGACAGCCCTTTCTCGACAGTCGATGCGATCCTGAAGAATTACAAGCTCGGCGGTAATGTGAAGGCGATCATCGTCGACATCCATGCGGAAGCCACGAGCGAGAAGATGGGACTTGCCCAGTATCTCGATGGGCGCGTCTCACTCGTGGTCGGGAGCCATACGCATATACCGACGGCAGATGCGCAGATATTCACCCAAGGCACGGCGTTCCAATGCGATGCCGGTATGTGCGGCGATTACGATTCGGTGATCGGCTTCGATCCTAAAGTGCCGCTCCAGGGCTTCATCGATAAATACCGAAGCGACCGTATGGAACCTGCAAATGGCGACCCGACCTTGTGCGGTACATTCGTGGAGATTGACGATATGACAGGTTTGGCGAAGAAGATATCCCCGGTCAGAATAGGTGGAAGATTGCAACAGCACATGCCGGAGGTGGCATGACCGCCAAGAAAAAAACCACTGCGAAAAAACATGCCGTGACCAAGAAGCCGAGCAGGAAAGAACAGCTGCGTAATGAATCGATCGGTCTTACCTGCGTTCTCGTGGCGACGTTGGTGGCGGGTGCGCAGTCCGTGGTGGCGAAGATGGGTTTTGCACTCGCCCTTACGCCGCTCGTGATGCTCGTGCTGCGCTCGACGATCTTCCTCCCAGTCTATTCACTCTACATGTTCCGCAAATTCAAACCGGCGTTCATCTATCCGAAACACCTGCGCAAGACCGTGCTTTACACCATGTGCATCGGTGCGCTCGGCATGTATGTACTGCCGGTGCTTACGATGACGGCACTCAAATATACGAGCGCAGGCATCGTGACCGTGATCGTGTTCACCTATCCGATATTCGTGATCCTGTTCAATGCGGTGATCATGCGCGTATTACCGCCTTTCATCCATATCGCGACGTTCTTTATGATCCAGGTTGGCATCTATTTGTTGCTCGGTGGTGGTACGGCAGCACTGAAAGGCAATCTCAAGGGTGCGCTTCTCGCATTCAGCGTATCGGTATTCTTTTCCTGTTACCACTTGATGATGAAAAGTTTTGCAAGCCGCCTGGGTACGCGCCGCTATAGTTTCCATGCGGTGATGGGCGCCTATATTGCCTGTCTGATACATTTCTTCCTGACGGAAAAAGTATCGACACTCTATGTGAACCAAGCACAATTCTTGAGTATCTTCGCCTTCACGTTAGTAAGCTTCATCCCGATGTTCTTGCTCACCGAGAGTTCGCAACGCATCGGCGTTTCTCGTACGGCACTGATCAACAGCATGTCGCCGTTCCTTACGATGATCTATGCGTATTTCATATTAGGCGAGGTTTTGAGCCACCAGCAAGTCGCAGGTGGTTTCGTAGTCATTTGTTCCATACTTTTACTGGAGAAAGATCTATTGCGCCTCTTCATCCCGCGTTATAGAAAACGGACTACACTCGTCACTACACCGGATTAATGGATTTTTGCTATGGCAGGACATTCGCAGTTTGCAAATATCAAGCATCGTAAAGGTGCGCAAGACAAGAAAAAGGCTAACCGTTTCACGAAACTTGCGCGTGAACTCGTCGTCTCGGCGCGCCAGGGCGGGGGGGATCCCAATTATAATCCACGCCTGCGTGCCGCCATGATCGCAGCGCGTAAAGAGAACGTGCCGAAAGATAAAATCGAGGCCGCGATCAAAAAAGGTTCAAGCCCTGCAGGCGGTGAGAATTACGACGAGATGCGCTACGAGGGTTACGCGCCGGGCGGTGTAGCGCTCATCATCGAAGCCTTGACCGACAACCGGAACCGTTCGGCCTCCGATATCCGTTCGCTCCTCACCAAATTTGGTGGCAATCTAGGCGAGACCGGAAGCGTGAATTTCATGTTCGATCATGTGGGCCTCATCCATTATCCGGTAGCGGCAGCTTCTGGCGATGCGATGTTCGAAGCGGCGCTCGATGCAGGTGCCGGCAATTGCGAATCAGGTGAGGGTGGGCATGAGATCACCACCTCAGTGGAAGATTTAAACGCAGTGCGTGAAGCACTTGCAAAGAAGTTTGGTGACGCGGAGGCAAGCAGACTTGCATGGAAGCCGAAGAACCTGATCCCGGTTACCGATAAAGACCATATCCTCAAGATCGTGAGGATCATCGACGGGTTGGAGGACCTTGACGACGTGCAACATGTCTACGCCAATTACGATATCGCGGAAGACGCGCTCGCGGCAGCCGAGGAGGCGCTCAAAGCATGAGGATGATTTTATTTATTATACTGATTACCGTCGGGGTAGTGTGGTGGATAGGCTATGATGGTGCGGCGCCGGATATCGTGGATACGGGAACGCTGCAGACCGACATGCAGATGAAAGAATACCAGATGAAGCATGGCGCCGTGCGCGCGGTCAGGAAAGCCGTGGACGGCAACCCGAACCAGCCCCCGCCACCTCCGCAAGTCCAGCAGCAGCAACAGCAAGAACAGGAAGAGGAGGAAGGTCCTACGGAACGCGCAAGGGTCGCCTCGCACCGTGTGGGCGGCAGTTTCTCCCGTGCATCGACTGCCATCAAAGAGTCGATCGAGATGCTCATAAACAGTATTTTCCACTGATGGCGACGCTCATCCGCATCTTAGGGATCGATCCCGGCCTGCAACATACCGGTTGGGGCATCATCGAATCGGACGGCCACCGGATCAAATATATCGCCTCCGGTGTGTGCCACAGCAAAGCAGAGCACCCGATGCCGGACCGCCTGCTTGCCATACAGACGCTCTTATCCGAAGCGATTACGCGACACCAACCGGTCGAAGCGGCGATGGAAGAGACGTTCGTCAATAAAAACGCTATGAGCTCGCTGAAACTGGGACATGCCCGAGGGGCACTGATGTTAACGGTGGCGCTTGCGGGCTTACCGCTTGCGGAGTATGCTGCAACGGTGGTGAAGAAAACCGTCACGGGCAAAGGCAGGGCCGAGAAAGAACAGGTGCAGGGTATGTTGCAGTATGTATTGCCGGGAACGAAGATCA
This sequence comes from Pseudomonadota bacterium, assembly GCA_010031735.1. Lineage (GTDB taxonomy): Bacteria > Pseudomonadota > Alphaproteobacteria > Rickettsiales > RGZB01 > RGZB01. The sequence goes on along the minus strand of RGZB01000003.1, from coordinate 66,759 downwards.
CGAATCCGGATGAAGCGGATGCACTTGCCGTCGCACTCTGCCATGCGTACCATCTGCCGGTGCGGAAACTGAGGGCATTATGATCGGAAGATTACGCGGACTGATCGAGACGCAGGGTGATGACACGGTGATCGTGGATGCGGGCGGTGTGGGTTATCTCGTCTATGTATCCGCACATACGCTCCGTAAGTTGCCGCAGGATGGCGGCGCATCACAACTCTTCATCGAAACCCACGTGCGCGAGGACCACATTCACCTCTTCGGCTTCTTCGAAGCAGAGGAACAAGAATGTTTCCGGATGCTGACCACGGTGAACGGTGTCGGTAATAAAGTCGGTATCGCGATTCTTTCTGTGTTGACTCCCGCGCAGGTAATGACAGCTATCGCCGCGCAGGATAAAAATGCGTTCCGCCAAGTCTCCGGCGTAGGTCCAAAACTTGCGGAGCGTATCGTGGTAGAACTCAAGGACAAAGCCAAAGGTATCGCATTGGTCGCTCCAACGACCAGCAAAGGTGGCAAGGTGGCGACGGGTGAGCACGCGGCGGTATCGGATGCCATCTCCGCGCTCATCAATCTCGGTTATAACCGTAGTGATGCTTATACAGCGGTGCAGCGTGCGGCACGCGAGAAGGGCGTTGATAAAGTCGACGATCTTATCCGTTTTGGCCTTAAGGAACTGGCATCATGACCGAACCACGGATGATCGCACCGCAAGAGCAACAGGAAGATAGCGCAGAGAATTCGCTCCGCCCGCTTTCGCTTGGCGAATTCATCGGCCAGAAACAAGCGAAGGAAAACCTCGCGGTATTCATCGAGGCCGCGAAGAAGCGTAGCGAGGCGCTCGACCATATTATTTTCTATGGCCCCCCGGGTCTGGGTAAAACCACGCTCGCGCAGATCATCGCGCGTGAGATGGGTGTGAGTTTCCGTGCAACGGCAGGTCCTATCTTATCGAAAGCCGGCGACCTTGCCGCGATCCTCACCAACCTGCAGGCGGGCGATGTTCTTTTTATTGACGAGATCCACCGTATGAATCCGATGGTGGAGGAGGTGCTCTACCCGGCGATGGAGGATTTCAAACTCGATCTCATCATCGGCGAAGGCCCTGCAGCACGCTCGATCCGCATCGACCTGCCGCGCTTCACGTTGGTCGGCGCCACGACGCGTATCGGCATGATCGCCAACCCGCTCCGTGACCGTTTCGGTATCCCGGTACGCCTCAATTTCTATGAAACGTCGGAACTCGAGGAAGTGATCCGCCGTGCTGCGGCGATTCTAGATCTGAAACTAACGGACGATGGCGCGAAGGAAATCGCCAGCCGCTCCCGTGGTACACCACGTATCGCCGTTCGGTTACTGAAACGCGTGAGGGACTTTGCAGTGGTGGATGGTGCCAAAGCCGTCGATAAAAAGATCGCGGATGGCGCACTGAAGCGCTTAGAGGTCGATGCGATGGGGCTTGATAGTGCCGATCGCCGTTATATGCAGTTCATCATGGAACATTATAACGGGGGACCGGTTGGAATCGAGACCGTGGCGGCAGGTCTATCGGAGCAGCGCGACGCGCTTGAAGAAACGATCGAGCCGTATCTGATCCAGCGCGGGTTCCTGCAACGCACACCGCGCGGACGTATGCTTACCATCGCGGCATTCAAACATCTCGGTATGCCGGTGCCGGCGACGGTGGCCGACCAACTCTCGCTCATGGCGAATGTCGATGACGCATAAACACCAGGTCGATTACCGCGTCTACTATGAAGACACCGATGCAGGCGGTATCGTTTACCATGCGAATTACCTGCGTTTTGCGGAACGTGCACGCACGGAGTGGCTCCGCGACCTCGGCTTCAACCAATCGGATTTGCGCAAACAGAATGTCTTGTTCGTGGTGCGTCATATCACGGTGGATTATAAGAAACCGGCGATGTTGGATGATGTGCTGAATGTAGTGACGACACTCGATAAGATTGCGGGCAGCAGCATGGTGCTGACGCAGAACGTGATGAAGAATGACGAGGTTGCCGCACATCTTTCAGTCGCGATCGTCTGCATCAATCTGGAATGGAAGCCGGTGCGTATTCCCGACAGCATCCGTAAAAAACTGGATAAATAAATGCGCTGGTGGCTCTTTCTCACATTCTTGTTGGTAACCTCCTGCCGGGGTGAACCGACCGCGGTGGTGAACGAGACCTGCAACCGCAACTACAACCGTATCAATGCGGAACTTGAGGCGACCAATTACTGCATTACCTACAAAGACTGTACGACGGTGAAATTCGGTTGCCCGTTCGGCTGCTACTACGCGCTCAATAAAGATGCCGATGTGAATTACTTCACACAACAAATGCGCTTATACCGCCAGGAGTGTAATACCTGCGAATATCAATGCGCACCGGAAGCCCGCAGGCTCCAATGCATCAACCATCGCTGCACGATCGGGTTTGAGGCGGATATCCATCCGAAGCAGGACAAATGGCGTGTCTACCGTGATCCGGAAGATGAGAGAGTGCTGAACGTTCCGCCACCGCCCAAAGGCACGGCCGATCAACCGAAGCAAAAGCTGTTACAACCTTTTACGCGCTAGCGTGGATCGTCTTTAAGCGTTTGATCGCCACGGTCAGCATGGATGAATCCAGCGTGCCATAGCTCTTCAGGTCGCGAAGGAAGTCGTCGTAACGTGCGAGCACCTTCGTGCATTTCGCTTCCCATGCATCAAGTGCACCGGAGCAGACATCGTCGCTGCAAGCTACTTTGATCACCTCGGACGTGATGCGGCGCTGTTCGTCGAATAATTCTTCCAGCATGGTTTGCATGGAGAGTTTCTGCCAGTAGCTCGAAGCCGGAAGCTTCTCGGCCTGATCACGCAGCCATTCGAGGTGCAGGCGCGAACCGAGCGCGTAATACACTTCGCTGACAATGCGCGGCGGCAGTTTGCCGTTCTTGCGCGTCACTTGCACGATATCGCAGGCAGAAGACAGTACCTCTAAGCGCGAGATACGGGTTGCTAGCGGCTTCGGTACACCTTGCGAGAGATAGAGTGCGAGTTTCGCTTCGCATGACTCTTTCAAGGACGGCGTCATGCTCTTATCAAGATGGGTAAACACCTCGGAGATACCCGGCGCGAAATCCTTCACCAGTTCGGCTACTTTCAGTGGTTGCGGCGAATTGCGCAGGAACCAACCAGCAGCACGCTCCACCATGTCTTTGATGGCAAGGAAGAGTTTTACCTGCACCTCGACCGTGACCTTACCGGCCAGATCCTCGATCTCGTACCACATGCTGCGAAGCTGGAAGGCATCGCGCGCGATGGTGTAGCTACGTGCGATATCACAGCCTTTAACACCGGTATCTTCGCGCATGCGGAAGAAGAACTTCGAACCCATGCGGTTGACGATACTGTTACTGACGAAGGTCGCGATGATCTCGCGGCGGAGTTCGTGGTTCTCGATCTCGGATTCGAACTTCTTACGCATCGCTTCTGGGAAATAGAGTTTGAGGTCGTTCACGTAATATTCGTCGTCCGGCAGATTAGAGGCCACGATGTCATTATAGACCGCGATCTTGCTATACGAGAGCAGGACGGCGAGCTCTGGGCGGGTTAAGCCTTGTTTCAGAGCCTGGCGTTGTGCCATCGCTTCGTCGCTTGGGAGATATTCGATCTTACGGTCCAGACCTACTGCCTGCTCCAGTGCACGCATCAGACGCATCTGTGCTTCAAGCATGCTCGGGCCTTGAAGTTGTGCCACGGTGATCGCCTGCGTTTGCAGGAAGTTGTCGCGGAGCACGAGTTTTGCCACTTCGTCCGTCATCTCGGCAAGGAGCTCGTTACGCTTCTCGGTGTTGAGTTTCTTTTTCTCCACGGCTTTACGGAGCGCGATCTTGATGTTCACCTCATGGTCGGAGCAATCCACACCAGCGGAGTTGTCGATCGCATCGGTGTTGAGCCTTCCGCCTTTCAGCGCGTATTCGATACGGCCGAGTTGCGTGAAGCCGAGGTTGCCACCTTCACCGACAATCTTGCAGCGCAGGTCTTGGCCGTTGACACGGACCGCATCGCTCGATTTATCGCCGACTTCTTCGTTCGATTGATTCGTCGCTTTTACGTACGTACCGATACCACCGTTCCATAGCAGATCGACCGGGGCTTTCAGAATCGTTTTGATCAACTCTTCCGGCGCGAGTGCCGCTTTATCCGTGCCAAGCGCTTTCTGCGCGGCTTTCGAAAGCGGGATGGATTTTGCCGAACGTTCGAAGATGCCACCGCCTTCAGAGATCAGTTTTGCATCATAATCCGCCCAGGTGGAGCGCGGTTTATTGAATAAACGCTCGCGTTCCTTGAAGCTCTTCGCTGCATCCGGGTTCGGATCGAGGAAGATGTGCATATGGTTGAAGGCAGCCACCAGCCTGATGTTCTTGGAGAGCAGCATGCCGTTACCGAATACGTCACCCGACATGTCGCCGATGCCGACTACCGTGAATTCTTCTTTACGGATATCGACACCCATTTCCATGAAGTGACGTTCAACCGACACCCAACCACCGCGTGCGGTGATGGCCATCTTTTTGTGATCGTAACCGGCAGAGCCGCCTGATGCGAACGCATCGGCGAGCCAGAAGCCATATTCTTCAGAAACACCATTCGCGATATCGGAGAAGCTTGCCGTACCTTTATCGGCGGCGACCACGAGATACGGATCGTCACCGTCATGGCGCACCACGTCTTTCGGTGGGATGACTTTGCCTTTTTCGATATTATCCGTGATATCGAGGAGACCGCGCAGGAAGGTTTTGTAGCAATCGATACCTTGTGCCATATAGACGTCACGGCCGGATTTCGTTGGGTATTTTACGACGAAACCCCCTTTGGAGCCGACCGGTACGATCACCGCGTTCTTCACCATCTGTGCCTTCATGAGACCCAGGATCTCGGTACGGAAATCCTCGCGGCGATCCGACCAGCGGAGACCACCACGGGCGACTTTACCGCCGCGCAGGTGGATGCCCTCGACTTCGTATGAATAGACGAAAATCTCGACGAACGGACGCGGCAGCGGCAGATCCGGTGCTTTCTGTGAATCGAGCTTGAAAGAGATATATTTCTTGAACTCGCCCTTCTCATCCGTCTGGAAGTAGTTGGTGCGGAGGGTCGCCATGATCGTATCCATACATTGGCGGATCACACGGTCTTCCGCGACGTTCGTGACGGTCGCAAGCGAGCTATCGATGGTTTTAAGCACTTCTTTCACCGTGCTTTCGCGCATCTTATCCATGCCCGGGGCGAAACGCGCCTTGAAGAGCGTGAAGAGTTTGCTCGACAGGATCGGGTGGTTGGAAAGTGCTTCCGCGATGAAATCGTAGCGGTAGGCGAATGCGGTTTGGTGGATATAGCGTGCGAAGGAGCGCAGCAGTGCTACCTCACGCCATTTCATGCCGGCTTTGATGACCAGCATGTTGAGCTGGTCGTCTTCGATCTCTTTGTGCCAGATTTTGGAGAGCGCTGCTTCAAACTCTTGTTTAATGCTCTTCATGTACGCGATCTGGTCTTGGGTCGCCTGCTGTGCCACCGCACTCGGCTTCACATCGATCCTGAGACGCAGATGGTGCACCCAGGTCTGTTTGCCTTGCAGGGGTTTCACCAGGAAGGTGAGTTCGTCGATCACATGGAAGCCCATGTTCTCTAAGATCGGCAGGATGTTCGAGAGTGTCACCTGCGATTCCGGATGGAAAATCTTCAGGTGGTAGTGCTCTTCTTTGCTCTGCTCAAGTTTGTACAGATCCAGTGCGAGCGAATTCTTGCTTAAGGCTTCTTCGATCTTCTGGATGTCTTTATAAGTACCGCCGAAATGGTAGCGCGCAGCGTAGGGGGTCGGGAACGCATTGCCGTATTCACGGAAAAGCTGTTCGCCTTCGCGCTCACCGACGAAATTGACGAGCGTTTCGCGGAGGCCATCGACCCAGCTGTTGGTGACCTCCAGAATCTGTTTCTCGATATCGGAGATATTCGCTGTTTTCGACACCGCATCGGTTTTGATGATGACGTGGATACGGGCAAGCGGGGAATCGGTCACCTGCGTGTAATGATCGATGACGCTGCCTTTGAAGGAGCGTTCCAAGATCGCTTGGATCTTCTCGCGCACCTGTGTGTTGAAGCGTTCGCGTGGGATATAGACGATGGAGCTCGCGAAACGGTTGAATTTATCCATACGCACGAACATGCGCACGCGCGGACGCTTCGCGAGTTCGATGACACCTATACAGATGTCGAAGAGTTGTTCCTGATTGATCTGGAACACTTCGTCCCGCGGGTAATTCTCTAAGATAGTGACGAGTTCTTTACCATCGTGGCTGGTCGGTTTGAAACCTGCGCGGTTCAGCACGTAATCCATCTTCTTGCGGATGATCGGGATCAGCGTTGCAGATTGGTAATACACCGAAGAGGTATAGAGGCCGAGGAAGCGGCGCTCGCCGATGATGTTGCCTTTTTTATCGAATAATTTGATGCCGATGTAATCCATGTGCACCGGGCGGTGGATGATGGATTTGCGGTTGGATTTGGAGAAATTGACGAGGTCATGCGATGGCAGGATCGTTTGGGTGAGCGTTTCCGTACCTTTCACCATTTTCTTTGCATCGGCATCGGACGGATAATGCATGCGGAAAATACCGAGCGCTGATTTCTCGATGGCGGTGATCTGGTTGGCATCCGCTGTTTTCTTGCCGTTTAAGTCGTAATCACAGATACCGAGGAATGTGAAGTGGTTATCGGCCACCCAGCGGAAGAACTCCTGCAGCTCTCGCACATTGTCCTTGCCCATGGAAGCAGGTGCATTCTCCAGCTCTGCCACGGTGTCCTGCACCACGGCAAGCATCGGTTTCCAATCTTGTACGGCGTAGCCGACCGCTTCGAGTGCATAGGAGATCTGGTCTTGTACGAATTGCTGTTCTTTTTTATCGGCGATGAAGCTGATCTGGAAATGCATGATGGCTTCGACCGTGCCGCTGCCGTCTTTGTTTTTCTCATTCGCGATGGATTGCAGTACGCCGGATTTATCACGGCTGACCTTGAGCGCCGGGTGGATGATCTGGTAAATACGTAAGTTCAGCTGATTGAGGGTGGCGGAGATGGAGTCGATCAGGAACGGCGAATCATCGACCAGGATCTCTAAGACGCTGCGCTGTGAATCCCAGGATGGGTTGTGCACGCGTACTTTGAATTTGCCGCTGCCACGGTTCTGGATGAACTGCCAGAGGTCGTGTGCCGCCTCGCTTAAATTCTCGGCTTTACGGGAAGAGAGGAATTCTTCCGACACACCATGATAAAACTCGCGTACGAACACTTCGAAATGCGAATCCGCTTTCTTCCCTGCCGTTTTCGGCTTCACTGAGAGAATGGATTCGATGATTTTCTGATTGGGCAGTTTGTGCGAGGATTTCATGGAAAGAATGCACTCCGTTTTGCGCTAAAATGATGCAAAAAAACCTAAAGCCTATAAGGCGTAATCGTGGGTCGCCAAAAGGTTCGCCTATTTACTAACCTTTTTTTATGATTTCTCAAGCGTTTTCATAATTTTAATAGCCTATTTTGCCAGATACGTGCTATTTTTTGCGGGTTACTCCAATCCATAGGATAAAAATGACGGATTATCGCGCTTTAAGCTCTGCGCTCGTGGATATCGCCAAACAAGCAGGGGATGCCATCCTAAAACATTATGAAGGCGTGGTCTCGATTGAAATCAAAGCCGATAACTCGCCCGTAACCGATGCGGATATCGCTGCCCATACCATCATCACGAACGCATTGAAGAAACTTACGCCGGATATCCCGATTATTTCCGAAGAGAATGATGCTTTTTTGCACTTTTCTGAGTTGCCGAACCGGTTCTGGCTCGTGGATCCCCTTGATGGCACCAAAAGTTTCATTAAAAAAACCGGCGAATTCACGGTGAATATCGGCCTTATCGAAGAGAAGAAACCGGTGATGGGCGTGGTATATGTGCCGGTCAAAGGCGATATGTATTACACAGGCGATGACGGGGCTGCGTATCAGAAGATGTATAACCATCCAAAACCACGCAAAATCCAGGTTCGTTCGCCGGCCAAAGATGGTGTGGTAGTGGTAGCAAGCCACTCACACCGCACACCGGAAACCGACGCCTATATCAAGACGCTCAAGGTGAAAGAGTTGATCTCGGCGGCAAGCTCACTGAAGTTCTGCGTGATCGCAGCGGGTGGTGCGGATGTGTACCCGCGTATGGGTCCGACGATGGAATGGGACACAGCCGCAGCGCACGCCATTCTAGAAGCAGCGGGAGGCAGTGTTTGCACGCTAGAGGGTGCGCCATTCACCTACGGCAAGCCCGATTTTAAAAATGGGTATTTTATTGCACGCGGCGCAAGGGTATAATCCGGCTAGAAAATAATCTTATAACAAGTAGTTAAAGGATCAGACATGGCAAAATTAAAAGCACCGGCGATGGTTTATGTGGCAGGCGAGGAGATGACCCGCTACACGATGGAACTGATCCTGCAGAAATGGATCGAGCCGAATGTCGATACCAGTGCATGGCAACGTTTTGATCTTTCCTGTAAGAACCGCGACAAAACCAACGACCAGGTGTTGAAGGACATCATCGCTGCCGGTGCCAAGATCGGTGCGATCTTCAAAGAACCGACCATCACGCCGACGGCGGATCAAGTGAAAGAACTCGGTTTGTCCAAGGCGTGGGGTTCACCGAACGGTGCGATGCGACGTGGGTGGAATGGTATTTCCATCAGCCGCGATACGATCCACGTGCCGGGCCTGAAACTCGGTTATGCCAAACAGGTACTGTTCGACCGCCATGCCGTGGGTGGTGAATATGGCGCCGGGGCGAAAATCGTGGGTAAAGGTAAACTTGTTACCAAGTTCATCCCGGCCGATGGCGGTGCAGAGGTGACGGTGGATGAGCGTGCACTCGACGATAAAGTGAATGCGGCGGTCACCTACCATAACCCATACGACAACGTGGAGCCGCTTGCGCACCATTTCTTCTCGCGTACATTGGAGGCGGGGGTGGTGCCGCATGTCGTGACCAAGAAAACCGTGTTCAAATGGCAGGAGCCCTTCTGGCAGATCATGAAGGAGGTGTTCGATAAGCACTATCGTGAGAAGTTCCGCGCCAAAGGCCTGCTCGAGAAAACCGGCGGCGAACTGTCGCATCTCTTATCGGATTCTGCGACGATGAAGATCGTGGTATGGAAAGACGGCGGGTTCGGCATGGTCGCGCATAACTATGATGGCGACGTGTTGACGGACGAAGTGAGCCAAGTGCACCGCTCCCCGGCATTCCTCGACTCCTGCCTGGTGGGTATTGCAGCAAATGGCAGTGCGATCAAAGAATTCGAAGCTTCGCACGGTACGGTTTCCGATATGGAAGTACAGCGCCTGAAAGGTGCACGTACGAGCCTGAACCCGCTCGGCATGGTGGATGCGCTCATCAAAGCCATGAACCACAGCGCCAAACTGGTGGATGAAAAGAAGCTCGCAGAAGTCTCGGCTTTCACGGGCAAGATCCGCACCGCGATGTACGATCTGATGCAGAACGGCAAAGGTACGGACGATGTGGGTGGCAAAGCATCCACCGAAGAATTCATCGATGCCGTGGCCGCAAAACTGAAATAGTTAAACGGTGAAACAGCGATTCTACGGACTGGATTTGATGCGCTTCGGGTGCGCATGCCTTGTGGTGTTCTATCATTATTTCTTTTTCATCGGAAACGTCTATCCATTTAATATCGGCAATTACGACCTGCGTTTCCCGATAGTGGGGCATATCGCAAGTTATGGCACACTTGGGGTGGAGATGTTTTTCGTTATCAGCGGTTTTGTGATTGCGTATTCATCGCGCGATAAGACCCTGCGCCAATTCATACGTGCGCGTGCGTTACGACTCCTTCCGGCTTATTGGGTATGCTGTACCCTTAGCTACCTGGCAGCCAGCATTTCCGATTATCGTACGGTGGAATTCAAGCAGTACGTGCTCAATCTTACCCTGTTGCAAAAGCTCTTTTATGTAAAAGACCTGGATGGGGTGTATTGGACGTTGATTTATGAACTGATCTTTTATGCATTCGTTGGGCTGCTCATTTTATCGAAACAGATAAAACGTTTTGAATATGCCCTGCTTTTGGGGCTGATTTGGTCTGCGGCATTTTATATCGTAGATCCTGCAAAAACCGTTGCTATCGAAAGGATTAGACTCATTACACTGCAGCAATTCCTCTGTTATTTCGCCCTGGGTGCGATGGTGTTCAATATACGCGCCAAAGGGGTAACATGGCTCCGCGTTGTGGTGGTGGGGTTCTCTCTCGTACTGGCTGGATACGAAATACGCCAGGGATTTGGACTAAAGAACAATCTGTGGGCAAAGATTGTAGACCAGCCGTACAATCTCATGCTTAGCTGTGTACTATTCTATCTCTTCTTTGCTTTATTGGTATTTTGGGTGTGGAAACCACCCGTATTCAAACATACAAAATATGTGACGGCACTCGGGAATGCTTCGTACCCGCTTTATTTGCTGCATGGAACCTGTGGCTACATGCTGATTGAAAAACTATACCCTTATATGAATAAGTGGGTACTGATTCCATTGATGATGGTGTGTATGATGGCTATAGCGCCGTTATTCTACCGTTATGTCGAAGTGCCTTTCCGCCAGCTGTTGGCAAAAGACATCAGTGTACTGCAGGTGTTTACGACCGCGGCTAAGAAAAGAAAGAAGAAATCCGGTCGCAAATGACCGGCTTGAAAGAAATGGAGCGGGTGACGCGATTCGAACGCGCGACCCTCACCTTGGCAAGGTGATGCTCTACCCCTGAGCTACACCCGCTCAAAACAAATAATTGCCAAGAAGGGAAGGCAGATAATACGCAAAGTTTTGCAGTTTGCAAGCCCCTTTTAAGGAAGGTGCTGTGGGGGTGTTTAGCAGGGTTGAAATATAGGCCCCCGGCTGGTATTCCTGCTTTTATGACAAACCAGACCCGCAAAGAAGTCGATCCGAAGTTACTCGAGATTCTCGTATGCCCACTGACCAAGGGGCCGCTTAGCTATGACCGCAACCGCCAGGAACTGGTCAGCGAGAAGGCGAGACTTGCCTATCCCATACAGGACGGCATCCCCATTATGCTGGTAGATGCCGCTCGTAGATTGGATGAATAGGTAGATTCGTCTCTTAGGCGTGGATGAAATCCGCGTCGGTGAGCGTGTAGTTGCCGCTTAAGTTCAGCACGAAACCGCCTTGGCCTTCCACAATCGTAATACCGAGTGACTGCATGTAGCCCAGGATCGTGCCTGAAGACGCACCCGCCTGAATGCCGGTATAGCCAAGGGCATAGACGTTGATCAGGTCGATGGTTTGCTGGAAGTCCGTGATGAGGTCGGTCGCCGACGCCGTTGAATCGGTTTTCGCTTCATAATAGAAGATATCCGCTTCAGAGCCGCCGGAGAGTACGTCTGCACCAGCGCCACCCACGAGCACATCGGAGCCGGTGTTGCCGGTGATGTTATCAGCACCATCGCCACCGTAAATCGTGTCGTTACCAGAGAAGCCGTCGATCACATCGTTGCCGTTCTGACCGAATACCAGGTCATCGCCTTCCGCTGCATAAACAGAATCGTTGCCGTCGCCTGCATATACGGTGTCGTTGCCGGTGTCAGTAAAGAGCACGTCATTGCCGTTGCCGCCGTCGACCAGGTCGTTGCCGGTGCCGGAATTGACCGCATCGTCACCGTCGCCTGCGGAAACGTAATCGTTGCCGTCACCTGCGACGATGGTATCGTTACCTGCCCATGCAAATACGATATCGTCACCGCTGCCGGACTGGATGATGTCGTCCCCTGCGCCGCCGTAGATGTAGTCGTTACCTGAACCGGATTGTACGGTGTTGCCATCTTCGCCTGCCGCGATAGCATTGTTGCCATTGCCCGCATCGATCACGTTATGGCCAGAGCCACCGAAGATCGTATCGTCGCCTGCACCGCCGAGGATGGTGTCGTTGCCATCTGCGCCTGCGAGGTATTTGCCATTGCCGGTTGCCGATGCATCGATCGTGTCGTTTGCATTCGTGCCGATGAAGGTGGTGATGCCGGTGAATTGATCGACATCCGTACCTGCTTTTACTACGTTACCGATGGCTTCGCCCGTGTAGGTCACATGGATGCCGCCTGCGGTGTAGTGCTGGCCGTTATATTCGTTGGTATCGCAGCTGCAGCCTGCATCGATCGTGTCGTTGCCAGCACCTGCGAAGATGGTATCAGCACCGGTACCGGCGGTGATGGAGTCGTTACCCGCACCGCCTTCGATCTGGTCGTTACCTGCACCACCGAGTATGGTGTCATTGCCCGAACCACCGAGTGCGTAGTCATTACCATCACCGAGGTCGATCAGGTTGTTGCCATCGCCAGCAAATACGATATCGACACCGCCGTTGGTGGTGATGACATCGTTACCTGCGCCAGCGTAGACATAATCGTTGCCATTTCCGGAGATGACCGTGTTGTTGCCCTCATCAGCTGCGATCGCATTGTTACCGTCGCCGGCGTTGATGAAGTCGTGTCCGTTGCCGCCGAAGATCGTATCGTCGCCGGAACCGCCGTAAATCGTGTCGTTACCATCGAGGCCGTTGAACTGGTGAGCAGTGGTCGTACTGACCGCGTAGATCACATCGTCGCCGGTCGTTGCGGTGATCACCTCAAAACCGCTGAAAGAGGCATAGCCATCTGGTTTGCCGATAATACCGCCGTTATCGTCGGAGAAGGAGATATTCACCGCACCTGCGTGGTAGTAGCCGTTCAGTTCATCATGGCCCGCACCGCCCGTGTATACGTCGCTGCCGCCAGAGATGTAGATGAGATCGTTATCGTCACCGCCGACGATGGTGTCGTTGCCCGCACCAGAACCGACTACGTCGTTGCCGGCACCGGCATCGACCACGTTATTACCTGCACCCGTATCGATGATATCGTTACCCGCACCGCTATGGATGGTATCAGCGCCGTTGGCACCGAAGATCGTGTCTGCGCCGGAGCCGGAAGTGATGCTGCTACCGGCACCATCGCCCACGATAACGGTGTTATTGCCGTTACCCACATCGATGATGTTCCTGCCACCGGTATCGATGACTACATCATTGCCCGCACCCGTGGTTACCGTGTCGTTATTTACGCCCACCGCGATATAAGAAGGTCCAAGGACGGTTACTTTGTTGTCGCCATCGCCCGCACTGATCTGGTTGAAGCCGGAGCCTGCGGTGATCGTATCATCGCAGCTGCCGCCGAAAATGGAGTTATCGCCTTCACCGCCGTCGATGACGTTATAACCATCGCCTTCTACGATGATGTAATCGTTGCCGCCGCCGCCGTGGATGGTGTTATTGCCTGTGCCGCCGGAGATTTGGTCATTGCCATCGTCGCCTTCAATGGAATCGTTGCCGCCGAGGCCGATGATCGTATCTGCATCGATGGTTCCGAGAAGGGTATCTGCAAGTTCAGTGCCGAGGATGTATGACATAAAAAAAGTATCTCCAAGAGGGTTCAAAAATATTGCGTCCTGGCACCGTAAGAAATGGCGCGCAGCGTTGATTAGCTAACTAAAGCATGGGGCGGCTGCTGTCAATTGATAGTGGCCGGAAATTTGGTTAAATATTTGTTACAGTTTGGCTCTCAGCCTGACTTTTAGTCGTAGAGAGTGCCCATGGCATGCTTGATCAGCACCTTTTTGAGCGGTGCGACCTTATCAACCGTGAAAAGCCCGAATTTCCGTAGTGTACCTAGCATTTTGCTTTGGTTGGAAAACAGGAGATTCAGACCGTCGGTTGCAGAAATCATCAGGTTGGAGTCGCTCATCCGGCGCGATTCATAGGTGGAAAGGGCGTCCGGGCTTGCGAAATCGAGCCCCAAGAGTGCGCGTTCACGGATCAATTCAGAGAGTAGGGCCACATCGCGGATGCCAAGGTTCAGTCCTTGACCGGCGATGGGATGGATGGAGTGTGCAGCATCGCCCACCAGCACAAAACGGTCAGCGACATAGCGTGTTGCATAGGTCAGCGAAAGCGGATAGGACCAGCGGTTGCCTTTGATTTCCACCGGACCGAGGAATTGTCCGAAGCGCTTCTGCAGCTCGAAATTGAAATCCGCATCAGACATCGCAAGATAGTGTGGTGCGCGGTCGCGGGTCTCGGTCCATACGAGGGAGGAATGATGCCCACCCCCCATCGGCAGGATGGCGAAGGGACCAGCCGGAAGGAATTGTTCTACCGCTACACCATTATGGTGTTTTTTATGCTTTGCCACGCAGACGATTGCTGTTTGGCCATAATCACGCTCGCGTACAGTCATACCGGCGATACTGCGAAGACGGGAATGCTTGCCTTCCGCACTGACGAGGAGGGACGTCTCTATGTTCTTTCCGGATTTCAGCCTCAGGGCAGCCCGATGTGCAGAGAGGGACAGGCCGCTGCACATTTCTGGCGCAAGCAGGCGTATGTTCTTGTGTTTTTTGATGGCACTGAAAAGCGCCTGGCGGATGAAACGATTCTCGATGATATGCCCCATCGGCTCTTTACCTACGAGACGATGGTCGTAATGCAGATAAAGGGGAGAGTGGTTGTTCGCGATGCGGATGTCGCGGATCTCTCCTGAATCCTTGGCCATGGATTCCCATACACCGAGGGATTCGAACACCAAGCGTGAACCATACGCGATGGCGCTGGTCCTGCCATCGTATGCTGTGGAAGTAAGGCTTTCTGGGCTCTGTGCTTCTACGATGGTAATGGAAAGCTCCAGCGGTGCGAGCGCAAGCGCCAGCGTGAGTCCGGCCATGCCGCCGCCAACGATAGTGATATCACATGAGGTGGTCGTTGCCTTCTTCATGTCCGCTTTTTAGCATGAAGGGCTGTTCTGCGCTATAGTATTGATGTTAGATTTTAAGCGTAGGGGAGGCCTTGCGTTCCGGTGTTGGTGCGCTTTTCAGTTTAGAAGAAGGTTCAATTGTGCCTACAGCCGTATCCCTTGCGGTATCACGGAGGGATTCGATCAGGCGGTCCAGATCGTCACCCGCATCACGTTCTGCCGCGCGTGAAGCGGCTCTTTCTGCACGTGATTCAGCAATCACTTCTGCTTCAACGGCTTTACGTGTGTCTTTATCGGTGAGAAGCGTATCGCGATCTCGTTCCGCTAAACCATACTCTTCGATTTTCTCAAGCAGCAAGGTGACACGTTCTTCACGCTTGACGATCTCATCTTGCAAGGTGCCGAGCATTTCGCGGTTCTGTGGTTTCTCTAAGCGTTCTTTCACCGTTTCGGCGTCGAGTGTTTTGTCGGAGAGTAGGCCGTATTCTACCGCTTTGCCTGCCACAATCGTCGTGCGGTTCTCATCCAGTGCCACCGGATCCTTCAATTGCTCAACCAGTGTGGCCCTGTCGGTGACCGGTACACCATATTTTATCGCCTCATCGACGAGCATGTTGACGACACGCTCTTGTTCGACGTCTTTGTTGGCTTCGCGCATCTTCTCGTTCACGACATTCACGATGATCTCATTCGCGCGTTTGCCCTCGGTATCGATACCAAGGGAAGCAGCGACTACCTCGAGTTGTTCTGAAAAGCCCGCTAAACGTTCCGGATCGTGGGTTGCGAGGAATGCAATGACGTCCGCAAGCTCGTATTTTACAGGTGGCTTCGACGTATCGAATTGGGCGACCACCATGCCATCGTCATCAAACGCAATCACCGGCGGTTTGCCAGAGGCATTCAGCACCGCTGCTTGCGCAGTCGTATCCATCTCGCAAGCGGCAACGAGGCCTTCATAGTTTGCAGTGACATCATTGGCTTTACGGTAAGCTTCGATCTTCTCAAGCGAAGCAGGATCTGCAGCGAGCTGTTCAAGCAGATCTTTCAGCTGATCTTTCGTGAGTTCGGTCCGGGTGTCACCTTCAACCAGCATGAGCACGGTGCTCGTGCTGCTGCTGCCATCCGCAGGATTTGTGATGGTCATCTCTTCGCGTTCGACGGTTTTGCCTAGACCTGCGATGAGGGCGTTGAATTGTTCCGGTGTGATGCCCGCTTCGTTAAAGAGTGCGGCGATTTCTGACGTGCGTGATTCATCCGTCGGTGTTCTATCCGAAGGCACCGGCGGAACCGGCACCGGCGGCACCAGATCGGTGGGTGGCGGGGTCGTATCATCGGTCGTTGGCGGAATCACATCGCTGCGTGGGCCTGGGGTGGTATCGCCACCCGGATCACGCGGGCCCGGGCCATCACCAGGACCATCGGTTCCCGGCGTTTCAGGGCCAGGACCATCCTTCGATTTGGGAATCATCGTGGGTTCATCACGTACAACCTGGAAGGGCCATTTTGTCCCCTTGTTGGTCATGTTTTTGCCAAGTGCATCATTGATCGCCGTTTGGCATTCTCCCCATCTAGCAAGGTTTAATTTTTTACCTTCGGAATCGGTGTATTCAATAACAGGTCTCCCATCTGCGCTATGATGGACGTTTGATTTATTGGCATCGATACTACGGCCGAAACTGGCACCGGCCTGTGCGATCAGACGAAGTTTTTCTTGTTTCGAGAGGCCATGGTCATTTAGTTCATTGTACATTTCAAGGCCGCTTAGTTCCAAATGTCTCATCATATCGGCCTTCGCGTCTTCATTGCCTTTCTGCTCGAGCTGCTTGCGTAAATCCTTTGGCAACTCTTTGTAGGCATATTCCGCGAATGTCGGTCCTGGTGCAGTTTCGATATCCGGCGCATTGAAGCCAAAGAAGGTGCCCCACACCGCTTCGAGCATGGCAAGTTCACCGGAACATTTGGAGGCCGTCATACAGTCACGGAATGCCGACCATAAGAATTCACGGGCGGGTTTGGTGCTGTATTCATCGACAGTATCAAGATATCCGCCCACGGTCGTGAGTGCCGCTTCTGCGTTACCACTCAGGCTCAAGCGGTTTTTTGCGGATGCGACCGAAAGCTCATACGAAAGGGTTTTGTAACTTGCGCTCGGACCTTTCGGCAGCTCTGGTGCTTTGCCTTTCGCCTTGCCGCGATTGCGGATACGCTCGAATTCGTTTTCTTCATCACGTGCTGTATAACCGGCATAGGGGCTATCGTCGTCTGGATCGGCGCCTGGTATATGTCCAATATCTTCTAAATCAGCCATAGGTAATCCTTTAGGTATCCCTTTTCTAACCTCTGCATAATAGCGCCGAATTGTTAAAGAATTATGAATGAAATCCCATAACAAAAGACATAATATGCCTTTTAATTCAGACCATTAGTCGGATGCAAACGGGTTTGGCAGTTTTACACTAGGACCTGCAGGTTTCGCAGGAGCCGTGTTTTGGGCTGGTGCAGCAGGTTTAGGTGTTGCCACCGGCTGCGGGGGTTGGACCGGTGCCGGCGGAACGTTATGTGGCGGATAACCGGTTGCGGCATACTGCTGCTGTTGTGGAGGTTGTTGCCAACCGGTATTGTAAGGATTGGGTGCCATCGGTGCCGCGGTGGTAGCACTCGAGGCCGGAATAGGTTGGAAGTAGCCCGCATGCGGGGTAGTGGGTGCTGCAGGAGTATTTCCCGTGGGCGCCGTTGTCGGTACCGGCGGAACCGGGGTATTGTACTGTTGCACGAACTGCGGTTGTGGCGGATAGGGATGATGGCCTTGCGGGGGGTATCCTTGCGGCGGCATCGGATAGGGCTGCTGCGGTGCATAGGGATTATAGGGTTGCGCATAAGGATTATAAGGCGGTTGGCCTTGCTGCGGGTATCCTTGCGGCGGCATCGAATAGGGCTGTTGTGGATAGGGCTGCTGCGGCTGTATGTACGGCTGTGCAGGTGGTTGCATATACGGTTGCTGTGCTGCGGGCAGGACCGGGGCTGCTTGTGCAGGGGTAGATTGTGCTGCAGGGGGCGGTGTCGCAGGTTTGGGCGCTTGCGCTGCTACGGGCTGCGCAGGTGCTGCGGGCGGTGCCACGGGTTTTGCAGCTGCGGGTGCTGCTGGTTTCGCTGCTGCAGGGGCCGCCTGGGCAGGCGCTGCAGGAGTAGAAAGCGCAGACTGTGTTTTGGGTTTTACGTTATTGGCTGGATCTTCTTTTGCCGCATTCAGTGCATAGACACACAGTTCTTCAAAAGACACCCCTTTCTTTTCAGAGAGTGCAAGCAGATTGGCAAAACTCTCCATGATTTTGGGCGGGATGGTGCCACCGCGTTCTTTCGACAACCAGGCGGCTTGGTTCTGTAACGGATGATTGCCTTTTTTCGGATTGCCGATATAGACATCGAACGGGGACTTCGAGCCGCCGAAATCGCATGGGATGGTGAATTTTTTCATAGGTATGTCCGTATCCAGACACCGATTATATAACGAAAAAGGTTGCTAAAACATTAATAAACATGCGCCCTGAGGATTTTATTGCGGGCAGGATGGCAATTTGGTTACAGCGCTAATCGACGGTGAATCCGTATTTGCGGAATACTTGTTTGGCTTCGTCGGTCTTTAAAAACTCAATGAATTTACGCGCTTTAGGCATATTGAGCCCGGCGACAACCGCCGCTTGATACACAATAGGGTCATGCATGCTCTCCGGGAAATCGGCTAACTCAACCACTTCGGGGTTATTGTGCACATCGGAATAATAAAGAATGCCTGCGTTTTTGCCTTTTGCTACGAGGTAGAGCGCGTTACGGTCGGTTTCTGCACGCAGCATGGAGCGTTGGACCTTTTTCCAGTAACCTAGTTTCTCGAGTACTTTCTGCGCTTGGATGCCAGCGGGTTCCGTTTCTGTATCCGGGATCACGAGAATGGCTTTCTCGTTGATGTCTTTCAAGGCCTCGCGGATGGGCATCCCTTGGGTGATATTTTTGCGCAGATGGCTCTCCGGCGGTGCGGCGAGTACCAGCCGGTTACGCATCAGGTTGGTTACGGTGTAGACGTCAACCAGCCCTTGTTGCTTCAGTTTTGTCAGCCAATCCTGGTGTTCTGAGATATAGACGTCAGCGGATTCGCCACTCAAGATCATATCGGTCAATACTTCAGGGGATTCGAAAAAACCGGATGCCGTTTCATTGCTTTTGCGCGAATAAATGCGGATCAACTCCGTCATCACATCGGTGAGGCTTGAAGAGGCAAGAATCGAAATGCCTGGAGAGACTTGTTGCGGGGTCGTTTTCTCCGCACGGCCTTCGGGTGCGGCGACACTGAGGAAAATCGCGAATAAAAGGAACAAACGGTACGATAAGAGCTTTTGCAAGATATTCACGCATGATTTATGGTTACAATCTTTAATGCACGATTGTGTATAGAAAATCTACCACGAAATGCAGACTATCAGAGGTGTGGCGGAGTTCAATCAGAGGCCCTCAAAAGGGTGAGAGCCGTCTTTCACATAAGGAAAAACGGCTCTCCGGGGGAGGGGTTTTAATTAGGGTTTTACAACTAGGATTGATACTCCATTAAAGAGGTTTCTTGTTTTTCTTTCAGGCGCTGAAGAATGGCACAGCGTAAAACCTCGTAATCCGAAGCACCACCGGTGCTCGTTTCAAGCAAAAGGGTGAAGGCAGTCCTTGGCATGACCACCTCGGGTTTTAATTCGCTTGTATCGTTGTTTTTCGCTTCTACCATTGCTTCAGTCCTCATAACTAGAATGTAACAAATAAAGATTAATAAAACGTTAATACGCCTAAAATTATCTAAAAATTTGAATATAATTTTGGAGAATGTGCCGCAGGTGATGACGACGTGTCAGCCAAAATCAGCGGAAATCAGCGGGTTACAACTCGCGTGAAAGCCAGACCACACGACCCACGATCTGTGCATCTTTTATAACCATGGTGGCATTAGAGGCGGGGGAGTCTTTGGTGGAAGCGATAATTTTCTTTCCGTCAGCCGTGCCAGAATAATGTAATTCCCGAGCGGACAGCCTCTCTCCGTCAAATACGATGAAGGTGCCGGAGGGTTCAGGTGCACGGTCTTTTAAATTGATGAGCACCATATCGCCCTTGGAAAACATGGGTTCCATACGATTATCACTCACGAACACAATGCGTAAATCGGTGGGTTCTGCACGGAGCTTATTCTTGATCCAGGCGAGGCGAAAATAATAAGCCTCTTCCTCTTCACCTTCCGTGACCAACGTGCCGCCATCGCTGGTGTTTTCTACCATCAAGGATGCAATGTTCACAACGGATTCTGCGGCTTTCGGAGTGGATTCGCTTTTATTCGGCGTATCGCTATCGCCCATGAGATAAAGGATGCTGCAGTCCAGTACGTCTGCAAGTGCGGCAAGTTTTTGTGTGGTGGGATTCGATGACTTTCCACTCAGTACATCATACACAAATGAACGGCCAAGCCCTGCACGTTCTGCAAGTTCACGGGCATTGATGTTCTTTCGCTGCATCTGTAACTGCAGCCGTTCAACCAGAAGGGTGTTCGCTTTCATCATGCCTGTATCATGTGCCGAATTGAAGCTGCTATTCTATGATGTTGATTGAATAATGTTTTGAGGTTGGCTAGTTTAAATTATTGGGTTTCGTTTGCAAGTAGCTTTGCAGGGCCCGTTAACTGTTTGGAATAAGTCATGACCAACTCCACTTTGCCTCCTACGCTCCTTGCCGAACTGGTCGCTGCAAAATTCACGCATGATGTGGCAGGACCCGTGAGCGCGATGGCAAACGGTGTGGAATTGATGGGTGAGAATGCAGATGATGCCGATATGCAGAGAGAGGCGACCGAACTTCTCCGCATGAGCTCTACGGAGCTTAAAAGCCGTGTGCAGCTCTACCGCCAGGCGTATGGTGTGATCAGCGGGGGCGGACAGTGCGGTGTGGAGGAGGTGGAAGGCACCCTCAAGGATTACTTCCAATATCTCAAAACGGACTGCAGCCTTGTGGCTCCTACCGGTGGGGCTGCCGTCACTTCGCTCAATTTCCATGGCCGCCGTTTGCTTATCAATGGCGTATTGCTGGTTGCAGGGTTGCTCATTGGAAAAGCCACCATCCGTGTATCACTCTACAACAAGCATGATGGTATCATCGACATAAATGTCCTTGGAACTGCACTGAAATCACGGCAAGATGAAGATGTGGACGCTATTTTTGAGGAGCGTTTTGATAGTACAAAACTATCGGTAAAGAATATCCAACCCTATATGACACGCCAGTTTGCACAGGAGCTGGGAGCGAAGGTGCAAGTGAAGGTGGAAGGTGCAAGCGTTGAGTTAAAGGCACAATGTCCTCAGAAAACGATTTGTTAACACCTATTTAAGTAATATTTGTTGGCTTTGGTCTGGCTTCAGTAAGATAGTTTAATCATGGGCTTAAAGAAGAGAGGCTTTCATGGATGATCTAATTAGCGAATTCTTGGCGGAGACAACAGACAATCTCCTGGTACTCGACAACGATATCCTGACGTTAGAGCAGGATCCCAATAATCAGGCGGTCATCGGCGGTATCTTCCGTGTGATGCACACGATTAAGGGTACATGCGGCTTCCTTGGCCTTTCCCGCCTTGAAAAAGTAGCACACGCTTCTGAAAACGTACTCGACAATGTAAGGAACGGTAAACTGGTGGCGGATACCGGCGTCATCTCGGTCATCCTTGAATCGATCGACCAAATCAAATCACTGGTATCGCATCTGGGCGAACATGGCACCGAGCCTGCTGGTGAAGACGGTGTGCTTATCGCGCGCTTGAACGATTGTGCGGAAGGAAAGATGGGTGCGGCCCCTGCGCCAGCTGCCGCTGCTTCAGCTACCGTTGCTCCGGTTGCGAAAACGCCAGACCTTGATCAGGAAATCGATTTCCAGCCGATACCGGCACCCTGGCTGCCCCAAGCCGCGGCTCCTGCAGAAACATCTGCTGTGGTACCGCCGCCAAAGGTAGAGGAAGCACCGAAGATTTCTGAAAGCGCAAAAGCGGCTGCGATTACCAAAGGACTCGAAGCAGCACATGATGATGGCCATGGCAAAGGAGCTGCAAATGTGGCTGCGCAGCAAGGTATCCGCGTCAGTCTGCAAGTACTCGAAGAACTCATGCAGATGGCGAGCGAGCTCGTGCTTACACGCAATCAATTGCTGCAAGTGGCGCGCCATAATACCAATGCGGCGTTCAACACACCGCTCCAGCGCTTAAGCCATATCACCTCGGACCTGCACGAAGGCGTAATGAAAACACGTATGCAGCCCATCAGTACAGCCTGGGCGAAATTCCCGCGTCTGATCCGTGATCTTGCGCACGAACTCAATAAAAAGATCGACCTTCGCATGGAAGGCGCAGAAACCGAACTGGACCGCCAACTCCTGGAAGTGATCAAAGACCCACTGACGCACATGGTGCGCAATTCCGCCGATCATGGCATAGAAGTTCCCGAAGTGCGTAAGGCCGCCGGCAAACCGGAGATGGGTACGATCACGCTGAACGCCTTCCATGAAGGTGGGCATATCATCATCAAGATCTCCGATGACGGCAAGGGCATCAATCTGAATGCCGTAAAAAAGAAAGCGGTAGAACGCAAACTCGCATCGCAGGCGGAAGTCGACGCGATGGCGCCGAAACAGATATTCCAGTTCATCTTCCAGGCAGGTTTCTCGACAGCAGAGAAGATCACGGCCGTATCTGGCCGCGGCGTGGGCATGGATGTGGTAATGACCAATATCGAGAAGATTGGTGGCTCATTGGAGCTGGATTCTGTCGAAGGGCAGGGTTCTATCTTTACCATCAAAATCCCGCTGACGCTTGCTATCATGTCGGTACTGATCGTGGACGTGGCGAAAGAACGTTTTGCCATTCCGCAGATCCGCGTATCGGAAATCGTGCGCGGCTTTAATCCCCATGCAGCGAAAACGGCGAAGAAAAAGGACGCGGAAGAAGATCCGGCAACAGAAGAAGGCAATATCATCGAAAGCATCAATAACGCGCTGGTATTGCGTTTACGCGGCTCATTGCTGCCGCTTGCGCTCATGCGCGACATGCTCTCGGGTAAAACGACCAGTGAACCCGAAAAGATGCTGCGTGACAGTGAATTCATCGTCGTATGCGAGCACGGCTCGCATCGCTTCGGGCTGGTAGTGGACCAGGTGTTCGATACAGAAGAGATCGTGGTGAAGCCTGTATCTCCGCCGCTCAAAGGCGTCAATGTGTATTCCGGTATGACGATCCTCGGTGATGGTAGCGTCGTGATGATTTTGGATCCGAACGGTATTGCCTCCCGCCTTGGTGATGCGAATGCACCGAAGAAACACCGCGACAAGGTCGATATGGCCGCTTTATCGGGTGAAAAGAAAGTACCATTCATGCTGTTCCGTGCGGGTGATCGTTCGAAAAAGGCTGTGCCGCTCGAATTGATTTCCCGTCTTGAAGAAGTGGATGCCTCGAAAACGGAATGGGCGGGGAATAAGTGTGTGATTCAGTACCGTGGCGATCTGATGCATCTGGTGCCGGCGAGTGCCAATATCACCATCCCCAATAAAGGTATGGTTCCGATCATCGTATTTGCAGACGGCGATAAGGTGATGGGGTTGGTGGTGGATGAGATCCTGGATATCGTTGAAGAAGATATGCAGGTCAAATCCATGGCAACCGGTGATGGACTCCTTGGCAGTATGGTGATTGCGGGCGAGACCTGTGACCTCGTGGATATCAGCTACTATTTCACCAAAACCTTCAGCGATTGGCTGGTGGCTAAAGGGAATTTCAGCGGTGATGAAGAACAAGTAGTGCGTACGAAGGGGGGCAAGAATTTACTGCTTGTCGATGATAGTCCCTTCTTCCGAAAATTCATGAAACCTATCCTTGTCGTGGAAGGATATGACGTGATCACCGCTGAGGATGCGATGGAAGCCCTCGATCTCCTGAAGCGTGAGCAGCAGTTCGACGCAATCATCACGGATATCGATATGCCAGGAATGAATGGCATCGATTTTGCTAAGAAATGCAAAGGCGACCAAAAACTCTCGGCACTTCCGATCATCGCACTTACTTCCTATACCAGCGATAAAATTCCGGAAAGTGAGCGTGTCGCTGCTGGTTTTGCGGGCTTCGTGTCTAAATCCGACCGTAATAAGCTGGTGAATGCCATTACCTCTATCTTATCAGGAGCTGCGTGATGACTGATCGTGCGAATGTAGTATCTTTGCGAGCAAAGGAGACGAGCATCCAAATGTCTGAGGAGTCTCGCCGTTATGTAACGATGTTTGTGGATAGGCAGATGTTTGGCCTGCCGGTGCTCTGCGTGCAGGACGTGCTGAAGAAACAGGTGGTGACACATATCCCGCTTTCGCCTCCGGAAGTGGCGGGTGCACTCAATCTGCGCGGTCGGATCGTGACCGTGATCGATATGCGTAAACGCCTAGGTATTTCGGAGATCACAGACGATTCAAAAACCATGAAAGTAGTGGTGGATCACCAAGGTGAGCCCTATAGCCTGATCGTAGATGCGGTCGGTGATGTACTGAACTTAAGCGAGGGCCAGTTTGAATCGACACCGCCTAATCTGGCGCCGGCGTGGGCTTCGGTCGCAGACGGTGTATGCAGGCTTGAAGATAAGCTGATGGTCGTACTCGATGTGAAGAAATTACTGCAATATTAATAACTGATAAGTCTACAGGAGATGCATAATGTCTAAGCAGGTATTGGTAGTGGATGATTCCAAAGTGGTAAGGACCGTTTGCCGTCGTATCATGGAAGCGCTCAACTACACCGTAACGGAGGCTGAACATGGCCAGGATGCACTGGATAAGTGTGCGGCCGTGAAGCCTGACGTAGTGCTGCTTGACTGGAATATGCCAGTCATGGACGGTATGCAGTTCCTGAAAGCATTCCGTGCAAAAGCCGAATTCTCTAACGTGCCTGTCATATTCTGCACCACAGAAAACGATATCACCAAGATTCAGGCTGCCATGCTTGCAGGTGCCAATGAATATGTGATGAAACCATTCGACCAAGAAATCATCTCAGGCAAATTGCAGCAACTCGGTCTTCTGTAATGCCCCATTCAGAAATAAATCCAAAAGCCCGGCTTATGGTCGTCGATGGTTCTGCGGCGATACGTGGCCTTATCGCGAGTGCCTGCGAAGAAACGGGCACTACAGAGGTGGTGGCATCACTGAGCAGCGTTGAAGATGCTATGAACGTGCTAAAACGCCAGCCTCCGAACGATCTGAAGCCCGATATGATCTTAATCGATCTTGATATTCTGTCGGACAGTGCTGAAAAAACCTTGGGCAATATACAGGCACTGGCGGGAACCGCATCCATCGTTTTTAGTGCCATGGTCGATTCTGAACAAGAGGATATCGGCAGTATGGGACATGGGCAGGTGGATATCATACTGAAATCACTGCCTCGCAAGAATGCCGAGCTCGCGAAGAAATTCCTTAAAAAGGTTTTAAACAAGGCCGAACAGTCAGGCGTGCCTAAGTCAGCCCATGTTACGGCAGTAAAAAGCCCTGAGACTGCTATCAAAAACTCTGGCTCTGCACCGGCGACTTATGCAGCGACATCGAAGCCAGTAGAATTTACGCTTAGGAAAATGCCAACGTTGTTTATTCCAAAAGCCATCGCCATCGCCTCCTCGACCGGTGGCCCGAAGGCATTAAATACGGTTTTCAGCGCTTTCAAGGGCAAGAGTATTACGATACCGATTTTTGTAACGCAACATATGCCGGAGGATTTTACAGGCCTGCTTGCAAAACAGATAGCAACGATCTCGGGCCTGAATGCGATCGAAGCAAAAGATGGGATAGAGGTGAAAGCGGGTGATGTATATATCGCGCCCGGTAACTACCACATGCTTGCAGCAAAAGAAGGTGATCAAATCAAAATACGACTCAATCAGGGACAACCTGAGAATTTTTGCCGTCCTGCCGCAGATCCTATGATCAGAAGCCTTGTAGATATTTATGGTGCGAGTTTATTATTGGTGGTGATTACCGGTATGGGACAGGATGGTATGAAAGGGGCCGAGTATCTCGTGGAGAAAGGCGGGGTCGTCATCGCCCAAGATCAGGCCACGAGTGTCGTCTGGGGTATGCCAGGGGCAGTTGCCACACATGGGCTTTGCTCGGCGGTCTATCCTATCGACGGTATTGCACCCGCGATGATTAAACTTTCAGCAGGTAAGATCACATGACGATTGATGCTGCAGAATTTGATTTCCTAGTGAAATTCATCCATGAAAAATCGGGTATCGCACTCGGTAAGGATAAACACTACCTGCTTGAAAGCCGGTTGCTGTCGGTGATACGCCTGCACAATCTGGATAGTATCAATACGCTTTCCAAGACACTGAAAACGGCTGCAAACGCCAATCTGGTGAATGATGTCATCGAAGCGATGACGACCAATGAAACCTCGTTCTTCCGCGATACCAAACCGTTTGTCTATTTCCACGATATCTTGATGCCGGAAATCATGAAACAAAACAAGGCACCTTTTAAGGTGCGCTTGTGGAGTGCGGCATGTTCGACGGGTCAGGAAGCTTACTCACTCGGTATGTATATTTTAGAGAAGAAGCACGAATATCCGGGCTGCACGTTCGAGATCATCGGTACGGACCTGGATCGCAATGTGGTGACGAAAGCAAACAGCGGCCTTTACTCACAATTTGAGGTGCAACGTGGCCTTCCGATCGCATTGCTGCTCAAATACTTTACGCAAGAAGGCGATCAGTGGCGCGTGAAACCAGAGCTCAAGTCCTTCATTAATTTCCAGGCAGCAAACCTACTGACCTATACACCGATCGGTCACTTCGATGTGGTTTTATGCCGAAACGTACTGATTTATTTTGATACGGAAACCAAACAAAAAGTCCTGCAGAAACTCATCTCTGCCTTGAAAAAGCCTGGTGGTAACTTGGTGGTAGGTTCCACGGAAGCTGTGCAGGGTTTCAACGAGGTTACGACGGTAGCAGGTTTCCCGGGCATTTATAAATTAGTCTAGGATAATTTCTTCTTCAGCAGGTCGTTTACGACCCCCGGATTTGCTTTGCCGCCAGAGAGCTTCATCACCTGACCGACAAAGAAGCCGAACATCTTGTCCTTACCAGACTTATACGCTGCGATATTCTCCGGATTTGCTGCAAGCACCTCATCGACGATCTTTTCGATGGCGCCGGTGTCGGTCACTTGCTTCAGGCCTTTCTCTTCGACGATCGCAGCCGCGTCTTTGCCCGATTCGAACATGATATCGAGCACGTCTTTTGCGATCTTACCGGAGATGGTGTTGTCTTTGATGAGGTCGAGTAAGCCTGCGAGTCTTTCAGCAGAAATTGGGGATTCCTCGATGGTTTTATCGAGCTTGTTGAGCCTGCCGAAGAGTTCTGCCGTCATCCAGTTCGCTGCTAATTTCGCATCGTGGCGTGTGATGAGTGCTTCATAGTATTCGGAAGCGGCGCGGTCGGAGACGATCACACTTGCATCGTAGCTGGAGAGTTTGAGTTCCTCGATGTAGCGCTTCTTTTTCTGGTCAGGCAGTTCCGGAAGTGAATTTCTGATGCTTTCCACGAAAGATTTCTCGAGCACCAGCGGATAAAGATCCGGATCCGGGAAATAGCGGTAATCGTGTGCATCTTCCTTCGAGCGCATGGTGCGCGTGGTGCCGGTGTTCGCATCGAACAGGCGGGTTTCCTGGTCGATCTTGCCACCGCTCTCCAGCACTTCCACTTGGCGTTCCGCTTCATATTGGATCGCACGTATGATATTGCGGATGGAGTTGATGTTCTTAATCTCGCAGCGCGTGCCATATTCTGCACCCGGTTTACGCACCGAAACGTTTGCATCGCAGCGCATAGAGCCTTTTTCCATATCGCCATCGCATGTATCAAGGTAACGCACGATAGAGCGCAGTTTTTTCATGTATTCACCCGCTTCTTCCGGGGTGCGGAGGTCGGGTTCGGACACGATTTCCATCAGCGCGATGCCGGAACGGTTCAGATCGATATAGCTATAGTGCGGGCTTTGGTCGTGCATGGATTTGCCCGCGTCCTGCTCCAGGTGCAGGCGGGTCACGCCGATTTCACGCGTGGTGCCATCCGGCATATCCAGGAAAATCTTGCCCTTGCCGACAATCGGCTCCAGGAATTGGGAGATTTGGTAGCCTTGCGGCAGATCGGCGTAGAAATAGTTCTTACGGTCGAATACCGAACGCAGGTTGATCTCTGCATTAAGGCCAAGGCCGGTGCGCACCGCTTGCTCGATGCAGCGTTCATTAATCACCGGCAGCATGCCTGGCATGGCGGCATCGACGAGTGATACTTGTGCGTTCGGTTCAGCACCGAATTCGGTGGCGGCACCCGAGAAGAGTTTGGAATGGGATTTCACTTGGGCGTGGACTTCAAGCCCGATCACCATTTCCCAATCACCCGTGTTTCCTTTTACGATACCGGCTTTTGTCATTATACCTCCACCAAGGCAGGTTTTGCGGTGAAGTTCGCCGCTTTCTCGATCGCAGCGCCGACGTTGAAGATCGTCTGCTCATCGAACGGCTTGCCCAGGATCTGGATGCCGAGCGGCAAGCCATCCGCAGATAAACCCACCGGCAGCGACATGCCAGGGAGTCCCGCCATGCTGGCCGGAATGGTGAAGATGTCATTCAAGTACATCGCAACAGGATCGTTCGCATTCTCGCCTACCGCGAATGCGGCGGAAGGAGCGGTCGGGGTGATGATGGCATCGACTTTCTTGAACGCATCGTCGAAATCACGTGCGAGGAGGGTACGGACTTTCTGCGCTTTTTTGTAGTATGCATCATAATAGCCCGCAGAGAGCACATAGGTGCCGATCATGATACGGCGCTTCACTTCGCGGCCGAAGCCTTCGGCGCGGGTGCGTTCATACATATCGTCGAGCGAGGTGAACTCCCCTTCTGGGCGGAGGCCGTAACGTACGCCATCATAACGGGCGAGGTTAGAAGAGGCTTCCGCGGGCGCGATGATATAGTAAGTCGCGAGTGCGTATTTTGTGTGCGGCAGCGAGATATCGACGATCTCTGCACCGGCCTCTTTGAGCCAAGAGGCGGTTTTTTCCCACCAGTTCTTGATTTCAGCGGGTACACCCTCGACGTTATACTCTTTTGGGATGCCGATTTTCTTGCCCTTCATGGAAGGGTTGATGTTCTTCGCCCACTCCGGTACCGGTTGGTTCACAGAAGTGGAATCTTTTTCATCGTAGCCAGAAATGGCCTCCAAGTAGAGCGCGGAGTCCGCAACGGTGCGTGCGAATACCCCCGCTTGATCAAGCGAGCTTGCGAAGGCGATCATACCGTAGCGTGAGCAACGACCATACGTCGGTTTGATGCCGACGATACCGGTGAAAGAAGCCGGCTGGCGGATGGAGCCACCCGTATCAGACCCAAGCGCGCCCGCGACTAAACGTGCGGAGACGGCAGCCGAAGAGCCGCCGGAAGAGCCGCCGGGGACGAGGTCTTTGGTGTCGCTTTTACGTTTCCAGGGGTTGATGACGTTGCCGTTGTAGCTGGTGATATTGGCAGAGCCCATGGCGAATTCGTCCATGTTCGTCTTACCGATCATGATGCCGCCTTCTGCGAACATCTTGGTGGTGACGGTGGATTCATAACGGGGCTTGAAGCCTTGCAGAATATGGGAGCAGGCAGTGGAAAGCACGCCTTTGGTGCAGAACAGGTCTTTCACGCCAAGCGGAATACCTTCGAGTTTGCCAGCCTTGCCGGATGCGATTTTGGCATCGGAAGCTTTCGCCTGTTCAAGTGCGATTTCGGGTGTAAGCACCGTGAATGCATTCAGATTTTTGTGCTTTTCTGCCGTTTCCAGGTGCGCTTTAGCAAGATCAACCGCAGAGAAGGACTTCTTCGCGAGTCCGTCTTTCATTTCTGCGATGGTGAGAGCGGTCAGTTTTGCCATTATTCGATCACTTTCGGTACGGCAAAACAGTCGAATTCCGCTTTCGGTGCATTGGCGAGTACATCTTCGCGGATGCCACCATCCGTGATTTTGTCTGCGCGTGCGCGAAGCGTGTTATTCCCGACACCTGCCATCGGCGGCACGTTATCGGTGTTCACCTGCTTCAGCTCTTCTGCGAGCGACAGGATGTTCGAGAGCTCGGTCGCATAGCTAGCCACTTCGCTATCCGTTACGCGGATACGAGCGAGCTTGGCGATTTTGCGTATGGTCTTTTCGTCGAGTTTCATGGAGGGAGTTTTTAACGTGAATGGCTTAAACTGTCTAGCTTAATTCACACCAGACAGGGATATGGTCCGAGGCTTTTTCCTTGGCGCGGGTATCCTCATCCATCCCAGAAGCACGGACAGCATCCACGGCACGCGGGGACAGCAGTAGGTAATCGATACGTAAACCTTCGTTCTTGCTATAGCCGCCGCCACGGTAATCCCACCAACTGAACCGTTTGGCGGTCGGGTTCAGGCTGCGCCAGATATCCGTGAATCCGAGATTGAGCATGGTGCGGAAGCGCTTTTGCTCTTCCGGGTGGAAGCAGGTGGTGCCGCGGAGTATCTCGGCATCGAATACATCTATATCCTGATGGCCCACGTTATAGTCACCGCCGACGACCAGCTTCTCATCGTAGGTGAGTAGCGTTTCCATATGGTTGGCAAGACGTTCCATAAAGCGCAGTTTATAAGGGAATTTATCGCTCGTCGGGTCTTGGCCGTTTGGCACATACACGCTCACTACACGGATCGCCTCTTTGCCGACACTCACGACCGCTTCGATATAGCGGGCTTGGGTATCTTCCGGCTCGCCAGGGAGGGTGGTGACGATGTCCTCGAGCGGGTATTTAGAAAGGATGGCCACGCCGTTATACGTTTTTTGGCCGTTCAAAGCGAGATTATAGCCGAGTTCCTCGATCTCCATCGCCGGAAATGCTTCGTTCACGCATTTCAGTTCCTGCAGAAGTACGATATCGGGTTTGGCTTCACGCAGCCAATCCAGGGCATTGGGCAAACGCGCCTTGATCGAATTGACGTTCCAGGTAGCAATCTTCATGAAATCTATACTGCGAAACTATTGCCGCAACCGCAGCTGGCTTTTGCATTCGGGTTCTTGACCGAGAAATAGGATTCACCGAGCGTTTCAACATAATCGATATGTGAGTTGCCGAGGAAGCCCAATGAAACCGCGTCGATCAGGGCTTTTACGCCATCCGTCTCAATCACGGTGTCGTCAGCGTTCTGCTTGACGTCGAAATCAAAGCGGTATTTGAAGCCGGAGCAGCCGCCACCATCCACCGAGACACGGAACGTCGCACCGGCTTTTTCAGTCGCTCCGAGTTCCTTGATACGTTTCGCCGCGTTTGATGTCAGCACAGGCAAGCTGGTGCCGCCGGAAATCGGCGTGCCGGAGGTGTTATCGGTTGTTGACTGCGAAAGGTTGCTCACCTAGTATCTCCATCGGTTTACACGCATCAAATGGTGGGTATTCCTAGTATTTTAGACAAGAAACACATGGCTGTCATGGCAAAAATCACGTCGAAAAACCCTATTCCTGAAGGGATATATAGTGCACTGGAGGGGCGTTTTCTAGCCCCCTATGCCAGTCATGGTAACCAGTCGCGCGGCAGGCTCTATAAAGAGCCAGAAAGCCGCGGCCGCACGCCTTACCAGCGCGACCGCGACCGTATCATCCACTGCGCGGCATTCCGTCGATTAGAGTATAAAACTCAAGTGTTTGTGAACCATGAGGGTGACCATTACCGCACCCGGCTTACCCATAGTCTTGAGGTGGCACAGCTCGCACGGTCGGCAGCGCGGGAGCTTGCGATCAACGACGATCTGGCGGAATCTTTCGCCCTGGCACACGATCTCGGCCACCCGCCGTTCGGTCATGCGGGTGAAGATGCCCTGCAAGAGGTGATGAAGCCTTTCGGTGGATTCGACCATAATGCGCAATCTATCCGTATCCTGACGGCGCTAGAGACGATTTACGCGGAATTCGATGGGCTCAACCTGACCTGGGAAACGCTCGAAGGTGTAGCAAAGCATAACGGTCCCATCACCAAGCGTAAGACCGATAAGCCGACATATCGTGTTCTGAAAGAATATAACGCGAAGCATAATCTTGAACTGCATACGTTCGCTGGGCTTGAGGCACAGGTGACGGCACTGTGCGACGATATCGCCTACCACAACCATGATATCGAGGACGGTCTCCGGGCACGCCTGTTCAAACTGAACGACATCCGCGACCTGCCGCTCGTGGGTGAGGTGCTCGCAGAAATAAAGAAGAAATATCCCAAGCTTGAAGAGATGCGCCTGATCCATGAGCTCAAACGTCGCATGACCTCGCGCATGTCCGGGGATTTAGTCGAGAACACGCTGAAAGCGGTCGAAAAACACGGGGTGACATCGGCAGATGATGTGCGCTCACTCGATGTGCCGCTCGCCACCTTCTCGAAATCCATGCAGGAACATAACCGCATCATAAAAGCGTTCTTGATGAAACGCATGTACAGGCATTATAAGGTCAACCGCATGACGAGCAAAGCAGGCAGGCTGGTGAAAGACTTATTTGCCTTCTTCCTGGCAGAACCACAATGTTTACCAACCCGTTGGCAAGCGGTTGCCGGAAAGCCCGGTAGTAAACAAACGGCGGAAGTCGTCGCTGATTTCATCGCCGGCATGACCGACCGTTTTGCATTTGAAGAATACCGACGGATCTTTGATCCCGGTTATAAAATTATTGGACCCGAATAAATCATGAGTACACAGAATATTTATGCGCTGATGCGCCAGAAAGTGCTGAAGGCACTGACCGAATTGCAAAAAGAAGGCGTGCTGCCAGAAGGTCTTTCCTTCGATGCAGTGAACGCGGAGCCGCCGCGTGATCTCTCGCACGGCGAAGTGGCGACGAATGCTGCGATGGTGGTCGCAAAACCTGCGAAGAAAAACCCACGTGAAGTAGCCGAAGCGCTTGTAAAGAAATTAAGTGAATTGCCTGAGGTGGAGAAAGCAGAGATCGCTGGACCTGGCTTCATCAACCTGCGTCTTAAAACCAATGTCTGGCAGAGCGTGCTGAAAGAAATCCTTTCACTCGGCAACTCCTTCGGTAATTCCGAGATGGGTGCAGGTCAGAAAATCAACGTGGAATATGTCTCTGCGAACCCAACGGGTCCGATGCATATCGGGCATGCACGCGGTGCGGTGGTGGGCGATGCGATCGCAGAACTCTTCATCAAAACAGGTTATGATGTCACCAAAGAATACTATACAAACGATGCCGGTGCACAGGTGGAAAAACTCGTGCGCTCGAGTTATCTGCGTTACCGCGAAGCGTGCGGCGAGCACATCACCATCCCGGAAGGCTTCTATCCCGGTGAATATCTGAAGCCGGTGGGCGAGGGGCTGAAACATAAATACAATGAGGAACTGCTCACGGTTCCAGAGCACAAATGGTTCCCGCTGGTACGTGAATTCGCCTTGGACAGCATGATGACGCTTATCAAAAATGATCTTCTCGATATGGGTATCGAGCACAATATCTTCTCATCCGAGCAAGCGGTGAAAGATGCGGGCAAGATCGAGGAAGCTTTCGCAGCACTCTCGCAAAAGGGGCTGGTGTATCAAGGTATCCTGCCGCCGCCGAAAAGCGGTAAGGCGCCGGATGATTATGAACCGGCGGAACTCACGCTCTTCAAATCCACCGCATTCGGCGATGATTCTGACCGTCCGCTCAAAAAGCGTAGTGGTGAGTGGACCTACATCATGCCGGATATCGCCTATCACTACGACAAGATCCAGCGGGGATACGATCGCCTTATCTTAGAGGTGGGGCAAGACCATGTGGGGTATGAGAAGCGTTTGAAATCGGCAGTGGCAGCACTTTCCGATAAGAAGGTGCAGTTCGATATGGTGTTCCATGCGAACGTGCAGTTCTTCGAAAATGGCGTGCCGCTCAAAATGTCGAAACGTGCCGGTACGTTCCTTACCGCGCGTGATGTATTGGAAGCAGTCGGCAAGAACGTGCTCCGGTTCATCATGTTGACGCGCAAGGCGGATGCGCTGCTCGATTTCGATCTCGAGAAAGTAAAAGAACAATCCAAGGATAACCCGGTGTTCTACGTACAATATGCGCATGCGCGTATCCAGTCCGTGATCAGGAATGCAGCCGCAACTTCGCTCTCGGCCGATAATGTGAGTGCGGATGTGATTGCGAAACTGACGGCACCAGAAGAGCTCGCTCTCATTAAGGTGATGGCGCAGTTCCCGCGTACGGTGGAATCGGCCGCGCAGTATATGGAGCCGCACCGTATCCCGTATTACCTGCAGGAACTGGCGGGCGCTTTCCATGCACTTTGGAACCGTGGCAAAGAAGACCCAACCTTACGTTTTATCATCGAGGGCAACACGGCACTTTCGCAGGCGAGGCTTGCGCTCCTTAAAGGGGCCGCTATAACTATTCGTGCGGGCCTGCAAGTGATTGGCGTTGAGCCCGTGATGGAGATGTAAATGGCTGATGAACAATTTCCGGAACTTCGGATCCAGAAAATTGAAATACCTCACGTAGCGCAGAATCCTGCCCTTACGGAGAAGAAAAGCCTGCTCAAAGATTTTATCCCGCTTGCGATCATGTCTGCTGCCGTGGTGGGTCTTGGCGTGCTCGGTTTCCTGGCATATCAATCCAGCAAAACCCCGCGTGACCCGAACGAAATCCCCGTATTCAAGGCAGAAACCGGCCCTTACAAAATCAAGCCGCAGAACCCGGGTGGAATGGAGATTCCGAACACGGACAAGGAAGTCTTCAACATGATCGGCGAGAATCCGGAAGGCAAGAAACCGGAAGGTACTGCCGTAGTCGAGCCGCTTCCGGAAGAGCCGGTGGCGAAAGTCGAGTTGAAATCCGAATACCCTGCAGGCGGGAAAGCGATGCCGAAAGAAGGTGCGACCGACGCAGGGGAGAATGCAAATACGCCGGTAGAATCGCCCATGGCGGTGACCGGCGATAAAACAGCGAAATCGCCGGCTGCGAGTCAAGGTACACTACTCCCGGATGAAATGGATATCGCACCGCCGGGAGAGCCGAACACGCCAGTAGTAGTACCTGCGAACACGGCTGCTAAGGAACCAGGCGAGTCGAAAGGTTCGGATAAAGTTGCGCTCGACAAGCCGCAAGAAATCCAGATCAAGGGCGACAAGAAAGACATCGTAGCAAAAGAACCATCAGCCAAAGAAGCGGGTGCGTTTGACGAGAACGTGGATTCCATGATGCACGACAGTCAGGCAGAAGCACAGAAAGTGGAAACGCCGACGGAAGAAAAGAAACCTGCTGCGGTAGTCGTCCCGAAAAAGGCTGAAGAGAAAAAGAAGCCGGAAGCAAAGAAATTGGCGCTAGAGCCGCATAAAGACAGCAAGAAAGTAGAGCAAGCAGCCAAAGCGACGCCGAAATCCATGCAGAAGGGTGCTTCTAAAAAAGAAGTGGTAATCAAAGAAAAAGAATCGGTATTGCCAAGCTCTAAGGCGGATAAGAAAGCGGCAGCAGTGAAAGCGACGGTGTCTGAAAAGGCCAGTGCCTCTATCAGCGGTGTACGTGTCCAGCTCGGTTCTTTCCGTTCGGTGAAGGAAGTCGATGCAGAGTGGAAGCGTATCGCGAAGCGCTTTGGTAGTGATCTTTCCGGTATGAATTATTCGGCGGTGAAAGCGAATCTGGGTGCAAAAGGTATTTTCTACCGCCTGCAGGCAGGTCCAGTGAAAAACGCCTCGCACGCCCGTGCGGTCTGTAAGAATCTGGCCGATCAGGGACAAGCCTGCATCGTGGTGGGCGGCTAATGGCTGGGGCAATGAAGGCGCTCATCATTGATGTCGAGGGAACCGAGCTCACGAAAGAAGAGCGGGCCTTCTTCAAGAAACATAATCCTCTCGGTTATATTCTTTTTGCCCGCAGCTGCAAAGAACCCAAACAACTCAAAGCATTGACCGATTCGCTGCGTGAAATCAGTGGACGCGAGGATGTACCGATCCTGATCGATCAGGAGGGTGGTCGTGTGGCACGCCTTAGACCACCGCATTGGCGCAAGACCGTTCCGGCGGATGTGTATGCGAAACTGGCGGCTCGAGATGAGAAGGCCGCAAAAGAGGCAACCTATCTTAACAATCGCCTGATAGCGATGGAACTGCAGGCGCAGGGTATCAATGTGGATTGTACGCCAGTGCTTGACCTGTTGGTCAAAGGAATGAGCGATGTGATCGGCGACCGCGCATTCGGCACTGAACCGAGGCAGATCGTGAAACTCGCGACCGAAGTGTGCCGTGGCATGATGGATAGCGGTGTGATGCCCATCATCAAACATATCCCGGGGCATGGCCGCACGAAGGTGGATAGCCACCACGAGTTGCCGGTGGTGGATGCACCGCTCGAGGTGCTCCGTAAAACCGACTTCGTGCCGTTCAAAGAACTCGCGCATATCCCGTGGGCGATGACGGCGCATGTGATCTATACCGCAATCGACGATAAACTCCCGGCAACGCACTCGAAGAAAGTGGTGAAGGTGATCCGCGATGAAATCGGATTCGATGGCTTATTGCTCACCGACGACCTTTCCATGAAAGCGCTCTCCGGTAGCTATGCGGAGCGTGTACATCAATCCATCAACGCAGGGTGTGATGTAGTGCTGCACTGCAACGGCAAGATGGCAGAGAAGGCCGAAGTGGCGGAGAACACACCCCTCATGAGCCAGCAGGCGATGGACCGCTTCACCAAGGGTTTCAAAGCGCTTCCAAAGCCGAAGAAACTGGGGGCGCATGAAACCGAGCAGGCACTCGCGACGCTGATATCGCCTGTCCAGGTCGCTTAAACTACCAGCTATACTCTACACTGTAGCGGATTTTCTTCTCACCGTCCTTCGGTATGTTGGTCGTGAACTCGATGGTGTTCGCATCCTTCTTCTCGTACTTTTCGGACTCGTTCGTGATCTTCCAGTTCGCTGCGCGGTACAGGTTCTCATGTGCAGTGACCTTCACATCCGATTTCTTATGGTTGCGTAACGTGATCTCGATGGTTTCTTTCATCCATTTGCGGGTGTTATCCACCTGGAAATCCACTTGCTTGCGTTCGCCTACCACATCGAAGGCATTGCCCATCTTGATCAGGACCTCTTCGTTTTTTGCGGTATGATCGATGCGGTCTTCGCCGATGAATTCCTGCGTGTTATCGTCGCTATCCACCTTATTGATGCGCAGGCGGCCTGCCGGAAGGGGGATGCCGAGGCCATTCTCTTCGCTATTCTTGAAAGCAAGATAGACATCGACCTTCTTGTTGCCGTTCTCTGCGCCATAATTCCGGTCGCTGTTAAAGCCGCCGTAATACGGGAAGAGTGCACCATTATATACCAGGCGTTTCTCCACCGCGATATTGTTTGCACTCGGGAACAACTCCATCTGCTTCGTGGTGTTCATGGGGATGGTGGTCGGCTGGGAGAGCGTATAGAGATGGAATTCAAAGAAGGATTTTTCTTCGAAGTTTGGTGCTACGGCGTCAGCCAACTCCATTGTGGCTGCTTTTGCCATATAACGTCCTACGGGCTGAGGCGCCTGCGCACGGTTCACATCGCCTGCGACCAGTTTCAGTTTCGCATTGTCATAGCTTGCACCCGATTGATTGACGATGCTCACCCATGAGCTCAGTTTAAGAATGCCGCTATTGGCGTCTTTCCCATCGGTGAATACCGCATTGTAATCCGCCCACCAGGTGATGCCGGCGGTTTCATACGAAACATCGGCCATATGATCGCCGGTTTTCTTGGTAAGTATCTGCCAGGACAGGGTGGGTTTCGTAATGAGCCCTCCCGGAAGTTCCGGGAAACGGATATTCTGGTAGCTACCCAAACTCGTGATTTTGCCACCGACCTCTTCAAGCACCAACGGATGCGCAGCACTCAGCAATTTTCCGGACACGCTTTCGACCTTATCACCGACCACCTGATCGACTTTGATATTCTCGCCGACATAACGCTCCAGCAACTTTTCGCCATTGACGAGATCAAAGAGGTAGTTCTGTTCGATGACTTTGGTGCCGGAGGGGTCGGTGAGGGAGGCAAAGGTGACCGTAGTAGGGTCGATGAGCGCCGCGACATCAGTGAATTGTACGGTGCTTTTCGCTTCCGGAAGTGTAATGGCACGTTTTTCATGTACGATGGCATAGCCAGGAACGCTGCTACCTGTCCAACCCATCTGCCCGCCGGGAAGGGGGCGATACATATCAGGGGAAACCGCACCGCCGCCGGCTTTACTGTAGATCGTTATGGCTGTTTCTTTGGTTTTCTTATCGGCTGCGTGCGCGCCAGTGCAGAAGAGCAATGCAACAGACAGAAAGGCAGCAAGTGATATGGTATAGAGCGGTTTTTGCATGGGGCACCATCAATAAAGTTTTTTATTTGGGCAGCAGTGTGATAGATATTCATAGCAAGGGAGTTTACGAAATGAAAGAACATATCGTACTGCGCGTTGTGGCGGCATTCATCATCCCATTTATCATGATCGCGGCGTTCTATGTTCAGTTACATGGTGAGATGACCCCCGGCGGTGGTTTTCAGGCCGGTGTGGTGATGGCGGCCTCCTTTATTCTCTACGCATTGGTATTCGGATTGGATAGGCTCACGAAAGTCGTATCCGCTACTGCGCTTCGCAAACTCGCCGCAGCAGGTGTTTTGATTTACGGGATCACCGGCACCTTTTCCTTTGCTGCCGATGCCTACTATCTGGATTATTCTTTCCTGCTCCCGACAGCAACGCAGGGTCAAGTGCTCGGTATCATCCTGATCGAGGCGGGCGTGGGGCTCACCGTATTTTCTGTGATGCTGCTGCTCTTCCATAGCTTCGCGGACTATGCGGACCAGATGAAGGGTAAATAGATGGGTTCTGGCTATTTTCTCCTCCATCACTATAACTATTGGGTCAGTGTGGTGATCATGATGGTGGGGCTTTATGGCGTGATCGCGAGCAGTAACCTGATCAAGAAACTGATCGGTCTTGCGATTTTCCAAACGGCGGTGCTTTTACTATATATCTCGGTGGCGTATGTGAAGGATGCACGCTTCCCTATCCTAGGCGACGGTGCTACCGACTATATCAATCCCTTGCCTCATGTGCTGATGCTGACTGCTATCGTCGTAGGTGTGGCAACACTGGCGGTGGGTCTCGCACTTGCAGTAAGGATCAAGCAAGCGTACGGTACGCTGGAGGAAGAGGAGATTCTGCTCGCAGATAATGCTCCTGTCCGCAAACCGGCTCAGAAAACCAAAATCAAACATAGAGGCAATAGCAAGCGGGCCAGGCGGAGGCGCGCGTGATCGCTAAGCACCTCCCCATCTTACAAGTTATCATCCCACTACTCGCTGCGCCTGTTACGGCTTTTTTAATGAAGGGTAGGGTGGCGTGGGGATTTGCTATGGCCGTGATGTTTATCACGTTTATAGTATCGGTTCTTCTAGCGCTCGGACTTCCGCCTTATGGCCTTACCTATATGCTTGGAGGTTGGACGGCGCCTATCGGGATCGAATACCGTATCGATGCGCTGAATAGCTATCTATTACCGCTCATTTCCGGTGCAGCATGTGTGATGGCACCGTTTGCACTTCGTAGTATAGAGGCAGAAATACCCGAACATAAGCAGTCGCTTTTCTATGCCGTGTTTCTGCTCATGCTAGCAGGCCTGCTTGGCATGTCTGCAACGAACGACATCTTCAATATTTATGTATTCCTAGAAATCGCTTCACTTGCAACCTATGCGCTGATCGCCATGGGACAGAATCGAAAAGCACTTACCGCAGCTTATGAATATCTTGTACAGGGTACTATCGGGGCCACGTTTTTCTTAATCGGTATAGGTTTCCTTTATTTTGCAACGGGTACCCTTAATATCAGTAATATGGCCACACGTTTGCCGCAAGCCTCGCACCTCAGGATCGTGGATGCAGGCATCGCCTTCGTGCTGATCGGCCTTGCTCTCAAGATCGCCTATTTTCCGCTTCAGGGGTGGTTAGTGAATGGTTATACCCATGCCCCTTCCTTGATCTCGGCATTTCTTGCTGCAACCGCAACAAAAGTGAGCGTCTATCTGCTCCTGCGTTTGCAGTTCACTGTGTTTAGTGGCATCTCCGACATCTTCAGTATTCCGCTTGCATTTCTTCTGTTTGCTGTTGCTATTCTGGGAATTGTGCTCGGTTCGATCGCGGCACTCTATCAGAGTGATATCAAGCGTCTCCTCGCATTTTCGAGTATTGCCAATATCGGTTATCTGACTCTTGGCATTGCCCTTGCTACGTCATTGGGGCTTACGGCTTCACTCACGCATTTTTATGCCCATGCACTTTCAAAAGCGGGATTATTCCTTGCAGTGGGTTGCGTTTTTTATGCCAAAGGTAGTGTGCGGATCGAGGATATGGCTGGGCTTCTGAAATCCATGCCATTCATTTGCATCTGTTTTATCGTATGTGGGCTCAGTCTGGTGGGGGTGCCGGGTACGGTAGGATTTATCAGTAAATGGATGTTGTTGCAGGCGTTACTCGAGGCAAAACAATGGGGTCTACTGGTGTTGGTGCTCATGAGTTCGATTCTCTCGCTGATATATATTTGGAAGGTGGCGGAAACAATGTATTTCGGTGCTTCAAGCGGTAAAATACGCGCCGTGCCTGCTTCCATGCAATGCTCACTGGCGCTGGTGACATTCCTGAATATCCTGTTCGGATTTTATAGTGCGCCGGTGCTGGGTTCTGCAGCACGGGCTGCCTATTCTATGTTTGGTGTGTATCCATGAATTCCACGGCCATCAGTTTCATCACCTACCTCATCCTTTTCATTCCACTGCTATGCGGTGTGCTGACGTTCTTCTTACAGAAGCCATTCCTGCGTAATGTACTGAGCATAACAGCGTCGCTTCTATTGTTCTTCAATGTCATGAATTTCCTCATGCTTGCGATGCGGGGGATGGCGCGCGGTGTGACGCTTGTAGAATTCGCACCCAACCTTAGCATCATGTTCTTGGCCGACCCCCTTAGTGCATTATTCATGCTGGTTTCTTCCCTGCTTTGGGTAGTGACGACGTTTTATGCGATCGGGTATATGCGCGCGAATAAGGAAGCGCATCTCTCACGTTTCTATGGTTTCTTCGCACTCTCGCTCTTTGCCACCATGGGAATCGCGCTGGCAGGGAACCTATTCACGCTCTTTATCTTTTATGAACTGCTGACGCTGTTCACCTATCCGCTGGTCGTACATTCCGGTACGGAGGAAGCAAAACGTGCAGGCCGAACCTATCTATACATACTGCTCGGTACTTCGATGGCGTTCTTGCTGCCGGCCGTCCTCTGGACCTGGTATGTCGCAGGCTCACTCAACTTCGAACCTGGAGGTGTACTCGCAGGAAAAGCAAGCCCACTTGTAACGGGTATTCTTCTCGCCTTGTATGTGTTCGGTGTCAGTAAGGCTGCCGTGATGCCGTTCCATCGCTGGCTTCCTGCTGCGATGGTGGCGCCGGCACCGGTGAGTGCGCTTTTACATGCGGTGGCGGTGGTAAAAGCCGGTGTGTTTACTCTTCTGAAGGTCGTGGTCTATATTTTCGGAACATCGAATCTGCTCATGCTTTCACGCCAAGAGCCGTGGGTCAGCAATTGGATGGTGTATGTAGCGGGTGTAACCGTCGTACTTGCTTCACTGAAGGCGCTCCGGCAGGGGGCGCTGAAGTTGCGGCTTGCCTACTCTACGGTGAGCCAACTTTCCTATATCGTGATGGCTACGGCGCTATCGACCAAAACCGCCATCATGGCAGCGTGTTTTCACATCGTCGCACATGCTTGTTCTAAGATCACTTTATTCTTTGCTGCGGGATCGATCTACACCGCGCAGCATAAATCCAATGTGAGTGAAATGCGTGGTATTGGTAGGACCATGCCTTTTACTATGGCTGCTTTCACTGTAGGGGCGCTTGCGATGATCGGTATCCCGCCAACCGTAGGTTTCCTCAGTAAATTCTATCTATCGAAAGGGGCATTCGAGTCAGAACATTATTTTGCAGTCCTCGTTATTTTCGTGAGTACATTACTGAATGCTGCCTATTTTCTACCCATTATCCATCAGGCGTATTTCCTGCCGCCGAGAGAAAAATCCGTGATGAAGGAAGCACCTGCAATCATGGTATTTGCAAATCTTTTTGTAGCTTTCCTGGTGATTGTACTCTTTTTCGTGCCGGATACATTTGTCTGGCTCTCTAAACTGGTTGCGGGGGAGTGAGATGTTTTCACCGGCGCTGATATTGTTATTCGGTGGTATCGCCATGCTGATGCTGCGCGGGTTACTCTTCCATATTCTGGTGGTAGCACTTCCATTGATAACGCTTTCTGCACTGATTTTATTTTCTCCAACAGTGTTACACCTGCATATGATGGGTGTAGATGCTTACGATGTGATGGTGCGGCCCTACAGCACGCTTTTTGCGTGCGGATTTACGTTGGTTGCCTGGATGGCAGGCCTTATGGGAATGCGCACGAACAAACCGCGTGAACTCGCACTCGGGTATATGTACGCCGGTGCTGCAGTAATGGTGGTATATGCCTCGGATTATTTCTTCTTGCTGATTGCGTGGGAACTGATGGCCCTATTCGCTACTCTGCTCATTTGGAATGGTGGCATGAAAGATTCGGGCGGCGCTGGTATGCGTTATGCCGTGATGCATGTGCTG
The DNA here is from genome assembly GCA_010031735.1 of Pseudomonadota bacterium. Lineage (GTDB taxonomy): Bacteria > Pseudomonadota > Alphaproteobacteria > Rickettsiales > RGZB01 > RGZB01. The sequence goes on along the minus strand of RGZB01000003.1, from coordinate 24,075 downwards.
GGTGGTGTACTTCTACTGTTCGGTGTAACAGCAAAGCTCGCACTGGGTAGTGGGGGTGCGTTTACTCCGATTGAAGTGGATATCCAGAATTTCGCTGATTCCCATATGTTGCCGGATATACTGATTACCCTGGCGGTCCTCATCAACGTTGCAGCCCCCCCGTTCTCTGCCTGGGTGGCCGATAGCTATGCGGAGGCATCACCTTCGGGTGCCGTACTCCTCTCGGCGTGCACGACAAAGGCTTCGATTTTCGTGTTGCTCACGCTATTTACGGGAAACCATTTCCTACTCTATGTGGGTGTCTTTATGACACTTTACGGGTTCCTGTATGCGGCGTTCGCACAAGATGTACGCAAATTATTGTCGTACTTGCTGGTGTCTGGTTTGGGTGTGATGGTGATCGGTGTCAGTATAGGTACACCCCTTGCACAGGCGAGTGTAGTGATGCAGGCGCTTTCGCATATGCTATATGGTGCCATATTCTTCGTAGCAGCAGGCATCGCTATTCAGTCGACTGGCACGCGTGATATCCATGCTATGCGGGGCTTCTTTAAGCAATCACCGCTAATTGGTGTTGCTATTGTCATTGCAGTGATGTGCGCCGTAGCCTTTCCGCTTTCGTTTTCTTTTCTTACTAAGACACTGCTGATTAAGGCAGCGATCAGTGAAGGATTGCATGCTGTTACGTTGTTTATCTCTTCCTGTGTGGTACTGGGTGTCGCGCACTTTTTATTTCCTTGGTCCCTGTGTTTTGGGTCGACTGACAAAAGAAATGCAAAGGCGATTCTACCAGAGCAAGTTGCGGCCTGTGTGTTGGGTGCGCTTATGCTTATGGTCCTTGGACTATACCCGACGTTACTGTTGCCACTACTGCCAGCAAAGCTTTCCTTTAACGTTTATGATGTGCATGGTGTTTTCAAACAGCTCATCTTGGTGGCAGTAAGTATGGTGATTTTTTACCGAATGCTGCCGTGGTTCTCTAAAGTACAGAAACCATTGCCAGATATGGATATCATTTACCGTAAAACACTGGTGCAGCTATTGATGAAAGTAGAATCTGTCTGGAACATGCTGGTCGAGATGGTGCAGATCGTGGGGAAGGGCTTTATGCTTCGTATCACTGCACACGCGCGAGTCTATGGAAGCGAAAACGGGTTGCTTGCGCGAACGCGTACGATCAGCAGCGTGGTACTGATGATGGTGTTGATGTTGTTGATCGTGATCGGCGTGTATCTATTTCGCTAATTTTTTGACGATATTGGTCGTGCTCTCACCCTTGGAGAGTTTCGCGAGTAATACTTTCCCGCCATATTTCTGCACGAAATCGCCGCCAACCACGGTATCGACCGTGTAATCCGCGCCTTTGATCAGTACGTCTGGCTTGATGGCTTTGATGAGTTCGATCGGTGTATCTTCGCGGAAGAGCATGACCACATCCACCGCTTCGAGCGATGCAAGCACGAGTGCACGGGACATTTCGTTCTGTACGGGGCGATCCTTACCTTTCAGGCGTTTCACGGAATCATCACTGTTAAGCCCCACGACGAGCACGTCACATGCAGCTTTCGCTTGTTCCATCAGCGAGACGTGACCCGGATGGATGAGATCGAAGCAGCCGTTCGTGAAACCGATTTTCTTGCCGGAATCGCGCAGGCGTGCGAGATACGCGAGTGCGGATTTCTGAGGCAGGATTTTGCGTGTGCCCGCGACCAGATTGTGGGTGAGCAGAGCGGTTTTGAGTTCGGTGCGGTACACCGCTGCAGTACCCACACGGCCCACCACGATGCCCGCTGCGATATTGGATAAGAACACCGACTCATCAAGCGACAGGCCGGAAGAGAGGCAGATAGCGAGTGTTGCAATCACGGTATCGCCAGCGCCGGAGACATCGTAGACTTCCTGTGCTGCGGCAGGATAATGGAAATGTTTGCCGGTAGCAGTAACAAGCGTCATGCCCTTTTGGTTGCGCGTGACGAGCACGGCTTCGAAATCAAATCTCTTGATAACGGCCTTGGCAGCTTTCACCACATCTTCATCCGTCTCCACCGGAAGGCCGGTTGCAAGCGCCAGTTCGTTGACATTCGGGGTCAGTATGCTGGCACCACTATAAATCGAAAGATCACGGCGTTTCGGATCGATGATGGTTTTGATCTTTGCTTTTCGTGCTGCGGTGATGGATTCTTTGATGATGGTGTCGGTGAGCACACCTTTCGCATAATCCGACAGCACGACCACCGAAGTATCCGGCACTAGGGTGCGGATGAGGCTCGTGATTTTCTTTTCGGTATCGGCGCTGATTGCTTCCGTGACTTCTTTATCGGCACGGAGCAGTTGTTGGTTACCTGCGATATAGCGCGTCTTGATCGTGGAGAGACGACCTTTTTCGGGTTGCAGGTAGGCTTCGATGTTTTTTTCCTCACCTACGAGTGCCGTAAGATTTTTACCTGCTGCATCATGGCCAATGACGGAGATAAAAGCAGCACTGCCACCAAGCGAGAGGATGTTCCGAACGACGTTCCCTGCACCACCCAGCATGGAAGTCTCGCGCGCGATCTGCAGGATTGGCACGGGTGCTTCCGGAGAGATGCGGGAAACCTGACCATAAATGAAATGATCGAGAATCAGATCGCCGATACAAAGTACCTTACCCTTACCCAGATGTTCGACATGGGCGGAAAGTACATCGATATCGTGCGGGGCGCTCACGGGGCTTTCGCTGGCCTAAGCAGCCTGTTCGTCGCCGCCGCCCGCAGGGGTCGGAGCTTCCGGATCAGCTGCAAATGATTTCGCTTGTGCCGGCTTTTTGCCTTTGGAAGACTTACGGGCTTCTTTTTCTTGGCGCTCAAGCATCTTACGGTGCACATCAGCGGCCTTCTGGATGGCTGCGTGCAGGTCCGTCTGCGTGCAGAGGCCAAGGAGAACCGGATCGCGCGGACGGATGTGGGAAGTGTTCCAGTGGGAACGGTCGCGGATCGTTGCGATGGTGTTTTTGGTGGTGCCGATGAGTTTCGCGATCTGGGCATCGTTGATTTCTGGGTGGTTCTTGATGATCCAAGCGATCGCGTCCGGTTTATCCTGGCGGCGCGCAATCGGCGTGTAGCGCGATTTCTTCTTACGCTGCTGGATGATGTATTCTTCGGTTTTCGCGATCATTTGCAGGCGGTAGTTCGGATCGTTTTCGCCACGTTTGATATCGTCGAGTTTCACCTGGCCGCCTGCTACCGGATCCACACCAAGGATGCCCGTTGCCACGTCGCCATCTGCAATACCCTGCACTTCAAGCGGGTGCATGCCACAGAATGCGCCGATCTGGTCGAAGCTAAGCGTGGTGTTTTCAATCAGCCATACGGCGGTTGCTTTAGGCATAAGAGGTAGGTTCATGGCGTAACTCACTTTTAAGAAAACGATTGCTTGGGAGGGAAAAAGATGAGGTTTTTTAGCCTTTCCGGCGTTTTTTGTCAATCAAATTGGGTGCTGGTCTATTAATAAGCGGGCAAATGCCTTAAAAATCAGCATGGCAAAATCTGTAAGGAAAGCGTTTGACAATATACCAAGACCTCACTATAACCCATTTCCCAAGGCCGATTATACGGCTTTTCTCTAAGGTTTAGTGGGGGTGTAGCTCAGCTGGGAGAGCACCTGCTTTGCAAGCAGGGGGTCATCGGTTCGATCCCGTTCACCTCCACCAACCTTTTTTCTTAAAGGTTCTTCTTCATATCCTGTATAAACGGCTTCATATCTTCGGGGTCAACCGACAGGCGTTTTGAAATACTCCATATCACCTCGAATTTCACTTTCAGCCTCTGCATGAGTTCGGTGCTTTCGGCCGGATATCACGGTGAAGATATGCCTGGAAGCCGGGGACTGTAGGCCCCGGGCTCCGGCAGCTGCTCTGATGAATAGGCGGCAGTAGAAATACTGGTCGGCTTTTTTATGCGCATTTCTCAGTTGACAGATATGGATATAGTTGATAGTGATTATCAATATTATCAAATTGCAGTGCTGATCTCTGCATAATCAATCGAGGAAATATGAAAAAGTGTCTAGTGGCTGTCCTGTCCCTTGCTGTTTACTGCGCCTCCATTGCTTCGGTACCTGCTGCGGATATCTCCGGCAAGGCACAGGTCGAAACCTACGCGAAGCTGGTCTATGCCAACTACCAAGATGCATATGCAGATGCAAAGAAACTCCAGAAAGCGGTGGATGCCCTCTTAGCGAACCCGAACGATGCTACATTGAAAGCGGCAAAAGATGCGTGGCTTGCTTCTCGCAACTCGTATGGCCAGACCGAAGCATTCCGTTTCTATGAAGGTCCGATCGATTTCGTGAGTCAGGATAAAAAAGAAGAGGGTCCGGAAGGCAGGCTTAACGCTTGGCCGCTCAATGAAGCCTATATCGATTATGTACAGGGTAATCCGAAATCCGGCATCATCCAGGATGAGAAAATCAAAATCTCTGAAGCGGTCTTAAAAGAAAAGAATCAGGCGGATGACGAAGCGAATGTCTCTACCGGCTATCACGCGATCGAGTTCCTCCTCTGGGGTCAGGATTTAAGCGCGGATGGTCCTGGCAACCGCCCGTCCTCTGATTATGCGAAAGGTGACAAAATCAAAGAACGCCGCCGTGAGTATCTCAAAGCAGTCACCGATATCCTGGTGGAAGACCTGGACTTCCTGGTCACGAGCTGGGAGCCGAACAAAGACAACTATGCGAAGAAATTCATCGCGGCTGATCCGAAAGAATCACTCGGTAAGATCATGACTGGTCTTGCGACGTTAAGCGGTTTCGAGCTTTCCTCCGAGCGTATGGCAACGGCACTTGATTCCGGTGATCAGGAAGACGAACACTCCTGCTTCAGCGATAACACACACAATGATTTCATCTATAATGCGGAAGGTATCGAGAATGTATATACCGGTCATTATGGCAGCGTGAAGGGTGCAGGGATCGATGCGCTGCTTGCCGCAAAAGATAAAGCACTTGCAGATAAACTCACGGCACAGATCGCTGAAACCAAGAAGTTGATTGCATCTCTGCCGGTTCCGATTGATACGAAAGTCCTTGCGAGTCCGAAAGACAGCGAAGGCCGCAAAAAAATGGAAGCTGCGGTGGTTTCCTTGCAGAAAGAAGCGGATCTTCTGAAGCAGGCAGGCCGGGTGCTCGGTGTCAAAGCCGATATCGTGAGCGAGTAGCATATGGTCAGATTAACCAATCATGTAGATCGTTTCGCTGCTGCATTGAAAGACGACTTTCCAGAGTTGTTCAATGTGCTGCAGAAGGCTTCTCCGGGGAGCAAGATTAGTATCGGCAGAATAGAAAATAGTTCGAGCGATATACTGGATATTCTACTTGAGCAAGGCTATCTCGAACAAACCTGTAAGGGATATTATTTTCTTTATCCTACCGCACAGTTGATAACTTCATGCAAAGAAATGGCAGCCAGCTGGCGTGCAAAAATATAAGTTAACATCACTCTCTGTCCTGAAGTGGCCCGCTATGTTGATGTTCGTAGCGGGCATATTCTATTTTATGGCCAGCAGCACCGATACCCTCACCGTGCCGCCTGATCCACATTCCGGGGGTGAGGGCACGGTATTCAACCAATCGCGCGATGCTTTCGCAAAGCCGGCCAATAATCTTGCTACACCAAAACTCCGCGACTTCACCTTCGGCAACAAGATGTTCAATACGAACTGGGTGCAGGCACCGGCATCCGTTACCACGCTCGATGGTCTTGGCCCCACGTTCAACCGCGTTTCCTGTTCTGGCTGCCATTTCAAGGACGGCAGGGGAAGACCGCCGCTTCATCCGGATGAGCCGATGAATTCGATGTTGTTGCGCGTAAGCGTTTCAGGCATGGCAGAAGATGGCGGCCCGAAACCGCATCCCGCTTATGGTTTGCAGCTCAACAATCTTTCCATCACGGGCGTATCTGCAGAAGGCCGTGCGACGATCTATTACGATGAGATGCCGGGTACCTATGCCGACGGCACACCCTATTCTCTCCGCAAGCCGCGTTATGTATTCAGCGAGATGAACTTCGGTCCGATGGATGATGGTGTGCTGTTCTCACCGCGTGTTGCACCACCCATGCACGGCCTTGGCTTGCTTGAAGCGATTCCGGAGAAAACGATTCTTTCATTCGCCGATCCTGATGATAAAGACGGTGATGGAATTTCAGGCCGTCCCAACATGGTGCCGAATGAGAATGGTAAACGCGTCGTGGGGCGTTTTGGTTGGAAAGCGAATGTTGCGACCTTGAGGCTTCAGGATGCGGCGGCTGCGCAAGGTGACATCGGAATCACGACCTCCTTACACCCTGAGCAGAATTGCCCTGAACCCCAGACTGCGTGCAAAGCGGCAGTCAGCGGTGGTGAGCCGGAGATGTCGGATGAACAACTGCGGAAACTCGTGTTCTATTCACAAACATTGGCGGTACCTGCGCGACGCCATATCGATGATCTGGATGTGAAGCATGGGGCAGAACTTTTCAAAACCACGCAGTGTGCGGTATGCCACCGCACGAATATGAAAACGGGTACACACGAAGTGCCGGAACTTTCGAACCAGCGTATCCAACCATATACCGATTTGCTGCTGCATGATATGGGCGACCAGCTTGCCGATCACAGGCCGGACTACCAGGCGAATGGAAATGAATGGCGTACGCCACCGCTCTGGGGTATCGGACTTGTCTATACGGTGAACGGCCATACGAATTTCATGCACGATGGGCGGGCGCGTAATCTGGAGGAGGCAATCCTCTGGCACGGTGGCGAGGCAGAGAAAGCAAAGCAGATGTTCCTTGCGATGCCGAAACAAGACCGCGCAGCGCTCCTGAAGTTTCTTGATTCTTTATAAGATATTGATATATAACAATAAATTATAAAGACTCCTTATTGCATCAGATAAAGATAAATATCGCTCTAACCCCCGATAAGTAATAAATATTTAACAGACATAGGATATCCTGCCTTTAGACAAATTCAGGACAGGTGCTTTATGGCTGCTCCCAATGCTTTACAAATACAAGCGCTCAAAGCGAGACTGCTTATTCTGGATCTCAGCAATCCCGATGCAGAAGTGATCATTGGAGAATTGGCAAACGCACTGGGTCACACCGTCATTGATATTTCACAAACCGGTACTGGCGATTTTGAAATCGAGCTGAATACACGTACCCATCCCACCTTCAAGGATTTCATTAATAGTATACGTGCAACGGGGCTTCCTGAAGCGCAATATGATGATCTTAATGATGTGGTTGCAGCGAACACGGCTGCTTTTGCGCCAAGGTCTAGGGTTAAATCGGATGCGGAGCTTCTTACAGAAGAAATTGGAAAAACATTCACAGGCGGTGCGGTCGATCCGAAAGTAGATGCATTCCTCAAAAGAGTCACCAAAGGGAAAGGCTACGTACTTTCCAAGGATCCGATAAGCAATGAAATGTCTATTGCCGTCAATGGTGGCGCTGCTCAAGATTTATGCGACTATTTAGATGCCAATGCGCGACCGGCAGATATCCATAAAGCGCTGGGGGCACTCAAACCAGCGAAAGCACCTGCCGATCCGAAAAAAGACAGCGTTTTAGGCGGCGTGTTGGACAATGATATACTTAAAAAACTCACTGGTGATATGGTCTATGCCTGTCAGCATGTGACCAATGATGCGGCTGATGAGATCGATTCACGCGCTAACAAACGTGCTTGGGGCTTTGGTCTTGCGACCTTCGTTGCGACATTACCCACGTTTCCCTTGAACGTACTGATTGGTGCAGCGATTGGGAAACTGGTCTACGAAGGCTCTTCGCGTCTTGACCACTATATCAGTCCTGAAAAACTTGCACCCAAGGTGGCGGCGGTGAATGGTCTCAGGGATTATTTGGTGACCGCCCTGCAAAAAGGGGAATTCGACAACCCGGTGGCGTTGATCGCCCAGATCGAGAAAGCCATGACCGAAGGTAAGGACGTGGGTGCGTATAAAGATCTGGTCCGCAAGAAACATGAAATCCGTACGCCGGAAGAGATGGCGATTGCTGTCATGGAATGCAGGTGTTCTGGCCTTGGCCGCCATGATAGAAAAGAGATCGCAGGTCTCCTGCGCCAAGAATTGCAGCAAAGGGATACGGTGTCTGCTGCAAGCTTTGGCGGCAAAAAAGAATTGTTCGATGCTGCACAAGAATTAAAACGCACCTTCCAGCTCTCAGCGGTCGTGCGCGAGAAAGAAGAGTCCAAAGGCCGTTGGGGCAATGTCGGTGCTGCCGTTGGCGGTGGTATCGGTTTTGTGGGTGGACTTGCAAGCGGCGGTTTGCTTTCCGGCGTATTTGGTGCTGCGGGCGCTGCCATCGGCGGTTGGCTTACGGGTTATGTGGCGGGTGAAGGTGCTAATCGTCTCAATGATTTTGGTCCGGTGAAGAAGTTGCTGGGTGATTATGGTGCGACGGAACAATCCATAGAAACACTGGAAAAACTGATCGTAAGGCAGGTACAGGAAGGCAAAGTGAAGCCGGCTGACCTTGCAATCTATCTTAGGGGCTTAGAAGATATTGGTATCCATCCAAAGGCAATTGAGAATATTGAGGTGGGTAAACGATTGATGAGTGAGGTGGAAAGTAACTTACTCAATCGTTCCGGTGCTACAGCAGCACTTGAAACCGCGATCAGTACGCCTCAGTTCGATGAATTGAAAGAAGCCGTGAAACGCCTGGCCGATGCAGTGGACTCACCGGTAAGCGGCACCGATCTTGCAACGATCCGCAGGCATAAAGATGCCATTGCAGAACATGGTCCGAAAGCGCTCTCAGAAGCACTCGAGGCGGCACTCACCGTACTTGGTAAGGAAGCAGGCTCTACTGGTCTTGGTGCGCTAGCTGCGGAAGTAAAGGCGGCACGTGTGGCAGCAGAGGCTCGCAGGGGTACTCCGTAGTTCTCTATCTCTACCTTTTTACTTTACCACCCGCACCATTCATGGTTAGCTGTTAGGCATGGAATTATCACGCATCGAACAAATGAATATGGACAACCTTTTTTGCTGTGTACTTGCCAAAGGCAAGGATAGCAGCGGCGAGGCGTTTTACATCTATTTCGGTATCCATATGGATAATCTGGAGAAGCTCGTGGCTACGGTAAAAGAAACCGGTTCCTTCAACCCAAAGGATTTCCAGGCCGCCGTGCTTGCTCGCCATAGCGGCGAGCCGCCAAAAGAAGTACGGGATTTCTTAAGAGAGCGTTTTAGCTTTAGTGATAATAGCGTAGTTCTTGAGCTCGCTTAATCTGCGACAATCACATCTTCGATCTGCATCTCGACCGATTCATTTCCTTGCCAGCGATTCATCTTTAGCCGGCCTGCGATATGTAGATTCTTACCTTTGCTGTACAATAAGGTATGGCCAAGCGGAGAATCAGAACAACGGAACGCCACTGCTTTCAGGCGTGATTTCCCATTGGCCGCTGCACCTTGTTCGGTGAAGATCGCGCGGACATGATTTTCGCCGACGATATCCGCTTTCACCACGCGTACATCCATACAGGCGAAGCGCGGCTCAGGATTCCCTACACCATAGGGTGCAAGTGCCTCTAAGGATTGCATCAGCTCCGGCGTAAGCGCAGAAAGTGGGAGTGAGGCATCAAGTGTAAGGATTTTTTCCTCGGTCTCACGTGTGACGTCTGCTGCCAACCGCTCATTGAAGAAACGTACGAGTTCCGGGATGAATTTCTCTTCCACCGTGAAACCACCCGCCATGGCGTGGCCGCCGCCAGCAAGCAGTAATCCCTCAAGGCGCGCAGCCGTGATGGCGCTCCCGAAATCAACACCCTGTATAGATCTGGCAGAGGCCTTACCGATACCTTTATCAAGGGCGATGATGGCTGTGGGGCGGCCGAGCAGTTCCTTGATGCGCCCCGCCACGATACCGATCACGCCCGGATGCCATCCTTTACCTGCAATGGTGACCACAGGGTTATTCGCCTGTAACTCTGTAAGTTTCGCTGCTTCCTCCAGAACGGACTTTTCGATTTGCTGACGTTCCGCGTTCAAGCGGTCGAGTTCTTTAGCGAGCGCGGCAGCTTCTTCCGGATCCTCTGTCGAGAGTAGTCTTGCACCCAGATGTGATTCCCCCACGCGACCACCGGCATTGATGCGCGGTCCTAGGATAAATCCCAGATGGTAGACACTCGGTGGGCCATCCATGCGCCCAACATCAGCCAAGGCTGATAAGCCGATATTGCCACGTTTGGCCATGATTTTAAGCCCTTGTGAGACAAATGCACGATTAAGGTTGGTGAGTGACATGACATCGCATACGGTGCCTAGTGCAGCAAGATCGAGTAGGGATAATAAATCGGGTTCTTGCCGGGTTTTGAAGAAACCTTCTTCACGCAACATGCGGTTCAAGGCAACCAGCAGCAGGAATGTAACTCCCGCTGCACAGAGGTTACGTTCTTTAGAGGTTTCATCCATCCGGTTTGGATTGACGACTGCGATGGCAGTTGGCACCGCATGTTCGCTTAGGTGATGGTCGATCACTACGATATCGAGTCCGGCCTTTGCGGCGGCCTCTAAGGGCTCAAATGCGACCGTACCGCAATCAACCGTGATAACCAGGTCGACGCCTTCTTTGCGCAATTGCAGGAGTGCAGTGGTGGAGGGACCATACCCTTCCAAGATTCGATCAGGGATATAGAAGCGCGCGTCGTTACCTACGCTGCGCAGGTAACGCACAAGCATAGCAGTCGAAGTTGCACCATCCACGTCGTAATCACCAAAGATACAGATCGTTTCCTGCTTCTTGATGGCCAAGAGCAGCCGCTTTGCCGCCTTTTCCATATCGATCAGATGGAGAGGTTCGGGTAAGAAATGCCGTAGCGTAGGATTTAAAAAGTGGGTCGCGTTCTCTACGGTAATCTCGCGCTGGGCGAGCATCCGTCCGACCACATCGGGAACGTCATGATGCTGTATATGTGCGAGGGCCAAGGCTTCGTTGGATTCGGCAAAACGCCAGCGTGCACCCTTCACCGAAGGTGGTAGCGAGCGTGAAGATGGCATGCGAAGCGCGGTCAGATTTCTTTTTTGCGGGTAAAGTTGTGGTCTGCATGGATGGTACGCGTGGTACCGGTTGCAGAACGCATGACGATGGAGTGGGTTTGCGCACCACCGGCAAAACGGCGGACGCCGGAGAGCATCCAGCCGCTCGTGACGCCGGTTGCCGCGAACATCACGTTGCCGCGGGCCATTTCCTCCATCGTGTATTTTTTCTTGAGATCTTTGATACCCATACGCTTCGCACGTTCCGCTTGTTCTTTCTCGCCATCGAAAATCAGGCGGCCTTGCATCTGACCACCCGTGCAGCGGAGAGCCGCAGCGGCGAGCACGCCTTCCGGTGCACCGCCGATACCGAAATAGATATCCACGCCGGATTCCGGGCGCGTAGCAGCGATGATACCCGCCACGTCACCATCATTGATGAGTTGGATACGTGCACCGGCGGCACGTACTTTTGCGATCAGGTCTTTATGGCGGTCGCGTTTCAGGATTACCGCGCAAATGTCGGATACCTGGCATTTTTTCGCTTTCGCGAGATTCTTTAAGTTTGCGGCAGGCGAATCATCGAGATCGATGACACCTTTCGGTAAACCGCCGCCAACAGCGATTTTATCCATATACACATCCGGTGCATGCAGGAAGCCGCCTTTTTCGGCAAGTGCTACGACTGCAAGTGCGTTCGGACCACCGGTGGCGCAGATGGTGGTGCCTTCAAGTGGATCGAGTGCCACATCCACTTCCGGACCGCCGCCGCTACCGACTTTTTCACCAATGTAAAGCATCGGGGCTTTATCGCGTTCACCTTCACCGATCACGACCGTACCATCGATCGATAAGGTATTGAGTGCGCCGCGCATGGCATTTACTGCCGCGCGATCTGCTGCTTTCTCATCGCCACGGCCCATGAAACGGGAACAGGCGAGTGCCGCTGCTTCGGTGACACGCACGGCTTCCATCGCGAAGTTACGATCGAGCGTGAATGCTTCATTCATGCGGATGTTGTTCGATTTATGCGCGGTTTTTGCCATATGTCTACCTTATGCTTCGATACGAATGCGTTGCGGTTGTTCTACGATATGCGCCATTTTGCGCATCTTGTGAAGCGCTTTTTCCATAGCGGCTTCGGTGGTAGTGTGGGTGATGATGATGATCTCTGCGCGTTTCCCGCCTTGCGCTGCGGGCTGCAGCAGCGTTTCGACACTGATCTTCTCTTTGCTCAGGACCTTGGTGATCGCGGAAAGTACGCCAGCCTTATCTGCTACGGTGAGGCGAAGATAGTAAGCACCCGTACGATGTTTGATATCAGTGAATTTACCGGCCTTGAGTTCTGACGCAGGGATATTGAATGTGTTGGTGCCACGGCCTGCTGCGATATCCACGATATCGGCGACCACTGCGGAAGCAGTGGGGCCTGCACCCGCACCGGCACCTTCCAGGAAAAGGTTGCCAAGTGAGTCGGTAGAGATCGTAGCCGCATTCAGTACGCCGCGCACACGCGAAATCGGGGAGGATAGCGGAATCATCGCGGGATGGACGCGCTGCAAGATACCGTGTTTGGTTTGTTCCGTGATGCCAAGCAGGCGGATTTTGTAGCCGAGCTCGCCGGCATATGCGATATCGGAGAGTGTGATCTTCGTAATGCCTTCGACACTCATGGCCTTCATATTCACCGGGCAACCGAAAGCAAGGGCGGTTAAAATCGAGAGTTTGTGGGAGGCATCGATGCCGTCGATATCAAAGCTTGGGTCGGCCTCTGCATAACCTAATTTTTGTGCTTCCTTGAGTACGTCATCGAAGCTACGTTTTTCTTCATCCATGGCGGTCAGGATATAGTTGCAAGTGCCGTTTAAGATGCCGGCCACGCGGGAAATGGTATTGCCTGCCAAACCTTCGCGGATGGATTTAAGGAGTGGTATACCGCCCGCCACTGCTGCTTCGCAGAGTAACTTTACACCGTTCTTTTCTGCGAGTGTCGCAAGCTCCAAACCGTGCGCTGCGATCATTGCTTTATTCGCTGTCACAACGGATTTCTTGTTCTTAAGGGCGGTCTTGCAGAGTTCATATGCAACGCCGCTTGCGCCACCGATGAGTTCAACAACAACATCCACCTCTTTCATGGAGGCAAGGGAAAGTGCGTCATTCACCCATTTGGTCTTGTTGAGCTTTACATTGCGCTTTTTCGCCTTACTGCGTGCAGAGACTGCGGCCACCTCGATGGATTTACCCGCGCGTTTTTGTAAGAGTTGCGATTTTGAAGTAAGGATCGAGAAGGTGCCCGCACCCACGGTGCCAAGGCCGGCGATCGCGATACGCAGGGGTTTGCTTACTGCTTTCACGGCCTAGCCTTTTTGAATCATATGTTTGATGTTGCGGATAGCCTGTTTGGAGCGCTGCAGGTTCTCGATCAATGCGATACGGACATATTCATCGCCGTTTTCACCAAAGCCAAGGCCTGGTGCCACTGCTGCTTCCGCATCGGTGATGAGTTTTTTCGAGAACTCGACCGAACCCATATGCAGGAATTTATCAGGAATCTTCGCCCATACGAACATGGAAGCCGGTGGCGCTTCTACCGGCCAACCTGCATCATTCAGGCCTTTTACCAGCACATCACGGCGCTCTTTGTAGAGTTTACGCAGATCCTCGACACATTTCTGCGGGCCGTTCAATGCGGCGGTCGCTGCGATCTGCACAGGAGCGAATGCACCGTAATCCAGATAGGACTTGATACGCTTGAGCGCGTAGATGATATCTTTATTGCCGACCGCGAAACCGACACGCCAGCCCGCCATGGAATAGGTTTTACTCATGGTGGTGAATTCGATCGCGATATCGCGGGCTTTCTTCACCTGCAGGATGGAAGGCGGCGGGTTGCCATCGAAATAGAGTTCGTTGTAGGCGAGATCGGAGATGATGAGGATATCGTGGTAATGGCAGAAGTCGACGAGCTCTTCGTAGAATGCGAGCGTCGTGGTCTCTGCCGTCGGGTTACACGGATAGTTCACGATGACAGCAAGCGGCTTGGTTTTCGATTTCTCGACAATCTTTTTCAGCTGCTTCAGGAAATCCTGATCACGCTCTTTCGGTGTAAGAGAGAAATTCTTATTGATGTATTTCACTTTCGCGCCGACGATGGTGAACCCGAATGCGTGGATTGGATAGTGCGGGTTTGGCACGATAATGGTGTCGCCCGGTTTGCTGATTGCAGTCGCAAGCGAAGAGAGGCCTTCTTTGGAACCGATGGTAACGATCACTTCCGTTTCCGGATCGAGGGTGACGCCGAAGCGGCGCTCGTAATAGGCCGCTTTTGCCTTACGCAAACCAGGAATACCCACCGAAAGCGAATAGCGGTGCGTACGCGGATCGCTTGACGCTTCCTTCAGCTTATCGACGATATGCTGTGGGGTCGGCGAATCGGGGTTACCCATGCCGAAATCGATGATGTCCTTCCCGGCCTTTCTTGCCTCCGCCTTGATTTTATTCACTTCGGCGAAAACATAGGGGGGCAGATTCTTGATACGCTGGAACTCTCTTGGCATGGTATTAAACGCTAACAAAAAGGGGTTTATTCCTTTGTAGGCAGATTGCAGAGAATATCAAGGATTTTCTAGCGATTCTGGAAGTAATTGTAGCCGTAATAGTCACTATCCGTCGGGCCACCGATTTTCGGGTCGGTATAACGGTATTCCGGGATGAAGGTGGTTTCGTGGTTGCGCTTCTTCAGTCGGGTCACTTTCTTCTGCTCGAATTTGAATACCGGACGGTTCACTTTCGGTGCGTTGTTATATTCAAATGGCTTCAGCTGGAAGGGTTCTTCATTGTATAAATCCGGATCATCCCCATAACCCACCTGGTTCATTTCAGTCGAGTGGGAGCCATCCGGGCCACCCGGTTGTGGGCGACCAAACTCATGGGTTTTTTCTTTCGCATTCAGCTCTGGTACATCGGGCGGAACGAACTCAGGGCCATCGTAATACGCGGTCACCTCTTCTTCCGGGCCCTCTACGAAGGGTTGATCCGGCGGGACGTTCGGGAAAGGAACGCCCGATAAGCCAACAGGCTCGGGTGTATTATCGCGAGGAGTGGGATCGTTATCGACCGACATAAAGCCCTTCGGGTCAACCGGCGGGGCATTGAGCGGACGGGTATTTTGCGGTGGCGCGTTCGTCGCTACCGGTTCTGGGGGCAGCGGTTTCGGAAGCAGGCTGGGTGCTTCGAGTGGGGCCGGCACAGGAAGAACGTAGGGGAGGGAATTGGCAGTTAGATTATTTTGGGAAGCGGCGGGCATAGTAGAAGCAGGCTCGGCACCTGCACTAGGAGTGAGGTCGGCTTCAGCCTCCCCATCAAATAACACAGGCGGCGGTATTCCTGGCTCGAAGTTCGCGGCAAGCTCGATACGCTTGGTAGCTTTCGGTTTATCGAATTCAAGTGACCCACTCGGTTTTGGCACATAGCCGCCCGTCGAGCCTGGTAATGCCGGCATGCCCGGTGGTGGTGCCATGCCTGGCGGCGGTGGCGGTGGAGCCATCATACCCGGAGGCGGCGGTGGGAATCCTGGCGTTCCCGGTGGCGGGAGTGGTGCGCCCGGCGGCGGCATTGCACCCGGAGGAGGCATTGCACCTGGCGGTGGCATCATACCCGGTGCCGGCATCGTGCCTTGTGCCGCATCACGTGCTTTCGTGAGTTCGGATTGTGTTGCTTGTGCACCCTGTATCATTTGCGGATACGGCGCGTTTGGTGGCACCGTATTCAGTTGTGGATACGGCGGCGGTGAATAACCTGCCGGCGGTGTAGGTTGTTCGAGCAAACGCGGCCTTACATCCACCGGACCGGTGGGTGCGGTCGCATACGCGGCGCGTTGCTTATCACGAAGATCGTTGTTGAATACGGGTTTGCGGTAGTTCGGCGGCAGCTGTGACGGATTGTCCGACGGGAAGCGGCGAGGACCGGTTTCTTTGTAGGGTTCTTCCACGAGCACATCGTCGTACAGTGGGGCTTTGGTGATGTCAAAGCGTGTGCATGCACTGGAAGCAGAGAAAAGCACGCCACCCAAAACAAAAGCCAAGGCTAAGTTCTTTACACGGTGTTTCATATGTATCTACCTGATTTATATACCCGCTACTTGCAGGTATTCTACCGAAATTCGAGCGCTATTACAATGTGTAAGTGGGATTAGCGTGCGGGATATCCCGGAGTGGTGCCATAAGGTGACGGCTCACCGTAAGGCTGCGCTACACCAGGCGTAGAACCTGCCGGCATCGGCGGACGGGTACCGTATGGCGGCGGAGCGGGCATCGGCGGCGGCGCAGAATTGCCTGCACCATAAGAGCCCGCGCCGTAAGACGGAGCAGAGCCATACGAAGGTGTTGTAGAGCCATAAGAGGGCGGTGTAGAACCATAAGAAGGAGTGGATCCATACGTCGAACCAGAAGGAGAGTAACGACCGGAAGAGCCGGAGCTTTGCGGCTTGGGGCTGCTATCATCGCCCATAATGCAGAAATACCCTTCGCAAGGTTTGCCATACGTCGGCATGCTTTTACCCAGATTGTCTGCCCATGAACATGCACTGAGTGAAGCAAGGGTGGCAAGCAGGCAAAGAGTGCGGCGCATATAAACCTTTAGACTAGACGCATTTAAATTGTGAGTCATTCAAAACGGTGCTACCGTAGCACTTTCAACACGATAAGGCAACTCGATGCAGGAAAAACAAGGTACAAAGGAACTGAATCCGCCCGTTCTGGACGTCGAGAAATTCTCCGAAAATATCATGAAAGCCATGGAATGTTACCGCGAGGTGGCGAGCGAAATGGTGATGCATGAAAAGCCGGAAGATATTTACACCAGCATTCCTTCGAGTGTCAGTGAAGCCTTCGGTTTCCTCTGGAACCGCTTGATGGAGAACCCAACCGAATTCGTCCGCATGCAAATGGAATATTTTTACGAGATGTCGCGCATTGCCGCGAATGCCTCACTCCGTTTTATGGGCAATCCGGCGGCACCGCTCTATAATCCTTCTGATAAAGACCGTCGCTTCAAAGACGAAGCGTGGCAGAACCATGTGCTGTTCGATTTCCTGAAACAGTCGTACGTGCTGACTAGCAGCACCTTGGAACGTACCATCGCCAGTGCGCACGATATCGACCCGAAGACACAGCAGAAATTGAATTTCTTCTCGCGCCAATTTATCGACGCGATCTCTCCCAGCAATTTTTTACTCACCAATCCAGAAGTACTCAAAAAAACCGTAGAGAGTAACGGTGAGAACCTGGTGAAAGGTATGGAAAACCTGCTGAAAGATATGAAAACCAGCGATGGTATTCTTCGTATCAGCATGACGGATAGGAATGCCTTTGCACTCGGTCGCAATATCGCGATGACGCCGGGTAAGGTCGTGTTCCAAAACGATCTTGTGCAGATCATCCAGTACACCCCTACTACGAAGGAAGTGTATGAAACGCCGCTCCTGATCGTTTCTCCGTGGATCAATAAGTACTACATTCTGGACATGCAGCCGGAGAATTCGTTCGTAAAATGGCTGGTGGATAAAGGCCATACGGTATTCATCACGTCCTGGGTGAATCCTGATGCACGCCACGCGAATAAAAGTTTTGAAGATTATATGAAAGAAGGTGCGCTCGACGGCATCGAGGCGGTAAAAAAAGCGACCGGCGAGAAGCAAATCAACGTGATTGGTTATTGCATCGGCGGCACGTTGATGGCAAGCGCACTTGCGTACTTAACTGCAAAACAGCAGGCGGATTCGGTAAAATCCATCACCTATCTCACAACGCTCGTCGACTTCTCAGAGCCAGGTGAAATCGGTGCCTTCATTGATGAAGGTCAGATATCCGAGATGGAAGAACATATGAATAAGAAGGGCTATCTTGAAAGCGATAAGATGGCCACCACCTTCAATATGCTCCGCGCCAACGAACTCATCTGGTCGTTCGTGGTGAATAACTACCTCATGGGGAAAAACCCATTCCCGTTCGATCTGCTTTACTGGAATATGGATTCCACGCGTCTGCCGGCAGCGATGCACAGTTTCTATTTAAGGAATATGTATCTCACGAATAAGCTGGTGCAGCCGAAAGCGCTAAGCATGTGCGGTGTGCCGATCGACCTCAGGAACATTAAAACACCTGCCTACATGTTATCCACCCAAGGTGACCATATCGCGCCCTGGAAATCGACCTATGCCGCGACGAGTATCTATAAGGGTCCGATCCGTTTCGTGCTTTCGGGTTCTGGCCACATCGCAGGGGTGGTCAATCCACCGGTGAAAAAGAAATACGGTTACTGGACGAACGAGCGGTTGCCGGCGACGCCGGATGAGTGGTTTGATAAATCCACACCGCATGAAGGCTCGTGGTGGGAAGATTGGCAGCGCTGGATTGAAAGCACCGGCTTTGTCGGCAAGAAAGTACCTGCGCGTGTGCCGAAGAATCCGATCGAAGATGCGCCAGGAAGTTATGTAAAGGGCTAGTATTAGCCTGGTACCCACTCACTGGTGCCCTTACCATTGCCGCCTCGGCTGGTTGTCCCGCCAGTCTGGTCTACCCAACCGTGACGCTTATTGACATAGCCAGGTTTTTCGGCATTTTTCGGCGATTCTGCGGTTTTGGCGATCTCACCGATGCGCGGTCCGATCAGTGCCACCACGAGTTTTGCCCCTTTGATGCCAGCCTCTTCGAGCAGTTCGCCTAATTTCTCAAGACTGCCGTATTTTGCGGCGAGTACTTTCGCTTGATTCTCGAGGTGGAATTCGAATTCGCTTTTATCGGTGCGCGAGGCGACTTTGAGTTGTTGCTTGGTGAGTACGACGCCTATCGTGCCGCTTTCTGTTTGCAGAGTAGGTTTCGGGTCTAAATCCTGCAGAAGATTGAACAAGGCTTTTGCGAGTACACGGTGGATACCGGTTTCAATCGCCTCGGTTCCTGCAACTGCCGGCTCGATCGGTGTAAACATTATCTGGCAGCGGGTGGTGTCCTGGTCGCTCGGATAGGTGCGGGCACCATAGTCACGCAGAACCACGGATATGCCGAGTCCCGGTACCACCTCGAATCGGTTCGGGGAAAGTTCGTTCTGTATTTTCTGCCAGCCGGTTAGCTTTGTACTCATCGCTCTTTCCTTTGTGCGGATTTATGACTATAAACACCAATCATAGATACCATTTCTTAAGGAAGCGTTAATAGCATGCGTAGTAGCCGATATTTTCTCCCCGTTCTCAAAGAAGATCCCTCTGAAGCACAGGTTGTCTCCCATAAATTGATGCTCCGCGCAGGTATGATCCGTCAGCTTTCTGCAGGAAATTACAACTGGTTGCCACTGGGGCTGCGCGTGCTCCGTAATATCCAACAGATCATCCGCGAGGAGATGGATCGCACGGGTGCTTTAGAGCTCATCATGCCGACCATGCAACCGATTGAACTCTGGCAGGAATCGGGTCGTGGGGGCTATGGTGCGGAAACACTGAAAGCAGTCGACCGCCATGAGCGCACGTTGATCTACGGGCCGACCCATGAAGAGGTCATCACCGATATCTTCCGCAAAAACGTGAAGAGCTACCGTGAACTGCCGCTCAACATGTACCAGATCCAATGGAAGTTCCGCGATGAGATTCGCCCACGTTTCGGTGTGATGCGTGGCCGTGAATTCCTGATGAAGGACTCCTATTCCTTCCACACGGATAAGGCATCGGCGGAAGAGACCTATATCAACATGTACCGTGCCTATCTGCGCATCTTCAGCCGTATGGGTCTAAAGGCGATTCCCGTGCAGGCGGATACGGGGCCAATCGGTGGCGATCTTTCCCATGAATTCCAAGTACTCGCAGAAACCGGTGAGAGTGCACTTTACTATGATAAAGCATTCGAAGCCCTGATTGCAGCGGACCAACCGGATGTAGAGGCGATGCGCAAACTTTATTCAGCCGCAGATGAAAAACACGATGCAGCGAATTGCCCGGTGAAGCCGGAGAACCTAAAACAGGGTCGCGGTATTGAGGTCGGACATATCTTCTATCTTGGTACCAAATATTCTGCTGCGATGGGTGCAAAAGTGCTGGGTGCGGACGGTAAGGAAGTTGTGCCGGAGATGGGTTGCTACGGCATCGGTGTCTCACGCTTGGCAGGCACGATCATCGAAGCGAGCCATGATAAATCCGGCATCATCTGGCCGGAAGCAGTGGCACCGTTCAAAGTCGGTGTCGTCAATCTGCGGCAGGGTGATGAAGCGTGCGATAGGGCTTCCGAGGAAATGTATAAGAAACTCGAGACCGCAGGCGTTACGGTGCTTTACGATGATCGCAAAGAAAGCGCTGGTGCGAAATTCGCGACCATGGATCTGATTGGTCTGCCGTGGCAAGCCGCATTCGGGCCCCGTGGTGTTACGGCAGGCACGGTGGAACTGAAGAACCGCAAGACGGGTGAGAAGCATGAGATTTCCGCAGAAGCCGCAATGAACAAGATCATGGGTAAATAATGGCGATGCCCTTCAACGCATTTGAACGACTTCTGGCCTGGCGCTACCTGCGTAGTCGCCGCAAAGAAGGTTTCATTTCGGTGATTGCAGGATTCTCGTTGATGGGCATCATGCTCGGCGTTGCAACGCTTATCATCGTCATGGCGGTGATGAACGGTTTCCGTGCCGAATTACTTGGGCGCATCCTCGGCATCAATGCGCATATGTCGGTGTCACGCTATGGCCAGCCGATGACGGATTATGACGCGCTGGTTGAAAAACTGAAAACCATTCCTGGCGTGAAATACGCCGCTCCCGTCATCGAAGGGCAGGTGATGGCCACCGCAAACGGTTCTTCTACCGGTGCGGTGGTGAAAGTGATGCGGGATAAAGATCTCATGGCGCGTACCATGGTCTCGACCAAGATCGTCGAGGGCAATATCAACGAATTCCACGGCCTAGATACCGTCATCATCGGCGCACGCATGGCGCGTTCGATGGGGTTGCGGGTCGGGGATTATATTACGCTTATCGCACCAAAAACTACGGAGACATTCGTAGGTGTTGTGCCGAGGCTCAAGGAGTACCGCGTCATCGCACTGTTTGATGTGGGTATGTATGAATATGATTCAGGCTATGTCTTCATGCCGCTTGAAGCGGGACAGCTCTATTTCAAATCGCCGGATGCGGTGAATCTCATTGAATTGATGGTGAACGATCCGAACCACACGGATGAGGTGGCAAAGAAAATCGAGACGATGTTCCAGCGTGAGTACATCGTGAGCGACTGGAAGCAGATGAACGTGCATTTCTTCAACTCGCTGCAAGTGGAGCGGAATGTGATGTTCCTGATTCTGGCACTCATCATCGTGGTGGCGGCATTCAACATCATCTCCAGCATGATCATGCTGGTGAAGGATAAAGCCCGCGCAATCGCGATCATGCGCACCATGGGTGCAAGCCGCGGTTCGGTGATGCGGATATTCTTCCTGTGCGGATCTTCGATTGGCGTGATGGGCACATTCCTCGGATTTGTGCTCGGTCTCACTTTCTCACTCAATATCGACACGATCAAACGTGCACTCGAGAAATTGACCAATACAGAGTTATTCTCTGCAGAGATTTATTTCCTCTCTAAATTACCGGCCGAAGTGCAAGCCGATGATGTGATTGCAGTGGTGGGCATGGCGCTCGTGCTATCGTTCCTCGCAACACTTTATCCTGCATGGCGTGCAGCGAACATCTCGCCAGCGGAGGGGGTACGCGGTGAGTAAGGCAGTCAGCAAATCGAAACTCTTCAAGACCAAGCAGGCGGAACCGGTACTGACACTTTCGCGCGTAAGCAAACATTACGGTGACGGTCATGCACGTCTTGAGGTGTTATCCGGTGTCTCACTACATATCGATCGTGGTGAGGTGGTGGCACTCGTCGGACCATCCGGTTGCGGTAAAAGCACGTTACTCCAGATCGCAGGGTTGCTAGACTCCCCGGATGCAGGCGAAGTGATGCTGGACGGCACGGATTGCAGCAAAGCAAACGACAAAGTGCGCACGGATATACGAAAAAATAAAATGGGTTTCGTCTATCAATTCCATCACCTGCTTCCGGAATTTTCGGCGGAAGAGAACGTGATTCTCCCGCAGATGATTGCCGGCGTTTCGAAAAAAGAAGCACGCGAGCGTGCGGCCGATTTATTGAATAGCTTTGGCTTGAAAGCACGCGCCGATCATCGTCCGAGTGAACTCTCTGGGGGTGAGCAACAACGTGTGGCGATCGCACGCGCGCTTGCCAACGATCCGAAGATGGTATTTGCGGACGAGCCAACCGGCAATCTCGATCCCGGAACCGCAGCGAAAGTATTCGATGTACTGCTCGAGCAGGCGCATAGCCGCAAACTCGCGATGTTATTTGTTACACATAATTTAGAACTCGCGCAGAAAGCCGACCGGATGCTGACCTTGCGCCAGGGCAAGATATTCACGATTTAGCCCATATTGACACCGCAACCATAAGTTGTTACATTGTCGTACACTAAATCAAAGGTGGTGGTACGTATGGCAAAGAATGTTCTGGTGGTGGACGATTCCCCCACCATGCGCAATATGCTCAAGGCCGCGATGCAGGAGCAAGGTTTTGAAGTGACCATGGCGGAGGATGGTGTGGATGCGCTCAAAGTCGTGGCAAAGCAAAAATGGGATATCATCATCACGGATATCAATATGCCCAATATGGATGGCATCGAGCTCATCCGTGAGCTGCGGCAGATCGAGACCTGCAAATTCACCCCTATTCTGGTGATCACGACCGAAGGCGGCGATACCGCAAAGAAGGCAGGCAAGGATGCCGGTGCTTCAGGCTGGATGGTAAAACCCTTCAATCCGGATACGCTCACCAAAGCCGTACAAAAACTCTGTGCGTGAGACACTCGCTAAACATACTGTAGGTGCGCCTGACGCTGCACTTGCGTATTGGCTAAGTATCGCAGAGTCGCAGATATGCTCACTCGAGGTGCTGACGCAATTACTGCCAGATGTAAGCAAACGACTGGAAAGCGATATGATGGCGATCAGTGAACAGTTCGTGATGCTCGCTTCTACCCTGCAAGCACAGCATGCGCTGATTCAGAAAATGTTAGAGAGCGAGGCTAGTCACACATCATTGCAGACATTACACCAACAATCCCAACATTCTGCGCAGGCTATCGGGAAGATTATCATGGGTATGCAGTTTCAGGATTGGGTCACGCAGAATCTGGTGATTGCAACAAACGTCATCAAGGCGAACATCGCGCATCTCGAAGAAAGTATGGATAAAACCGCTACTCCGCAGCAGCAAGCGGATATCCCGATCGATAAACATTTTGCAAAAGAGCTAGTAGAGGATTTCAAACTCGGAGAATTACAGCGGCGCTTCGTGGACCATCTACTCAAACACCACTATATCAAAGATACGAAAGAGATCGATTTTTCACTCAGTGATGTTGCAGAGAAAAAAACAGCAGACGATAATATCGATCTGTTCTAATGTTTCTTCGGCATCAGGTTTGCAAGGCCGCCGCGCATCAACGCTTTTTTATCCATCTTGCCGAGCTTCTTCATCATCAGCGTCATCTGCTTCTGTTGCTTGACGAGTTTGTTCACTTCCGCAATATCGACGCCTGAACCCGAAGCAATGCGCTTCTTACGCGACGGATTCATAAGATCCGGATTGCGGCGTTCTTTTTCGGTCATAGAAGAAATCACCGCGAGTTGACGATCCAATATCTTCTCATCGATATTGGCTTGTGAGAGCTGTTCCTTGATTTTCCCCATGCCCGGCAGCAAGTTCATGATGCCGCCCATGCCGCCCATTTTCTTGATCTTTTTGATCTGCGAGGAAAGGTCATTAAAGTCGAACTGACCCTTTTTGACTTTGGCGGCGAGTTGCTTTGCTTCTTCTTCGTCGACTTCTTCCGCTGCTTTTTCAACGAGCGAAACGACGTCACCCATTCCTAAGATACGTGAAGCGATGCGCTCCGGATGGAATTCTTCGAGTTCGGAGAGTTTTTCGCCGACACCCATATATTTGATGGG
>RGZB01000200.1 GCA_010031735.1 Pseudomonadota bacterium | reverse complement strand
AGTCATCGAGGCCGACTCCGCCGCCGTCTTTATCGATAAACATACGAAGAACCCATCCGTCTCGTTCGCGGACATATTCGATGTCCACCAGCTCGAGGCCTTCAGCAGCGATGATTGGCTCTGCCAATTCTCGTGCGCGTTCTTCTATGGCTTGTTTACCCTTTAATTCGTTCATGACCCTGAAAATAGAAAAGTGGGCTCAAAGCCCACCTTTCGAAAAAGAACTTCGAAAAATGTCGCCGGTCATCTACTACACTTATGGGCATGGTGTAAAGGAAGCCGAGCATCAATGACAGGGGGATAACGGTTTCCAAACACTTGTTATTCCTTCGAAAATACGGAGATTGGAGACTGAAAAGTGACAATGGCGGCAGCGATACAGATGACAAGCACAGGCGACAAGGCACCGAATGTCGAAGTGGCAACACGGCTGGTGAGGGAAGCTGCACAACACGGTGCGCAATGGGTCACCCTTCCTGAAACATTCTTCTGGATGGGAAACAAGGAAGATTTCGATGCTGCAGCCGAACCTATAACAGGCCCCACCCTCACGACTTTCTCGGCCTTGGCGAAAGAACTCCGAATTGGGCTTCTCGCGGGGTCGATTCTGGAAAAAGGAGCCCCCGACAACCGTGTATACAACACAAGTGTACTCTTTGGCCCAGACGGACAGACACAAGCGGTCTATCGCAAGATGCACCTATTCGATGTAGACATTCAAGATGGGTCCGTCTACCGAGAATCGACCAAGGTGGCACCGGGCAATGATGTTGTGATGACTCCAACATTGGTGGGCAATGTAGGCCTGTCTATTTGCTACGATCTCCGCTTTCCGGAACTTTATCGGGCATTGGTTGACCGGGGCGCCAATGTTTTTGCCATTCCGGTTCCAGGCACGTTTGATGACGCCCAGTGCGTGGTGAAGGAGGTTTTCGGTGACACCGCGTTCGCCGCAGCGCACAACCTCTCTGCGGTGAACTCCATCAACATTGCCCGCGTTTTAGCGCAGAGTGTTTACTACATCTGGGCGTGGTTGCGGTTGCCAGAAAATAAGCGCGAGCACATCGAGTTCGTCGTGCCCACAGGTAATTTTGGCAATGTGCTCGCAGGCTGGCTGGCGCACCGCATGGGCCTGCCCGTCGCCAGCTTCCGCGTGGCGACGAATCAAAACGACATCCTCTACCGCTTCTTCACCAGCGGCGAATACCGTCAAGGCGACGTTCAGCCCAGCCACGCGCCGAGCATGGACATTCAGGCGGC
>RGZB01000199.1 GCA_010031735.1 Pseudomonadota bacterium | reverse complement strand
CAAGACAGCGGCTAGCCGGATCACGTTTGTTAAACCCGAAACGGATGCGGCAAGGATCGCGGGCAAGACAGCGGCTAGCCGGATCACGTTTGTTAAACCCGAAACGGATGCGGCAAGGATCGCGGGCAAGACGCAGGCCAGCCGGATCAAGTTTGTTAAACCCGAAACGGATGCGGCAACGATCGCGGGCAAGACGCAGGCCAGCCGGATCAAGTTTGTTCAACCCACAGCAGGGGTGCAAGCATCGGTTCCAAATCTGTACGCAACAATGGCCGCTCAAAAGTTTGCGGAAGCTGAACGTGAAGCCGACGAGGACGCCTACTATGCAGCGCAAGCAGAGGCGGAAGCGCGAGAGCAAAGCGCCAGGGCGAAATCCAGGGCGAAAGCCAAGTCACGGGGTCGAACCATCGGGACCGTTGAGGCCCAGCAGCCAACCGCATACAACCCGTTTGCGTTTCGGACCATCAACACCAACATAAAGAGCTCGTGTGGGAAGCCCGTGTTCCAATGCATACATGAAATGGAAGGCAGCTACGGGTGCTTCTTCAAATACGACAACTCGACTTGGAAGAACATCCTGTCGTGCGACCCCGGCGATTTCGACGTGCTCGTTCCGCAAAAGGACAGCTGGAGAAAAATCGACACCAAGAGTTGGCAAACGTGGGCAAAAAAACAGAGTCTCGGCGTCAAGGTGTTCATGACGCAGGATTCGAAGCCGCGCCCGTTCAAAGACGAGATCTCGGTGTCCGCCCCCATTGTGAACGTGCTTGGACCGGAGTACACGACGTTCCAGTCGTTTGATGGGCACATCGGGTTTGCGCTCCGGTTTAGTAAACAGGGCGTCGCCATACGCAGCTCGAAAACGGCCTCACAATACATAGATAACAACATCATATACGTCGTGCCATCCATTTCCTGCGAACAAGACATGCATGACTACATTGAAAAAAGCATGGACGAATACTGGGAGATCGCGAACAACCTAGCCCGCGCGCTCTCGTTGCTCCATTCGAGCGGCTATGTCCACCAAGACATCAAGCCCGCCAACATGGTGATGTGTCCCACGGCCTGGGGCTCCCCCCTCAAGCTGATCGATTTTGGCATGGCCAAGCACCTTTCCGCCATCGACCCCAGGTTCAATGGCGGGACCGAAAATTTCGTGTCGCCCATCCGTTCACTATGGGTCGAGGACAAACCCCCCAGCACGGATGGCAATAAATTAGCAAAGACTTTCAACCTTTCGCATAAAGACACACAGATCA
>RGZB01000198.1 GCA_010031735.1 Pseudomonadota bacterium | reverse complement strand
GGCGTCCTGGGGGGACAAAACCTGACGGATATGTTCAAGCAACTGATTCAGGGAAACGGGCTTGGTGACATAGCCGACACTGCCAACCTCGAGGCCTTGAATCTTGCCTTCAATCGATTTGTTGTGGGTGACGAAAAGAAAAGGAATTTGGCTGAGTTGTTCATCTTCTTTCAGTCGGCGGCACAATTCGAACCCATCCGATGTCTTGAGTGCGGTTTCAGAAACAACGAGAGCCGGGATCTTTTGGCGCGCCTTTCGCAAAGCTTCTTCGACATCCGCTGCAGTTTCCACCGCAAACCCAGCCTGCCGGAGGCCCGCATCTAACGCCATGCGGCCAGGAGCATCGGAATCCACCACCAAAAGCGGTTCAGACAAGGGAGTCATACCTTTCTTTCAAAACAGGCCGAGTCCAACCTACTTTTCCTTGCGTTTTCGCAATTCGATTAAACGAAGCTCCTGGTTGGCCTCAGGGTGCTTAGGGTTAGCGCGTACGGCTCTTTGGAAATAACTTTCAGCCTTCGTCATATTGCCTTCGACGCGAGAAATCACTCCGAGTTGGTAATAAGCGCGGTCACAGTTTTCATCGGCCCGAATGGCATCGTTCATCCACTGTTTGGCCTTGGCAGCTTCATCTCTTCGAGAAGCATCGAGATAAATGGCCCAGGCAGCCGCAGCGAGATATTCAGCTTTGGGTTGTTTCTTGTGTGCCGACAGGAACATAAGTTCCGCTTTTCGAAACTCCCGACGTCGGATGTGCAATTCACCCAGTCGATATTGTTCCTGCGCATCTTCACCTGCCCCAGCAGCCCCAGCTGCGCCCTCGAGAAATACGAGATATGCAGCACGCCGACCATCGTCAGACAAAACGTCGTAGGCGTCGCGAATGGCATCGAATATACGATTCATCTTGGCATTCAATACCTGCAGTGACGGGGGCAACCGGTCGGGATGAAATGTCTTCGCCAACTCATAGTAGGCATCTTTAATGTCATCTTTGCTGGCAGTACGCGGAAGACCGAGAACGGTGTAATGGTCGGCCCGAGCGAGCAAGAACTGGTGGCGTGCTTCTATTTGTCGAGCCAGCATGCGGTCTTCGGGAGACAGAGACATGTCTTCGATTGAAATAGAAGCAGCCGCTGTAGGTGTTTGAATAACCTCAGCATTTTCCACTTTGGTCTCGGGTTTCGGCGCGATCGAGCCCAGGTTTTCCATGGCCCGACGCAGGAGACGTTGACGCCGACGAGCGGACTCAGAGTCCGGAGATTTCGCCATGTCCTCTTCCTCTTGTT
>RGZB01000197.1 GCA_010031735.1 Pseudomonadota bacterium | reverse complement strand
TCAACGAAGTGCCGTTGGTGCAGGGCCAAGCCACGTTGGGCCATGTGCTGGTGAATGACACGGTGGATCGCCTGAAGCTGATGAATGTGCAAGGGTTTGAAGCCATCAACCCTGCGACTCGGCAGCCAGGAGCGTGGGTTGCGGAAAGTTCGAAGGAAATGTTGGAAGCTGCCGGGCTGACGACGTGGGATGTGCCCGGGTACATCATTCTGCATCTGGCGGCGATTTTGCGCCGTCACGCCCGCGAATTCGTCGGAGTGCAGGAAGCGCAATCGATGTTGGATCAGCTGGAAAAAGCCTTCCCCGCGACCGTTTCCGAAGTGGTGCCCAAAGTTGTCAGCGTGCTCAAATTGACCGACATTTTGAGTCGCCTGGTGGAAGAGGAAATTTCCATTCGTGACTTGCGCGCCATTTTGCAGGCATTGGCGGAATATGCCCAGGTGGAAGCCGACAACGTCATGCTGACAGAACATGTGCGCATGGCCATGAAGCGCTATGTGAGCTACAAATACGCGCGTGGAACCAACACGCTGGTGGTGTACTTGTTGGATTCGGAAATCGAAGACGCCATCCGGAGTTCCATCAAGAGAACCTCCACGGGCGCGCACCTCGCGTTAGAGCCTGATATTGCTCAGGAAATTGTTCAAGCGGTGAAGAATGAATGCGGCCATTTGCCTCCGACGGCACAGCGGCCTGTCATCCTCACCGCCGCGGACATTCGAAGGTATGTGAGAAAGCTGCTTGAATACGAATTCAACCCGCCTTTTTCTGTTGTCAGCTACCAGGAATTGTCTCCGGATTTGAACGTGCAGCCCGTCGCGCGCATCAGCATGAAGTAAGGCTTCACGACGAAATGCTAAAAAGCCGAATAAATCCATGCATTTAAAGCGTTTTGGGACGCTAACACTTTCCGGGTGAAGGGAAGAAAAGTAACATGACGGGTGTGAAATTGCCCGGCTGGGTTGTCGACAATAAAACCTCTGTTCTGCGCGAGGCGGCGCCCTACAAGACAATGACGTCAGAAGAACGACTGCGACGCATGATGATGGCGTGCGAGGATGCCATCATCCAGTTGAACGCTCGGGAAGACAGGGAGGCGATTCTCTCGTTTAGAGCCCCCTTGCCGCCCGACAGTGTCGCGGCGCTCGCGCGATTGAGAGCTCTGGCGTCCAAGAGGCGGCGAGATGACTCTTGAGCGAAGTGCTTTTCGTATGGGGATGGACATCGCTCAAGCCTTTGAGAGCCGAAGCATCTCATACGCGTTGGGGGGCGCATTGGCTTATTCCACC
>RGZB01000196.1 GCA_010031735.1 Pseudomonadota bacterium | reverse complement strand
CTTGCTAGACCTACCCGCTCTACTTTATTATATACCCAAATTGTAGGCAGAGGCACTAGACTATATGAAGGAAAACCCCATTGTACTATTTTGGATTTTGCCGACACCACAAAGGGAAAGAAGCCTATTGGCCTACCTTCTCTTTTGGGTCTACAATGCGCTCGTCGTGGGCGCCGTCCTTTTGATCCTGGGTGGTCACACGCAGGGACTTGAGTGGGCGGAGACCCCGAAAATCCTCGATCCCTTCATCGCGATTGGCGTTGTCGGTCTCGTCATCAACTTCCTGGTCCCGATCTGGAAAGCCCGGGAAAATCCGCTCTACGTGAGTTTGTGGTACATCGTGGCCGCCCTCATCTGGACGCCGCTCGTCTATGTCATGGGCAACTTCCTCCCCGAATACGTTTTCGCGGGAACCTCCGGCGCGGCCATCTCGTCCATGTACATCCATGACCTCGTCGGTCTCTTCGTGACGCCGCTCGGGATCGCGGCCGTCTACTACTTGCTTCCGGTCGTCATGCGCGTTCCGCTTTATAGCCACGCGCTTTCGATCATCGGGTTTTGGGGACTGGCTTTCTTCTACCCGTTGAACAGCGCTCACCACTATCTCTACTCGCCCATCCCGATGTGGGCGCAATACGCGAGCATCGTCGCCAGCATCGGCGTTCACGTGGTCGTCTACACGGTCGTCTTCAACATCATCGCGACCGTCGCGAGTGACTGGAAGCAGCTTCAAACGAACCTGCCCGTACGGTTCATTTTCGTGGGCACCATCGCCTACTTGATCACGTGCCTTCAGTGCGCGATTCAAGTGACTCTCTCGGCGCAAGCGATCATCCACTTCACGGACTGGGTTGTCGGGCACGCGCACTTCGTTTTGTTTGGCACCTTCACTTTCTGGGTCACGGCCTGGATCTACTGGCTCCTGCCCCGCATCTGGGGCGTCCAGATCTATTCGATGAGCCTGGCGCGCTGGCACTTCTGGCTCTCGACCATCGGCATTGCGATCATGCAGGTCGACTTGCTCGCGGCCGGCGTCATGCAAGGAATGCTCTGGAAGTCGCTCGCTCCCTTCATGGACAGCGTCCGCGCTTCGGTGCCTTTCTGGTGGACGCGCACGCTGGCGGGCATCGTCATCCTGGTGGGTGAGGCCTGCTTGCTCGTGAACCTTTATCTCACTTGGAAAGAAAAGAAAGCCGCAGCCAAAACCGCCGCGGTTCCCGGTACGGAAGGAGCCATCGCGTGAAGCTGATCGAGAAATTCAGCGGGGTCTTCCTGCTTGCCGGACTCTTC
>RGZB01000195.1 GCA_010031735.1 Pseudomonadota bacterium | reverse complement strand
TGGTCGGCAAAATCGCCCGCTACGAACAGATCGCACAACAATACGCGGTGCGCGGAGAATACGCCGAAGTGACTGTCCTCCGAAGCACGGCTCGAAAACTGTCGGAATGCGTCGCTGCAATCCGCGCAAGGGGGAAGGAATGAACCGCGACGTTTGCGGCTCATGCTTTGCCCCGGCGGCGCTGTGTGAATGCAATAGGAGGATAGGAATGACCGACATGATTGACCGAATCGCAGACTGCTTAGTTGAAGATCACATCAAACTGATGCATGAAAATAAGGCTTTGCGTGACCAAATAGAAATTATGAACAAAGAGTTCGATAAATATTTGGATGCGGTAATTAAAGCCGAGCGCACCCGGCTGTTTGAGATCGTCCGCAAGAAAAAAGTGGCAGCCACGACGGAGTGGGCAAAGTTGTTTGGAGTGGAGGACTTCTGATGAAAATCATCACAATCGATTTCGAGACTTACTACGACAAAGAATTTTCACTTTCAAAAATTACGACGGAGGAATACATCCGTGATCCGAGATTTGAAGTGGTTGGTGTTGGGGTCAAGGTTAACGACGAACGTGCGGTGTTCTTCTCAGGAACCCACGAAGACACCCGAGATTTCTTACTCTCCTACGACTGGCACAACGCCGTCGCCGTTGCCCACAACGCGATGTTCGATGCCGCAATCCTATCGTGGATCTTTGGCATCCGGCCCAACATGTGGTGCGATACGCTCAGTTTGGCGCGGGCGATAGACGGGCTGCACGTTTCCTCATCCCTAAAAGCCTGCGCCGAGCGGCACAATCTGGGGGCGAAGGGCGAGGAAGTTATTCAAGCGATGGGCAAGCGTCGGTTGGATTTTAGTGAAGAGGAGTTGATCCGTTACGCGGCTTACTGCCGCAACGACTGCGACCTGACTTGGGAGTTACTTAACGTATATCTTTCCAAGATTTCTGCGCTGGAACTTCAAGTTATTAATCTGACCATCAAGATGTTCTCCGAGCCGGTGTTGGAACTCGACCTGCCGCTGCTGGAGCAGCATCTGGAGGAGGTGCGAGATCGCAAAGCCGAGTTGCTCGCAGCCTGCGAAGCCGACCCGGAAACCCTTAACTCCAACCCCAAGTTTGCAGAACTCTTGCGGGCGTTGGGCGTGGAACCGCCGATGAAGATCAGCCCGACGACGGGCAAAGAAACCTACGCTCTGGCGAAGAACGACGAGGGATTGAAGGAGTTGTTGGAGCATGAGGATGAGCGGGTGCAGGCAGTGGTGGCGGCGCGGCTGGGCACCAAGTCTACG
>RGZB01000194.1 GCA_010031735.1 Pseudomonadota bacterium | reverse complement strand
CTGTGATGCTTTGCAGAATTGACGTAAGTGCTTACTAGGAAACGTTCGGGGCGTGGCTCAGCTTGGCTAGAGCGCCTGCGTGGGGTGAGTCCAAAAATATGGCGAAATCCTAGGTAAAGCCGCAGCTTGGGTATCTTTGAATCACGTCGTGGGTATCTTTGATGGGTCGAGAACGTAAGCCACAGTGCAGACCAGACCGGCCCAACTACTGGTTTACCTGGGTCATGAACGAAGGCCGGCGAACCCGTCATTACCTCGGAGACAACGAGCGAGACGCGAAGCAAGCCCTCAAGATTTTGGAGGGTGCTGAGGCTGTCGCATCGCGAGCGAGGAAGAGGCCAACCAGCCATCGACCGGGCGGCGTCGTAACGCTTGATGTTCTCTCTGACACCTACCTTGATTGGGTTGCGCGACATCGAAAGCAAAGGACGCTTGACTACCAAGTCAATGTGCTCAAGCAGTTCGTTTCGTGGGCTGGCCGATCGACCGACGCAACCGAGATTCTCCCGCTTCATCTCGACGAATGGATCAGCGAGAACGAGGGCCGATGGAGCGGCACTACCGCGAGTCATTACCTCTCGGTTGTGCAGTCGATGTACGTGCGAGGAATTAAGCTTGGGTTGATCACGCACAACCCCGTCCAATACGTCGATAAGCCAGCGAACGACACTGTCAAATTTGCGATGACGCGAAAACAAGAGGCTCGATGTGCGGAGGCTCTTGACTCGGAGGACGGGTATTTTAAAGAGGCGTTTCTCGCGATGCTCCAAACGGGAGCGAGGCCGCAGGAGATGAGGGCGGTTGAAGGCCGGCATGTGGAGCACATCGGAGATGCAAACCGATCCTCGTGGTTGTGGCATTGGAAGGCTGGCGAATCGCCGAAGGGCCGTCATGCGCGAACAATCTGGACGAGGGCCGATACCGAGATGCTGACGCGCGAGCGAGCACGCACACTGGGCCACTTGTTTCGGATGAAGGCGGGGAAGCCGTGGACAGCGAACGCTCTCCGATTGCGATTCATGCGATTTCGTGAGAAGGTCAAGATTCCGCATCTGGTCGCCAACACTCCAAGACACACGTACTGCACTCGATTACAGCAAGCAAAGGTCGATCCTTCGCACATTCAGGTATTGATGGGTTGGCAGTCGCTTGATATGCTGCCAACATATGGTCATTTGAATCAATTCCGGGCCGACGTTGCGGCGGAATTCAAACGTATCGATTGGTGAATTGCTCAGCCTTCGTTGTCTTTGATTCGAGCGTCTTTTGATATTCAGCTATCGATTGGCGAGACACTCGAATCA
>RGZB01000193.1 GCA_010031735.1 Pseudomonadota bacterium | reverse complement strand
TTGCGATCCTCGCAATCTGGCGCTGATCACACCGCCGGATCTTGATTTCAAAGTAACCTCAGAGGTGCCAGAGGTAATGTATCCAGGGCTCATTATTTCCTACAAAGTGCGCCCGTTATTTTCTATTCCCACTACCTGGGTTACTGAGATCTCTCATGTGAGAGCGCCCACTTTCTTTGTCGACACCCAGGTCGTTGGTCCGTATCGCCTATGGCACCATGAGCATGAGTTCACAGCAATTGAAGGCGGGGTATTGATGCAGGACAGGGTAAGTTTCGTGCCGCCTCTTGGGCTGTTGGGGGATATCGCTTACCATATGGTGATAAGGAGGCGACTAGAGCAGATTTTTAATTATCGGTTCGCGACGCTGCAGGAGCGCTTCGGTGTGCTGTAGGTGGGCTGAATGATTATGTCGCTATCACGTCGAGTCCCGCTGCTACCTCCACTTTTTGTTGCAGCGACGATTTTTTTTTCTCTGACGGTTTTCGCGGACGAAAGTCACAAGCAGGTTTGCGTCGGAAAGGATTGCTTCAGTTCGGCTGCTATGGTGGGGAAAGAGAGGCTGCCGCTGCTTGGAGCAACCCAGTTCCGCTACCTCTTCTTTCACGTCTATTCGATTGCTCTCTACGGCCCGAAAGGAGTGAATACCAGTGCGGGTATTCTTTCCGATATCCCGAAGAAGCTTGTGTTGCGTTATCATCACCGCTTTACCCGCGATCAGATTGTGAAAGGGGGGGATGAGATGATGCGGAGAAATCCTGAGGTCAACTTCGCATCAATTGCTGATGCTGTGTCGCAGATGGCAACGCTGTATATGGAGTCCGTGCACGAGGAGGATGAATACGCGGTGGTCTACCAGCCCGGGCAAGGGATCTCGCTGTATTTTAACGGAGAATTTCGCGGTTCTGTTCCTGGTGCTGAATTCGCACGCGCCTATTTTGGGATCTGGTTATCAAACGCCTCAATCGACGATGAGATGCGTGATGCCTTGTTGGGGCGTAACTCTTAGGTGAGTCCAACGCTTCGTGCTATCCTAGCCCGCTTTGGACTCCGTTCAACCCCGACACTGCTAAGCCCCACCGTCTCGACCGTCGCCAGCAGCATCCCCTGACCACAGAAGGGATGAATGACGGTGTGGCTATGGGTGGGTCGGGCAATGAAGGTAGTCATAAGGGGAGTAGCTTCTTTTCCCATGCCAGCGCATCCTCTCTTGCGCGCAGGTGAAATGCGCTGCTTAAAAGTCGATAATTCCCGCACGGCAGAAACTTGGTTGTTGCGGATCAGCACTGCCAACAATTGCGGGCAAGATGCCCGCGTTCC
>RGZB01000192.1 GCA_010031735.1 Pseudomonadota bacterium | reverse complement strand
GCCATGGGATTTTCGATCTGCTCGAATTCACCATCGATCACCGTTACTTCCGGATCCACGATATCCATGGGAACGCCCGGCCGGGGATTAAGGATGCCCTTGGCGATCAGGAACTGACGTGCCGCCACGTATACCACCGCCGCACCACCCACGATGAGCAGGAATGCAAAGATAGTCACCCCGATGGAAAGGGCAATGCCAATAGCCACGATTGCACCGGCAAGAAATAGAAGACGCTGGATGAAGTTCATGCGTCAGCCCCCTGCCCCGAAGGAGCGCACAAGACTTCCAGCAATCATATACCATCCATCAATCAACACGAAGAAGATGATTTTGAACGGTAGCGAGATCACCACCGGCGGCAACATCATCATCCCCATCGCCATGAGGATACTGGCCACCACCATATCGATAATGAGGAAGGGCACGAAGATAAGGAAGCCGATCTCGAATGCGCGTTTCAGCTCGGAGATCATGAAGGCAGGAATAAGTACCTGATACGGTGTATCCTCCGCTTTCTCGATTTTTTCTTCCTGCATATCGACAAACAATTGAAGGTCTTTCTCACGCACATGGGCCATCATGAACCCATGGAAGGGCTCCGCCGTGCGCTTTAGCCCTTCTTCCTCGTTGATGGTCTCTTCCATCCAGGGTTTCAGGCCATCGTCATACGCTTTCTGGAATGTCGGGGCCATGATGAAGAAGGTAAGGAACAGCGCCAGCGCGACTAAAACCTGGTTTGGCGGCGTATTCTGCGTACCAATTGCCATCCGTACAAACGATAGGACAATGATGACGCGCATGAAGGAGGTCATCATCACCAGTATCGAGGGTGCCAGGCTGATGACGGTGAGCAGCACCACCATCTGGATAATGCGCGCGGTGGTGCCGCCCGCCCCGTCACCGGTATCGATATTGATGCTTTGCGCCTGCGCAAGAAGCGGCAGGCCTAAGGCCAGCGCTACGCCAAGGATGGACGGAATGTATTTACGCATCGGTTTTCTTCTCACCTAACTTATCGACCAGCGTGACAGCATCGCCCGAGATCATCAACAGATATTCATTCGCATCGGCACGGGCCAGCAGCAGCTTGCGCTTGGGATCAAGATACAGCACATCGATCACCTGCAATCGGCCTGCCTGTCCGGTAGCGCCGCGCAGGCGCTTATCAAGGCCAAATTTTTTGAGTATCCAGGCAATACCCCAGATGAGAGCGATGACGAATGCCAGTGACAGGAAGAAGCGCGAAAAATCGACGGTTTCCATTATTTCTTTTCCTCTGGCGGGCGATAGGCACGCGCCGCTTTCTGCCGTTTGGTGCTCACACTGATCTCATCGCTGATCTTGTT
>RGZB01000191.1 GCA_010031735.1 Pseudomonadota bacterium | reverse complement strand
GAAGAGGTTCCGCTGAGAGTCCGTTTTTACCCTACCAGGGCAACAACACGACATTACGACTAACTATGCCGAATAGTTTCCTCAAAGGCACCCCATTGGCTCATGTGCTGAACTTCCAGTTCAAGATCGGCACCTACAGTCCGGGGGACAAGTTTGAAGTCTATTTGAACGGCCTCTACCAGGGGGATTTGATCAACTTCAACCAGACTACTTGGAACCCGATTACGCTAGATGTGCCAATCTATTCAGGAAACGGCAACACGATTATCGACTGGAAGATAACACGTGGACAAGCCGGCTCTCTCCCGTCGCCAGTCATGTATTTGGATGCCGTCCAGTATTTTGTGACATTCCCCATACAGGGAACCAATGATCTGAAAATCCCAAAGTGAGCGTGCCCGGCACGCCGACAGTTTACCGTCTCTCGACGCAGCCTTAGCATTGGGCGTCGAACAAACCATCCCGCCGCCAGAAGCACTCCCGCAAGGACGTCTTCTGGCGGTTTTTCTTTGTATTTTCACGCAAACAAAAAAGGTCCGATCGGCGAATGCACGCGCCGATCGGACCCCAACTAACCCAGCCGTGAGGCAGACAATCCTCACGAACCATCACAGAAACCAACACTGCAACCGAAAAGTGACGAGGACGCGCTCACCAACACCTACCTGAGCGTCAGCCATTACGCCGAACCAGCAACATGCCTGGCCGCCTCGAGATGGATGATCACCTCCCCTCAGCGCCCTTGTATACCTGTTTTTTTGAAAAGCCAACTCGATTAGCATACACAGATCGTGGAAAAGAAAAGCCGCCCAGAGCTTCGCGAATGCGAAGAGGGGCGGCGAGAAAGGGCTACGGCGGCGAAATAATTCATTTGCACACGAATTTCCCTCTTGCGAGGATTTGCCGCCGTGGATGAAAGCTAGGCTACCAGACATTGTTGCTTACGCTCAGTCCAATACAACCCCCTTTACATCTGGATTTCATTATAGCACGCTATACTAACTTGGTCAAATACTCCGCCACCACATCCTTCACCTCCGCCGCCGAATTGGTTTGCATCAATAAAGCACGCAACTCCTTCGCTCCTTCCCAGCCATGCACATACGCCTTGTAGTGCTTCTTCATGATCGAGAAATTCTTCAAGTCCCCAAGCAGCTTCTCGAACAATTCTGTATGCTCCACCATCACCCGCAAGCGTTCTTCGATCTGCGTTTTGTTATAAAAATGATCCACACCCAACACTGCCCCGCCAAAGCCAATCGCGTGCCCACTAGCCGCATCGACACCCTTCCCACCAGCATTCGTATCCACATGCATATAGGCACTTTCGTCGAAAAGCCATGGGTTGCC
>RGZB01000020.1 GCA_010031735.1 Pseudomonadota bacterium | reverse complement strand
TTGTCGTTGGTCGGCGGCTCTTGTTTCACCGAGCCGACGAAGCGGCGGTCGATCACTTTCATGATGTGATAACCGAAACTGCTGCGGATCGGGGCTGTGACCTGATCTTTCTCGATTTGTTTTACCCCGGCACGGATATTGCGTTCCAAGTCGTCTTCGAAGAACCAGCCGACCACACCGCGTTTCTCACGGCTTTGGCTGGAGGAGAATTCTTTTGCGAGCGCCCCGAAATCCTTACCGGCCTGGATCTGTTGGTACAGTTTATCGGCGAGTGCGCGGACGTTTGCTTCATCCTTCGCTGTGGTGACTGGCAGCACGATCTCAGCCAGGTTCACTTCCGCTTTCCCATTTTCCGGCGCTTTATAGCGCAAAAGTGCGTCGGCCACCTCCTCGTCGCTCACCTTGATGAAGGGGCGCACACGCTTGTAGAGCACCTTATTCCAGGTCAGCTGGGTCTTGATCTGGTCCATCACCGCGGTACGAGGCATCTTTTTGGCTTTGATGAATTGCTCGAAGGTGCCTTTGGCGATGCCATTCTGCCTCTCGAGCTCCTCGACCGCACGATCGATCTCTTTATCGGTGATGGTGAGGTTCAGTTTCGCTGCTTCCTGTTTCTGTAATGCTTCATCGATCAACATCTGCACCAGTTGAGGGAAAACCTTCTTCTTGATCTCCTCGCTATCGGGCAGTGCCGTGGAGTTCAGGATGATCTGCATGCGGTTCTCGACATCCTTACGGGAAATGACCGCATCGTTCACGATGGCCACGACTTCGTAATCATCCGCGCGCGCCACGGAAAGGCCGCAGAACAGCAGCACGGAAAGCAGGATAGTAAGGAATGCTAAACGCATGAAAAGCCTGTCCAATGATTGGGTAGGCTTTCTCATACTAGAATCGTGGTATTAATTCAAGTTCTTGAAGCCGATCTCGAAGATAAAGGAGGTGCTGGGCTGCAGATCGCGGTCGCGGGTGAATTCGCGGTTCAGCAGGAAGGAGGCGTTCAGACAGGGGTGTATGAACACCAGGCCGGAGCCGGCGGAGATAAGCCCGCCGTTATCGGACATATCGCGGCGGCTGCTGGCCACAAAGTGCCAGTATTCCGTGAAATGGTAGGCGAGCGAGTTCGTCAGTTCCTCGCGGTCGAGGTCCGGACGGCCCGGGATATTCTCGTTCAGCATGACATAGCCGGCATTCAGCTTGATCGGGTCGAGATTCAGCACGGCATCGATCTCGCTGCGGTTCAGCAGGAAATCCTCCGAATCGGCACGGAAGCGATAGGATACCTCGGCGATCTTGCCGTCGCTGACGCTCACACGACCGACATAATCCGAGAAGTATTTGCTTAAACCCGATTCCTGCGTAAAGTTCTCGTCTTCCTTCAGGCGGTAGGTCTGGCCGAGCAGGAAGTTCACCTGGCCGCCGGAGTTACGTTGCAGGCCACCACGGAAGCCGTAGTTCGTGCGCGGGCCGCCTTCCACACGGTCTAAGCCGGTGAAGTGGTTGCTCGAGAAGATGTTCACGTCGGATAGTTCGAGTTCCTGGCTGTCTTCGTTCGGGATCTTACCTGGGTTGCCGCCATGTGGGCTTAAGATGATGTTTGCGACCGGCTCTAAGAAGAGCTGCGAGTTCTGGTTATATTTCACGAGCGGGAAGCTCCAGTTCGCCTGGACCTCGGGGATCATACGGCCGGTTAAGCCATCCTGGGTGCCAAGCGGATTGGTTGGGTCCGGAACATCGCTTACATCATACCCATCCGCACGCACCGAGGCTTTGAATTCGAGCAATTGGCCGCCACTGGTAACGAACGGTACTTTCCAGCCACCGCTGGTGGAAAGGCGGCGGCTTTGCACGCCTTGGTCGCGGTACAGGGCGAGGGCACTTGAATCCAGCATGAAGCGTGAGCCGTTCCAGCCCGGTTCGGTTTCGCGGTGGAGGGTGGCAAGCGGCAGGATGAGCGGTGTCGTATCCGGATTGTCTTCCGCGTTTAAGCCTTGGAAGGTGATGGCTTCCGTGCCGAAATAGTTGCGATCCTTGATCTGTTGGATGTAGGCGCGGGAGGTAAGGAGATCCTCGTTGCCGAATTTATAGCGGCGCAGATAGGTGTCGTCGGAGGCGCGCTTGCCATTGAAGCCCCAACCCCAGTCGTTCTCCAAGCTGAAGTTACCACGGCCTTCGATATGGCCGCGGATATCGCGTCCTGGCACTTCGTTGCCGAGCGCATCGCGCTGTTTCGGGTTGGTGATACTGCCCTCTAATTCGTATTCACCGTTCTGTGTCAGGTGGCGGAATTCACCCGACATCACGACCCCTTCCTGCGAGGTGATGAACGGCGTGATGGTTGCATCCATCTGGGGAGCAATATTGATATAATACGGGATTTTAGCGGTCGCACCTAAGGTGCCGATGCTACTGTAGGTCGGGCGGAGGAAACCGCTCTTGCGGCTCGCTTCCGGCGATGGATGGGAGAAGACCGGCGTATAGGCGATCGGGACGCCTTTCACTTCGAGTGTCGCGTCGTGGTAGTACACACGCTCTTTCGTATCATCCAGTTTTACTTTGTTCGCCTTGATCTGCCAGAGCGGGAAGATGGATTTGCCTTTATCGCACAGCGGGCAGGGAGAATAGACCGCTTGTTCGAGTTTCGTGATGGTCTCACTTTCGCGGAGCGCCTTGTTTGCAGCGAGGAGCGAGCCATCGGCAAAGCGTGCGCGGAAGTGGTTGATGACGCCTTTCTTCAGGTCGTCTTTAAGCTCCACGGCCTTCGCGAAATAGACATGGCCATTCGGCTCCATCAGGCTTACATCGCCTTGCGCGGTGACGATGCTGGTTTCCTGGTCGTACATCAGTTCTTGCGCCATCAGGATACGCTTATCCTGCGTGATGGTCACATTGCCGAGTGCCATGACGAGTTTTTGTTCCGGAACGTAAGAGAGTGCGTCCGCTTCGATGATGACGGGAGAGTCTGTGGTTTGGGTGACATTGATCTCCGCCGCAGAATAGGGCGCAGAAAATAAAAAAGCCGCCGTACATACGGCGGTGCATAACAAGCGACGATAAGTTCTACCTAAACTCATGAAGACCAGCGTAAAAGGGCAGGACTCCGCCGTCCAGCAGAACTTATAAAAACGCGCGATTTTCGTTTAACCATCCTCGTAGTGAAGTATGGGTGCAACACCTGCGAGCAAGGTGAGCATGACCGGCACCCATGCGGAGACGATGATCGGCAGCTTGCCAGAGAGGCCGAGCGCCGAAATGATATCCGCCATGAAGTAGATGATGAAGCCCGTGATCACACATGAAGTGATGAGTAAACTTGTTTTACTATGACGCGGTAATTGCAGGGAAAATACGGCGGCGATCAGCACCATCGCGGCATAGAAGATCGGACTTGCGAGCGTTACGTGCCAGTGCTGGCGGTGGCGGAGTGCCGAGAACCCTGCTTCCTGCAGTGTGTTGATGAATCCCGGGAGAGCCCAGAAGGAAATCGTCTCCGGTGCGGCGAAGCTGTTGTGGATCTGGTCGAGCGTGAGCTCGGTCTCCAGGAAATATTCCGGTTGGCGTACCGCCGGTTTATCCGGCAGGGTGATGACCGTATCGGAGAGGTGCCAGAAACCATTCGCCAGTTTGGCCTTACGGGCATCGACGCGCTGGACGAACTTATCCTGGTTGGTGAATACGAAGATAGTGACGTCGTAGAGCTCGTCATCTTCCTGCCCGACGCGGAGCGCATGGATGATGCTCTCGCCCTTATCGACGGTTTGGGTGGCCTGATCGGCGTTATTGCGCTGGCGCAACCACAGGCCCGAAGACGAAATCGCAAGGGCGCTGATCTGGCCATGCATATATTTACCCTCAAGCTGTGAATATTTCGCGATCATCGCGCAGGCGATCGGATTGATGGTGGTGACCATGATGACCCCAAGCGAGAAGGCGGAAGCGATGGCCGGCGATAAGAACTGCCATGCCGAGACACCCGCTGCACGGGCAGCGACCAGCTCCTGGCTGCGGTTTAAGCGGTTGAAGGTGAGCATCGAGCCGATCAGGATGATGAACGGCGCGATCTTCTGCAACACCAGCGGGAATTTCAGGATCACCATCTGCACCATGATGAAGAAGGGGACATCTTTATTGAAGGAGCTGCGGATCAGCTCAACCGAATCGACGAGCAGGATAAGGATGGTCGAAACCGCCAGTACCACCATGACGTTATGGATGAAGACGCGCGCGATATAGAGGGCCATGGTGAAGGGAAGTTTCATCTACGCCGCCACCAGTTTACGTTTTTTGGTCAAACCACGCTCGTTCCTGAGAATGAGGTAGAAGCATACACCGATCAGCGAGAATATGAGTATATACATGACGGGTGCAAAATGCGGGTTATTCGCCGTTAAGCTATTGAGCGCGATGCTGCAACCGAGCGAGATGAACGCAGCAGCCGAATGCGCGAGGGTTTTAAGGCCGTTACCACGGCGATTGAACTCGCCGGTGACGAAGATCATCACGGCGATCAGGCAGAGCACGATATTATAGAGTGGCCACACCAAACGCTGGTGCCCTTCCGCACGGAGTTTCTGCAGCAGGTTCGGGCTCGTGTTATCTTCCGGCCAGAACAGCTCACTTAAATAGCGTTCTTCCGGTTCCCGCCAGCGATACTCACGCGTGTTGGCATACGAGGCGATATCGAGTGCGTAGCGTTCGAAATAGAGCAGGCTCAGATGCCCATCTTCCTGGCTTATCTCCTGACGGTTGCCGTTCGCCAGGATGAAGCGTGGGCCACCGACGGCGTTCACCAGCTGGCCGCCTTCGGCCATCATCGTCACCGGGCGTTTCATGTTGCGGTTATCATGTACCAGGATGCCTTTCAGTGCGCCGTCGTCATGGATCTCGCGGATATAGACCGTAAGGCCCTTGACCGGGTTGTTGAAGACACCCTCCTGCAAGAGCGAAGAGATGTAGTTGTCACGGATGAAACTCTGCATATCCTTGAATTCGCGGTACGACGCCGGGAGCAACCACAGCGAGATCGTATATCCGATGATTGTTGCAACCACACCGGCATAGAGTGCCGGCTTGATGAGTTCTATCTTGCTGAGGCCAGCACTTTTCAGAACGATCAGCTCACTATCCATCGTCAGTTTACTGTAAACGAACGCGATCGAGATGAAGAGCGCAATCGGCAGCACGATGGATAAGAGTGAAGGCAGCAGGAGTGTGGAGAGATAAAGGAAGGTGGATGCGCCCAGGCCACGGTTCACGATGAGGTCGACGAAACGCAGCGACTGCGTCAGCCACACCAGGAAGGTGAGGCTTAAAGTAATCAGTAAAAAAAGACCTGCGATCTTGAACAGGATGTAGCGTAAATACTGTTGCATCCAAAGGTTTTTAAAGCTAAGCGTTATAACTGTCAAACTTCATTCATATATAATCTAACACGAGGAATAGCATGGATATTCAGTTTTCGAAAATCACCACCCCCGTCACCGGCGCAGTCGTATTCGGTATCGGCGAGAAACTGGTGTTGCCCCCGAAGGCAGTGGAACTGGATAAGAAAACCAACGGTGCTTTAACGAAAGCCATCGAAGCCGCCGATTTCAAAGGTAAGAAAGGTAAATTCCTGCCGATCTATGCCACGATCGATCTGCCGCTCGATATGGTGATACTGGTGGGCTTAGGTAAAGCAGACGAACTTGAAGAGTCTGCACTCCAGGCGCTCGGGGGGTCGATTGCTACCTATTTAAACAATCAACGCGTGCAGAATGCAGCGGTGATCGTGGAAGATACCGGCAGCAAAAAGCTGAAACCTTCCGAAGTCGCGGCGCAGATGGCCTACGGTGCGCGTCTTAAAACCTACCGTTTCTATAAATATTTCACGAAACTCGAAGACGATAAAAAACAAACGCTCAAAAAATTGAACTTCATGCTCGAGGAGCCGGAAAAGGCGAACACGGCATTCAAGCCGCTCGATAAAATCGCAGACGGTGTGATCTTCGCGCGCGATCTCGTATCCGAGCCGCCGAATGTGCTCTATCCGGAAAGCTACGCGAAACGCTGCCAGGAGCTCAAGAAACTCGGCGTGAAAGTCGAGGTGCTCGGCGAAAAAGAGATGAAGAAACTCGGTATGGGTTCACTGCTCGGTGTAGGGCAGGGCAGCGAGCGCGATTCACAACTCGTGGTGATGAGCTGGAACGGCGCACCGAAAAGTCCGGATAA
Source organism: Pseudomonadota bacterium (assembly GCA_010031735.1). Lineage (GTDB taxonomy): Bacteria > Pseudomonadota > Alphaproteobacteria > Rickettsiales > RGZB01 > RGZB01. The sequence continues at coordinate 24,711 of RGZB01000020.1, read as the reverse complement.
AGCCCCGCTCGCATTCGTGGGTAAAGGTGTGACGTTCGATACGGGCGGTATCTCCATCAAACCGGCAGGTGGCATGGAAGATATGAAATACGACATGGGTGGATCTGCTGCCGTGGTCGGCCTGATCGCTGCTCTCGCGGGCCGTAAAGCGAAAGTGAACGTGGTTGGTGTGATCGGGTTGGTTGAGAACATGCCGGACGGTAATGCGCAGCGCCCGAGCGATGTCGTGACCTCGATGTCGGGGCAGACGATCGAAGTGCTGAATACCGATGCGGAAGGCCGTCTGGTGCTCGCGGACGCACTGTGGTATACGCAGCAACGCTTCAAGCCGCAATTCATGGTCAACCTCGCTACGCTCACCGGTGCGATCACCGTGGCGCTGGGTTCGCTCTACGCGGGTTTGTTCTCGAACAACGATGAACTCTCCAAACGCCTTACCGAAGCCGGCGAGAAAACAGGTGAGAAACTCTGGCGCTTCCCGATCTCCCCGATCGGTGAGGGCTACGATAAACAGATCAATTCCAAAACCGCAGACATGCAGAATATCGGTAATGCCAAAGGTGCTGGCAGCATTACGGCAGCGCAGTTCCTGCAACGTTTCGTGAACGGTGTGCCGTGGGCGCACCTTGATATCGCGGGTGTGGCATGGGCGACGAAAGACCTCGATGTGGTGCCGGAAGGTGCTACCGCATTCGGCGTGCGTCTCTTAGAGCGCTTAGTTGCAGACTATTACGAGCAATAGAATGGCAGACGTCAGTTTCTATCAAGCGACCGCATCGACGGTGGAGAAGGTGCTGCCGACGCTGCTCGAGAAGATCATCGGCTCGGGTAAACGCGCGGTGGTGGTGACTTCGAACGAGAAGCGCCTGAAAGAGATCGACGACTATCTCTGGACCTCTCCACGTTTCCTGCCGCACGGCACCGCGAAAGACCCGAACCCGAACCGTCAGCCGGTATTCATCACGCACAAGGAAGAGAATCCGTCGAAAGCAGAGATCCTGATCGTGATCGACGGCATCGTGCCGGAGTTTGCAAAAGACTTCGCGCGTGTGGTGGATATCTACGATGGCAATAATGCGAACGATACCGCGCATGCCAAACAGCGCATGGATAAATATGCGGATGGCAACAAGGTCGTGCACTATAAGCAGAATCCTAAAGGCGGCTGGGAAGCGGCCGCCTAAGAAATCTCCTTAAACGCAAAAAGGCCGCCCCAGGGTTGGGCGGCCTTTTTGTCGATTACTCACTCACGGAATCTCAGAGCACCAACGTTTGATCGATCTCAAACGCCGTGTTCTCTTCCGTGCACTGTGGGAAGTACTTGCGTGCCTCTGCCCACACCAGCGGGTCTGTCAGGACTTCGTAGTACTTGCGTTCCACGAGCTTGTATTTGCCCGTGGCCCACGTTGTCCACGTTCGTCTGAACAGCGCCACTGATGAGTAGTTGGAAACGAGGAGGTACTTTCTCTTTCGCTTCCAAGGCATCTTCAAGTCTTTCAAGTGCAAACCTCCTTTCCCCCGCAATTTCGGATGCGACGGCGACCGCGTTCGTGGTGGTATGAATGTATGAACCCACGCAACGCTCTAGAGGACTTCGAGGTATCTTATCCGCCCTGATGAGCTGCAACGAGCAACCCACGGATAAGAGAAACGTATAAACGAATGACGTATATGAACGCTCTTATTATAGCGCGTAAGGGTGACAGAATTATTTCAATATAACCTGTTGATATATAATAATATTACTCTTATCTAGTAGAGAAAAGACAGGTGGATGTGCAATTTTGTTGCATCTTTGGAATAAATCACTAGATTCCTCCCAACAATTCAAAGAGTAAGGTATACACACATGGCAAACGAACGCACCCTTTCCATCCTGAAACCGGATGCAACCAAACGCAACATCACGGGCAAAGTGAACGCTAAATTCGAAGCGGCTGGCCTGAGGATCGTCGGTCAGAAGCGCGTGTTCTTAAGCCGTCGTGAAGCCGAACAATTCTATGCCGTGCACAAAGCACGCCCGTTCTTCGGTGAACTGGTGGATTTCATGATCTCCGGCCCGGTCGTGGTGCAGGTGCTGGAAGGCCCGAACGCTGTCGCGAAAAACCGCGAAGTGATGGGTGCAACGGATCCGAGCAAGGCGGATGCCGGCACGATCCGTAAAGAATTCGCACTCAGCATCGGTGAGAACACCGTGCACGGTTCCGACTCCCTCGAGAACGCGAAGAACGAAATCGCGTTCTTCTTCTCCGAGTGCGAGATCGTCGGCTAGTCGTTAGTAACCCTGATACTTCCGGATTTTGATTTTCATGCATAAGGTTCTCCATGAGGAGAATCTATGCAATCCGTTTCCCATGACGACGAGATACAGCACTTCCGTCAGTGCGGCGGCAGGTCGGCGTTGCCTTGGCCGCGGCGACGGAATGGGCATTTGGTTCCCACAAATCACCAGCCAAGTGGGCGAATCAGATGAGAAAAAGAGGGTGGACTAAAGAAGAAATTACGGAGACTATAGCAAAGGGCAAAAAATTTCCTGCAAAGAACATTACGGTAAAACCTAATCGTAAGGCAATACGTTTCCAAGACCCCGAAACAGGTAAATTTGTGGTAGTAGATAAAAAGACCGGAGAGCTTCTGCAGGTCAGCGATAAGTTTGATTCTAAATTCGTACCCAAAGATTACATAAAGAAAAAATAGAAGAGATCATTATGGCAAGAGGCGACATAACAGAAATATACATTGAGTTGCTTGATGAAGGCACACCCACGTTGATAGGCACAACATCCATTGATCTGGGAAATGGGACATACAAAGTGTTGCCATCGAAACGTTATGATCCGGAAGATCAGGTCTGGGAATTCCCTCCAGGAACTATCGTGCGTGGTGAATATGTTAAGAATGGTAAGATGGGAACTATTTTCTTTGCTGTAGCAAAAGTAAAGTAAACTTGTTACATCCGCACTTCGCCGCGGGCGAGTTTCGCGAGGGCGGCGGGGTAGAGTGTGTGTTCTTCTTTTAAGATGCGCGCGGAGAGTGTTTCTTCCGTATCACCCGGCAGCACGGGCACTTTCGCCTGCGCGATGATGGGGCCGGAATCCATCTCCGCCACCACGAAATGCACGGTGCAGCCGGATTCCTTCGCGCCTGCTTCGATCGCATCGCGCTGTGCATGTGCACCCTTGAAGAGCGGGAGAAGAGAAGGGTGGATGTTGATCATCTTGCCCTCCCATTTGCGCGTGAAGCCCGGAGTGAGTAAGCGCATGAAGCCAGCGAGGCACACGAACTCCGCGCCGGTTTTTTTAATCAAGTCATGAAGTGCTGTATCGAACGCATCGCGCGATTCGAACGTTTTGTGATCGAGCACATGGGTCGGGATTTTTTTCGCGGCGGCAAACACTAAACCCTTCGCATCGGCCTTATTGGAAATGACGGCGCAGACCTCGGCGGGATAATCCGGTTTCGCGGCAGCCTCCACCAGCGCCTGCATGTTCGAGCCGCGGCCGGAGATGAGGACTGCGACCTTCTTCTTCACTTAGAATTTGCCTTCGTTCTTGTAAACGACCGGCTTCTTCGCTTTCTTCACCATGCGGCCGATGACTTTCGCACCTTTGCAGGCCTTCACGATCTTCGCGGCCGAGGTTTTATCGGCCACGATCGCCATACCGATGCCGCAGTTAAATGTGCGGAGCATCTCTTCGTTGGTGACATTGCCGATGATACGCAGCCACTGGAACAGCGGCGGCAGTTTCCACGCGGAGAGGTCGATCTCGGCACTCAGGGTTTTCGGGAGCACGCGCGGAAGATTCTCGGTGATGCCGCCACCCGTGATGTGTGCCATGGCTTTGATCAGGTTCTTATCGATCAGCGGCTTCAGCGTTTTCACATAGATCGTCGTCGGCTCGAGGAATGCTTCGCCGAGGGTGGTGCCTTTCGCGAACGGGGCATCATCCGACCATTCGTGGTTCGCGAGTTTCACGATACGGCGCACCAGCGAGAAGCCGTTCGAATGCACACCACTCGAGGGGAGGCCAATGATGAGGTCGCCGTCTTTGATACCTGTCTTTGGCAGCACTTTTTTGCGCTCTACGACGCCCACCGCAAAACCGGCAAGATCATAATCCTGCGCCTGGTACATGCCTGGCATCTCGGCCGTTTCACCGCCGACAAGCGCAGCGCCCGCTTGTTTGCAGCCTTCTGCGATGCCTTTGATGATATCGCGGCCTTTTTCTGCGCGTAGTTTGCCGGTCGCGAAATAATCGAGGAATAAAATGGGTTCTGCACCCTGTACGATCAGGTCGTTTACGCACATGGCCACCAAGTCGATACCGATCGTGTCATGTTTATCGAGGGAAATCGCGAGCATCAGCTTGGTGCCGACACCATCCGTCGTGGAAACCAGGATAGGGTCTTTGTATCCGAGTTTTTTCAGATCAAAGAGGCCACCGAAGCCGCCTAAGGCAGCATCCGCACCTTTACGGCGGGTGGATTTGGCGAGCGGCTTGATAAGGTCGACCAAGCGGTTGCCTTCATCGATATTCACTCCGGCCTGTGCATAAGTGACGGGGGTATTGCTCTTGTACATATGGGTTCCACTAAAAACTAGAAACTATATTTGTTTGGCACTATAACGGGTGCATGGCAAGATTTGCAACCCACATGCATCTGAAAACGTTATTTTTCTTCCTCGTATGGTGCGCGGCGATGTTTTATAGCGTCAGCCCGGCCGTTGCAAGCGGGGTTTACACGATCCGCGATGTGCAAGCGAGCAAGAGTGCAGCAGATGCCAACAAGGCACGCCAGCTCGCGATCGACGAGGCACAGACCGTCGCTTTCAAGAAGTTGATGCGCACCCTGGTTGCCGAAGATGATTTCAAGGCAGCTACGAACACCGATAACGATACCATCGCCAAACTTGTGCAGAGTTTCGATGTAGATGATGAGAAGATCGAAGATAAAAGCTACAAGGCGCGCTTCAACTTCACCTTTGGTGCCGATAGTGTGAAAGCGTATCTCGACGGGAAGGGTATTCCTTACACCGAGAATATCAGCCCAACCCTTCTGGTGATCCCCATTTTCCAGGAAGGTGAGCGTATCGTGCTCTGGGAGTCGCCGAACCCGTGGCGCGATGCGTGGACGGCGGCTTCCGGCAAAAGTGTGGCCGTACCCTTCATCGTGCCGCTCGGCGATCTGCAGGATATCGCGAGCGTCTCGGTGGAAGACGCCTTCGCCGGGGATTACACGGTGTTGCAACAGCTCGGTATGAAATACGGCGCAGAGCGCATGGTGATCGCGGAGATCATCTTAGAGAAAAACCCTGCGACCCAGCAATATTCGGCGAACGTGATCCTGCGCGTGCTGCTGAAAGGCGAGATCGTCGACCGCAAGAAAGCCTGGTTCCAGGATCTGCAGGGTACACCGGAACAATTCATGCCCGGTATCGTGAAAGAAGCGATCTCTAGGCTAGAGACCAACTGGCGCCAGAGCCAACGTGAAGAAGCGGCAAAACAGGCGGTGGAAGCGGTCGAGCAGGTGCTCAATGTCTCGATCCCGATCGCGAACATGCAGGATTGGCTGCTCATGAAAGGCCAACTCACGAAATTCGATTTGGTCAGTAGCCTTGATGTGAAAGAAATCAGCACCACGGATGTGAATGCTGTCATCCATTACAAAGGCGATTTCAATACCTTCAAATATATGCTTGAAGAAAAAGGCCTGACCCTAGAGGATATCGGCGGCCGTTACCTGTTAACCCACAAATAAGGTGAATACTCCCATGATCCGCGTCCCGCACTTTTTGTTCTGGTTACTGTTTCTCATATTCTTTGCGGTTTTCATCCATGCGGTGAGCGGCGTGCTCCTGCCGTTCGTGGTGGGCATTCTGGTGGCCTATTTCCTTGACCCGATCGCGGATAAGATGGAAGAGGCGAATTGCCCGCGCGGCTTGGCGGCATTTTCCATCGTGGCATTGTTCGTGGCGATCGTGGCGACCGGTGCCGCACTGCTGATTCCGGTGATCGTCGATCAAACCACCACCCTGGTCACGAAGATTCCGGTCTATATCGACCTGTTCCACTCGAAGATCGAACCGCGCATCATGCATATGTTCGAGCGTATCGACCCGACGGCGGTCGAGCAGGTGCGGGTCAAGGCCGCGGAATATTCGACAAAAGTGATTGGCATGAGTAGCGATCTGCTCGGGCGCGCATGGACATCCGGTCTTGCCATCCTGAACATTTTCTCCCTCATCTTCATCAGCCCGATCGTGGCGTTCTATATGCTGAAGGATTACGACCATATGGTCGCGAAAGTGGATTCGTACCTGCCGCGCAAGCACGCAAAAACCATCCGCGAACAATTGTTGTTGATGGATGAGAAGATTTCCGGTTTCGTCCGTGGCCAGACAAACGTATGTATCATCCTCGGCGTTTTCTACGCCGTCGGGCTTTCCATCGTGGGCCTCGATTTCGGCGTGCTGATCGGCCTTATGACGGGCGCACTTTCCTTTATCCCGTATCTTGGGATGCTCTGCGGTACGGTCACGGGCTTATCGGTCGCCTATTTCCAATATGACGGTGGGCTTTCTTCGATCATGACGGTCGCGGCGGTATTCGCCGTCGGCCAGTTCTTAGAGGGCAATTTCATCGCGCCGAAACTGGTGGGTGAGAGTGTGGGTCTCCATCCGGTGTGGATCATCTTCGCACTGCTTGCAGGTGGTGCGCTGATGGGTTTCACCGGTATCCTGATCGCGGTGCCGTTCGCTGCGATTATCGGCGTTCTGGTGCGCTTCTTCCTGCAGCAATACAAACACAGCACGCTGTACCAGATTCCCGAAGTGGACCTGGTGATCAAAAATCCGAAGCCGCGCCGCCGCAAAAAATAACCGTCCATGAACCAGCGCACGTTACCCTTCAACAAGCAGGAGGATTATTCCTCCGCGAGCTATATCGTTTCGGAATCCAACCAGGACGCGCATACGCTCATCCGACGCTGGCCGCACTGGGAAGCACCGATGGTGTATCTTTACGGTGAATACGGTTCCGGCAAAACCCATCTTGCGCATGTGTGGGCGGAGAAGGCGGGTGCGGAGTTCGTGGCAGCGAGTGCCCTTTCCGATTATAAAGCCACGCCGAAAGCCTTGGTGATCGAGGATATCGAGAATGCCGCGGATGAAGAAGCATTCTTCCATCTCCTGAACAGGCTCAAGGAAAACCAATCGTCCGTGCTCTTGACGGGCATCGCCCCGGTGAAAGACCTGCCATTTAAGGTGGCGGATGTGAGATCGCGCCTTTCGGCGGCGGTTTCGGTGTTCCTCGATCTGCCGGACGATGCGCTGATCGAGGGTCTGCTGTTCAAGCAATTCGCCGACCGCCAACTGCGGGTTCCGGCAGAAGTGATCGAATATCTCGTCCGCCGCATGGACAGAAGCTATGCCAGTGTTATACGGATAGTGGAAGTCATCGATTCTATGTCGGCGGAACAGCGCCGGAATATCACAGTCCCGCTGGTTCGCGAGCTACTTTAGCTAAAAAAGGCCGGTTTTGGTTGGATTTAGCATTGTAATCGTGTAGTCTGCCTAACTGGAACAAGGAATATGAGTAAGCAAACTCCTATCAATAAAGCCAATATCCGTATCTCGGACGATTTTCCGAAGCTCGTGGTGACAAACACCGGACTGCGCGCAGAAAAGCTCGGAAAAAGCTATTCCAAGAAACCGGTCATCAGGGATGTCAGCGTGTCGCTCGACCGCGGTGAGGCCGTAGGCCTCCTGGGCCCGAACGGTGCGGGTAAAACCACGCTTTTCTATATGATTACGGGCTTAGTGAACCCGGATTATGGCTCGATCACGCTCGATGGCATCGATATTACCGGTTTGCCGGTGTATCGCCGTGCGCGCATGGGTCTTGGCTATCTGCCGCAGGAAGCCTCCATCTTCCGTGGGCTGACCGTAGAAGAAAATATCATGGCAATTCTGGAGGTTACCGAACCGCTCCGTGAGCGCCGCCTGGTGATCCTGGATGAACTGCTCGCTGAATTCTCGATCGACCACCTGCGTAATGTGAACGCGATGGCCCTTTCCGGTGGTGAACGCCGCAGGGCAGAGATCGCGCGGGCGCTGGCTTCGCGCCCCTCCTTCATCCTGCTCGATGAGCCGCTTGCGGGTATCGATCCGATCGCGGTGAACGATGTGCGTAACCTGGTCTCGCAACTCAAGGACCGCGGTATCGGCGTGCTGATCACCGACCACAACGTCCGGGAGACACTCCAGATCGTCGACCGTGCGTATATCATCCATGATGGTACCGTCCTGATGGAAGGTCGCCCGGATGAGATCGTCGGTAGCAAAGACGTCCGTAAGGTCTATCTGGGTGAGAAATTCACCCTCTGATTTTGCCGGAAGATGCAAGTGGCAAATCTTCCACACAAACTTCATTCCATTTATTAACTAATCTAGTTAATTCATTGTAATATATGGATTAAAATATTTTGTGTGTTTTCTTAATACAGGCATAATTTTTGCATTAAATCGGTTGGCGGGTGTGCAGGGGAAGGATATAGTAGAACGATAACCAAACACTGCAAGCGCGATGGCAAACTCACAACGTCTAGAGATACGCCAGGGGCAGTCCCTGGTCATGACCCCGCAGCTCCAGCAATCGCTGAAGATGCTGCAGTATACCTCTCAGGAGCTGCTCGCGTATATCGAGGAACAACTCGAAAAGAACCCCTTGCTACAGGCGGAAGATGTCGTTCAGGAACTGGCAGATACCAAGGAAGAAACCGCTGAAGCGGATGCCCAGGCCGAGCGTGAGGGCGATAGCGTAAATGGCGAGACCGTAGCCGCGGTGGATCCGGGGCTCGATATCTCTTACGACAGTAATGGCGATGAAACCGAGAGCAAGGATTGGGAAAGCGAGCCTTCCACCGAATCCTCCTACCAAGTGTACGATCATGGCCGCAGCCAACATTCGGATTATGAAGGTGGTGGCTATAATTTCGAACAATCGGTCAGCGGGCAGGTTACACTCCGCGACCATTTACTCGACCAGATCGACCTCGATTTCCATAGTAACGCGGAAAAAATCATCGCCGTCCACTTGGTGGATTTGCTGGATGATTCGGGCTATGTCACCGCAAGTCTTGATTCGGTTGCCTTCCAGTTGGGCTGCGAGGTTCAGGCGGTCGAGGAGGTACTACTGAAACTCCAGAAATGTGACCCGGCGGGTGTTTTTGCACGCAATCTTAAAGAGTGTCTGGCGCTTCAACTGAAGGAAAAGAACCGCTTGGACCCAGCCATGCAGATGCTGATCGACCATCTGGAACTGGTGGCCAAGGCCGAGATCGCGCAGCTCGAGAAGCTCTGCGGTGTCAGCAAAGAAGACGTGATGGAGATGCTGAAGGAGATACGGTCGCTCAATCCCAAGCCGGGCAGTGGGTTCGACCAGGAAGTATCAGAAACCATCCAGCACGATGTATTCGTCCGTCGGGCTAAGGATGGCAGTGGCTATCACGTAGAGCTCAACAGCGAGGTGCTACCGAAACTCCTACTCAACAAGCGCTACTATGCCGAGATCAAGCAGCGCACGAAAAATGAACAGGAAAAGAAATACTTAAGCGACCAATGGGGGGATGCCAACTGGCTGATCAAAACGCTGAACCAGCGCGCAGAAAGCATCCTTAAGGTGGCGACCGAGCTCGTGATCCAGCAATCCGAGTTTTTCGAGAAGGGCATCAGCCACCTCAAGCCGCTCACGCTCAAAAGCATCGCGGAAAAGGTGGATTTACATGAAAGTACGGTCGGCCGCGTGACGCAGGGTAAATATATGGCGACCCCGCGCGGCGTATACGAGATGAAGTTCTTCTTCTCCTCCTCCGTGCAGAGCGTGGATGGGCAGGAGGATGTCTCGAGCACCTCAGTCAAACACGTGATCAAGGAACTCATCGACAATGAGGCCTCAGATAAGATACTTTCGGACGATAAGATCGCCGAGATCCTGACCGCCCGTGGCATCGAAGTGGCGCGACGGACGGTGATGAAATACCGCGAAGCGATGCATATTGGTTCTTCTGTCGAGCGTCGGCGCCAGAAACGGATGCAGGCAGCCAGCAAAACCGCCTAAAATCCTGGGTTTTTAATCCATTTTTGTGCACTGCAACTATTGATTTTTGGGCGCCCGGGGAGTAACATTAAACCATAAACGTAGAATTGTTCAAAAAGGTAAATCAATGCAAGTCCAAATCAAAGGCCAGCATATCGATGTTGGCAGCTCCCTTCGTAGTCACGTAGAAGAACATATCACCAAAAGTATCACCAAATACTTTGATCGTGCGGTAGAAGCCGAGGTGTTTTTCTCCAAACAGGGACATCTCTTCAGAACCACGATCCTCGTGAACGAAGGGACCGGTAAAGGCACCATGATCCGTAGCCAGGGTGATAACGGCGATGTTTATGCTTCGTTCGATGAAGCGCTCGGCCGTATCGAGAAGCAACTCCGCCGCTATAAGCGCAAACTGAAAAACCACCATAAAAACCACATCGATAGCTTCGATAAAGCGGACGCGCTCATGGAAGCGAGCAAATTCGTGATCTCGAACAACGAGGATAAAGAGGAAGACGAGGGCGACGCACCTCTCATCATCGCGGAGAAACCGACGCGCATCGAGCGCCTGACGGTCAGTGAAGCGGTGATGAAGATGAACCTTGCCGATCTTCCGGCCCTGATGTTCATCAACAAAAAAACCGGATCGCTGAACGTGGTCTATCACCGCAAGGATGGCAATATCTCCTGGGTCGACCCGAAGCTTGAGAACGCTGCTTAAACATTCTCCTGTCAATGCAGCAAAAACGGCCGTTAGCAGTAACGGCCGTTTTCCTTTGGAAGAAGTATGAGAAAGATCAGGGCCAAAAAATACCATACCGTCTATATCGTCGGCGCAGGTCCGGGCGATCCGGAACTCATGACCTTGAAGACCCATCGCCTGCTCACTGAATATGCCGATGTGGTGGTCTATGACCGTTTGGTGTCCGGTGAGGTAATTAAACGCATCCCGAAAGGCGTGGAACGCGTCTATGCCGGCAAATCCTGCAAGAAGCACCACATGACACAGGAAGAGATCAATGCGGAACTCGTAGCGCAGGCGAAGCGGGGCAAGAAGGTCGTGCGCCTTAAGGGCGGCGACCCGTTCATCTTCGGCCGCGGCGGGGAAGAGACGGAGCATTGCCGCGCCAACGGTGTGCCCTACGAGGTGGTATCGGGCGTAAGCTCGGCGTCAGCCATCAGTTCGGCACTCGGCATCCCGCTCACGCACCGTGGGCTTGCGACCGGCGTGCGCTTCATCACCGGCCACCAGCAGAAGGGCGAACCTGCCGTGCATGATTGGAAAGGTTTGGCGGACGCGGAAACCACGCTCGTGGTGTATATGGGCCTCGCCAACCTCGAGACGATCGCAAAAGAGCTGATCAAGGCCGGACTTTCCAAGCATACACCGGTTGCAGCAATACAGAGCGGCACATTGCCGGAGGAGCGCCGCTGCTTCTCGACACTCGCGAAAATCGCCAAAGACGTAAAACGCGAAGCCTTCGAGCCACCGACCTTGATCATCATCGGCAAGGTGGTGGCGCTGTCGCCTTATCGATAATTATTTCTGGGAACCCACGCAGCGTTCGTTCTGGCATTCGCAGCGAGAGATATCCGCGAATCCGCAGACACTGAACCCGCCGATTTCCTTACAGAGTCTCTGCACCAGTTCCGGATCGGTATAGGCTTCTTTATTCACGCATTCGGGAAAGGCACCACAGCAATTCGCGACATTCTTAATCACGCAATCACTGGCCTGCTTGCAGGAATAATCGATCTGCTTGCCATATTGTTCGAGTGTTTTGATCTCGGGCCTGGCGGCAAGCGAACCGCCCGCTACCAACATCACGGCAAGTAAGAGCAGGGTGCGAAGCACTATGCGCTCATCAGATGGCGAACGACGTTATGCAGGATGCCGCCATTCTTGAAGTAACCCACTTCTTCCACCGTATCGATACGACATAAGAGTTTGATCGTCTCTTTCTTGCCGTTCTTACGCGTGATGGTGCAATCGACATCCATGCGCGGCTTGATCTTACCCGCGAAGCCGCTGATATCGATCGTTTCCGTACCGTCGAGGTTCAGGGATTTGCGTGTCATGCCATCTTTGAACAAGAGTGGCAGCACGCCCATGCCCACCAGGTTCGAGCGGTGTATACGTTCAAAGCTTTCTGCGACCACGGCCTTGACGCCGAGGAGCAGCGTACCTTTCGCCGCCCAGTCACGTGAAGAACCCGTGCCGTATTCCTTGCCTGCGAAGATCACGAGCGGGGTTTTCGCTTTCATGTATTCCATCGCCGCATCGTAGATCGGCATTTCTTTGCCGCTCGGGATGTGGATGGTGAAACCGCCTTCTTTGCCGCCGCACATCTCGTTCTTGATGCGGATGTTGGCGAACGTGCCGCGCATCATCACCTCGTGGTTGCCGCGACGGGCACCGTACGAGTTGAAGTCCTTCGGCTCGACTTTGTGCTCTTTCAGGTATACCGCAGCCGGGCTGGTTTTGGAGATATTGCCCGCCGGAGAGATATGGTCGGTGGTGATAGAATCGCCAAGCAGCGCCAGGATGCTCGCACCCTTGATTTCACTGATGTCACCGGCTTTCGGCTTCATGCCGACGAAATACGGTGGGTTTGCGATATACGTGCTCGAATTGCTCCAGCTGTAGGTCATGCCTTTTGCGACCTTGATGTTCTGCCAGTGCTTATCGCCTTTGAATACATCGGCGTATTTGCTTTTGAACATCTTGGCGGTCAGGATGCTACTCACCGTATCGTTCACTTCTTTATTGCTCGGCCAGATATCTTTTAAGTAGACGTCTTTGCCATTCTTATCCTTGGCGATCGGGTCTTTGGTGAGATCGATCGTCATGTTACCCGCGATGGCGTAAGCCACCACGAGCGGCGGCGACATCAGGTAGTTCGCGCGCGTCTGCGGATGCACGCGGCCTTCGAAGTTACGGTTGCCGGAGAGCACGGAGGCGACGAGCAAATCGTTATCCTTAATGGTCTTCTCCAGGATATCCTCGAGCGGGCCGGAGTTTCCGATGCAGGTCGTGCAGCCGTAGCCAACCAGGTCGAAACCCACTTTATTGAGCGATTCTTCCAGACCTGCGGCTTTTAAGTATTCCGTTACGACCTTGGAGCCCGGTGCCAGCGAGGTTTTCACCCATGGCTTGCGGGTGAGACCCAATGCCGCTGCTTTCTTCGCAACCAGTCCCGCTGCCATCATCACACTCGGGTTCGAGGTGTTGGTGCAGCTGGTGATCGCCGCGATCACCACGTCGCCATCGGTCAGTTCGTAGTGCTTGCCTTCGACCTTTACTTTGCGGCCGACTTTGGATTTCTCGTTGCCGATCTTGGTGATGTTCGCTTTGAATTCGGAAGCGGTTTTGGAAAGCACGATCTTGTCCTGCGGACGTTTCGGGCCTGCGACACTCGGTTCCACGCTCGACATATCGAGTTCGAGCGTATCGGTGAAGACCGGATCGGGTGCATTCTTCTCACGCCACAGGCCTTGTGCCTTCGCATAATCTTCGGCGAGTGCGACCGTTGCATCGTCACGCGCAGAGAGTTTCAGATATTTGATGGTCTCTTCGTCGACCGGGAAGAAGCCGCACGTTGCGCCATATTCCGGCGCCATGTTCGCGATCGTTGCGCGGTCGGCAAGGGCGAGGTTGTTCAGGCCCGGGCCGTAGAATTCGACGAATTTATTGACCACGCCTTTGGCGCGGAGCATCTGCGTGACGGTGAGGACTAAGTCCGTCGCCGTAGAGCCCTCTTTGAGGGAACCGGTCAGTTTGAAGCCGATCACTTCCGGCAGCACCATCGAGATCGGCTGGCCGAGCATGACGGCTTCCGCTTCGATACCACCTACACCCCAGCCGAGCACGGCAAGGCCGTTGATCATGGTGGTATGGCTATCGGTGCCGACGAGGGAATCCGGATACACGATCGTGTCTTTGCCTTCCTGGCGCGTCCAAGCCACTTTCGCGAGATATTCAAGGTTCACCTGGTGGCAGATACCGGTGCCCGGCGGCACGACGCGGAAGTTATCGAATGCTTCCTGACCCCAGCGAAGGAATTCATAACGCTCGATATTGCGCTCCATCTCGAGGTCGACGTTCTTCTCGAACGCATCTTTGGAGGCGGAATAATCCACCATCACCGAGTGGTCGATGACGAGATCGACCGGGGTAAGCGGATTGATTTTCTTCGGGTCGCCGCCAAGGGATTTCATCGCATCGCGCATCGCAGCCAAATCCACCACGGCCGGAACACCGGTGAAATCCTGCATCAGCACACGGGCGGGCAGGAAGGCGATCTCGTGGTCGGATTTTTTATCCTTGAGCCACGCAACTAAGGCTTTTACATCCTCTACTTTCACTGCGCCGCCATCTTCGTAGCGGAGTAAGTTCTCAAGCAGGATCTTTAAGGAGAAAGGGAGGCGGGAGATATCAACGCCTAAGGCTTTGGAGGCTTCTGGCAGGCTGAAATACGTGTAGTTCTTACCACCCGATTTCAAGGTTTTCTTGGTTTTCAGGGTGTCTTTGCCACTGTTTACCATAGTCATTCACTCCTCTCGCATTAATATGCTTCGACTATGGCAGCGGTTTGGTATAAAAACAACTTTTACAACAGCTTAACTTACGCGCTTGATAAAAATATGCTCACCTGTGACAAACTTGCCTTAAGCCGCGGCGGCCATGTCCTGCAAAAGGACATTGGTTTTACTGTGAAATCCGGTGGTGCACTGGTAGTGATGGGGCCGAATGGTTCAGGGAAAACCACGTTGCTCCGCACCCTTGCGGGCCTCCGTAAACCCGATGCCGGCACGATCGAATGGCTGGAGATCCCGATCGGCTATGATCCGGTCGCATTTCGCAGCCATATGCATTTCGTGGGCCATACTAATGCAGTGAAGCGTGAGTTGACGGTCATAGATAACCTTCGGTTTTTTGCCGGTCTTTTTGGGACGGATAGTATCGTCGAGGCGGCGATGCATTTCTATAAGCTGACGGAATATGCCGATATGCCCTGCGGCACCCTTTCCGCCGGCTGGCAGCGCAGGGTGGCGATGGCGCGCCTGATGATTTCGGATACCAACCTCTGGATACTCGACGAGCCCTTCTCGCACCTCGATGCGACGGCGACCACGATGGTGGAGAACATGATCATCACCAAATGCTCACAGGGTGGTGTGGTAGTGATGTCTTCGCACATCAAACCGAATATCGGTTTTGCTACCACCTATGAATTGAAGGCGAGGGCGGCATGAGCGCGTTCTTCCACATCCTCCGCTTCGAACTCCTGATGCTTCTCAAGCGGAAGGCGACGATCATCAACCTGCTGGCGTATTTCCTGTTGGTCGTGGGGGTGTTCCCGTTCGGCATCGGCAGCGATTCGACGCTGATCTCCAGTGTAGGGCAGGGCATCATCTGGGTGTCGGCGCTCTTGGTCTCCATGCACTCGCTGCATCTGATGTTCGATGAGGATTATGAGGACGGCATGCTCGACCAGTATGTGTGCCTGCCCTATGCGATCTCCGCGATTGCCGGCGCAAAGATGCTGGCACATTGGCTTTCGACCGGTGTGATGCTCGCACTCTTCTCGCCGGTCCTGTGCATCATCATGAATATCGAGGTGAGCGCAATCCCGAGGGTTATGCTCTCGCTTTTCCTGGCCACACCGCTCATTACCATTATCGGGGCGATGGGTGTGGCGCTCACACTGGGTGTGAAGAAGGCAGGCGTGCTGGTGTCGATGCTGGTGATTCCGCTGAACGTACCGGTACTGATTTTCGCAAACGGCATGCTGCGCGATGACGCGCTTACGACGAGCGCGTTCGGGCTTCTCATGCTGGTGCTGGTGATGCTGCCGCTGTCGCTGATAAGCGTCTCGGCGGCACTCAAGATGGCCGCTTCTGACCGCTAATTACCCTGATTGATAGCGTTCGCCGAATAGGCGAGATTGAACGCGATCGAGATGCGTGTGCCCGGGCCTTTGAACGGCAACACATAATGCTCAAGGAAACTCGGGAACATCACGACGGTGCCTGCATTCGGCGTGACGATCAAGGTCGAGACCTGGTCATGCACGGGATACATCGACACGCGGATGCGCGGATCAGCCATCACCAAGCAGCCAGCGCCTTTAAAGGCTTTCGGATCCGGCTTATAGGAGGTGACATAATACACCCCGCTGATATTGGCGCGTGGATGCAGGTGCGGCACGCTCACATCGCCCTCCCGCAGGATCACCGACCAGCCGCCGAGCTGCATCTTGAAATTTGGGATGGAGGCAAGGGGTGCCGTGCTTTCGTTGGCCCACAAGGCTTTTAAGTATTTCAGCGCCTCCGCGGTGATCAGTTTTTTGAGTTCCTGCACCGCCCAGTTCTTTTCATCGAAGAATTTCCGGTCGGAGTGATAGCCGCCGCGGATCGAAGCTTTCGAGATATTCTGGCTGGTCTTTTCCTGTTCCAGGATGAAACGCTCCAGCTCCGCATTCATCTTTTCCGTTCCCTGGTGTGACTGCATATAGCAGACCGTCGGGAAGATACGCATGACACCGCTGGCATCGCGCGTCACCGCACCCGGCAGTTTGTTCTGCGCAGTTTTGTTGCCTGCAGCGATCGGCAGCTGGCCTTGCCCGGGTGTATTTTCGTTCGCCCCCGTTTTCTTTTTGCCGGAATCTTTTTTATTCGTCATCTCTCACCCCTAATACTGCTTTGCTAGTTCTTTGATCGGGAAGGTAGCTCCTAGACTTTCCCACAGATTGGCCACATCCTCCATGGCTTTTTGCGCTTTTTTATTCACGCTTGCGGAAAAATCCGGCTTATCGGCGGATTTGAACGCTTCCGGCTTCAGCGTCACGCCCATTTCGCGGAAGAGGTTTTCCGCTTCCTTCACCATATATTCTTTGCCATAAGGGACTAAGCGTGCAGAGGGTTTATTCACCATGCCGCTCATGCCCATCTGCAGATGGAAGCGTTTCCAATATTCCAGCATCACGTCCATGTAGTCCATCTTGGCGATATCCGCTTCCGATGTGCCGCTGCCGATCAGTTCGTTCTGGCCCCAGCGTTCGATGGCACTACGCACCTTGAATTTACCGCCCTTCGGCATACCGCCGCTTTTCTCGAGCACGGAATGGATCATCGCGAGCGGATGGCGGAGGGTGATCAGGTAGGTCGCATTGTTCGGGAACACCACGTCGATCAGCGGGAAATTATACATACCCTTGGTGAATTTCTTCGGTACCAGGATACGGTTTTTGTAGATGAATTTCGGATTGCGGGAATAGAAGATCTCGACCATCACCATGTATTCCGCCAGTTGCAGAAGCCCAGCCGTGTGCATGTTGCCGCGCTCTTTCTTGAAGCTGAGCGGTTCGATATGCGGGAAGCCATCATGCGCGAGCGCGTTCTGCACGCTTTTATAATCGATGCCGGCGGCGCGGTAGAGCTGCTTGGTGAGATAGGTGCCACCCGTGCGCGGGATGCCGACGATGAAGAAGAAATGGAATTTCTCGGTTTGCTTCAGGATATTCGGCATGCCGATCAATATTTCTTTAAACAAACGGTAGGCGTGGGTGAGCGCCTTCTTGCCCAGGGGGTGGGCGGTCACGACGGTCGCTTTCTTCATGATGTCTTTGTAGCGATCGGGATTCTGTGCAAGCGACTCACCTTCCTGAAAGAACCATTCACCCGCGTGATACGGTGTTCCCGTGATCGTGGAATGCAGGAATTCAATGAACGAAGGGGAGGCGGGGATATCCTTATCGGTAAGCGTAAGGGTAAGACCCATCCCGTCCCTCTCTGATTAGGAGATTAGAAGCCTTGTGTCAGGCGAACGTAGATCGTGCTGGCATCCACTTGGTTGGAGGTGTAATCACCCACCGGAAGTGCCCAATCTGCACGGAGTTTGGTTTCCGCTGCGTTGCCGCCGAAGAGACGGGCAGCGACTTCCGCACCGATACCCACGCTGTAGAGGTGGTTATCGACCGAAGCACCCGGCAGACGGTTATAGACCGCACCGCCGTCCACGAATGGGCCGGTACGCAGCGTCCAACCATCGGTCAGGTCGAAGTCCTGGTTATATTCGAGAGAGAATTGGTAACCTGCGTCACCGGTTTCTTGTGCCGGTTCGAAGCCGCGCACGCTACCATAACCACCGAGTGCAAAGAGGTCGGAGGAGAGCAGTGCGTCGCTAGAGAGCTGGCCGGTGCCGAGGAATTTAATCGTGCCGTCCTGGATCGGGCGATATTGCGCGATGATGACCGGCTCGAATTTCCATGCATCTTGGTGACCTTGGATACGCGAAACCTTGGTAGAGCCGTCTTCGCTCGCACCTAAGCCATCGACACCACGGCCGAGTTTCGCAGAAGCATATGCCACGCCATCCGTCATGCGGCGGAGGTAAGAACCACTGACATAACCCTGGCGGATTTCGTCATCGGTCGGGCCGGTGACGGCTTTGGATTCGTGCGTGCGTGAGTCGAGACCTACGCGCAGGGTCGATTTCTGCGTGCGGGTGTTCAATACATCGTCCGCGATCGCTACGTTCACGGCACGGGTCGTACCGGAAGCATCGAGTGCCGCTAAGCGGTCGCCGATTTCGTTTTTGCTGTTCGTGCCGTCGATCTCGAACATGAAGTTACGGAAACCGATCGGCGTACGCAGGCCCGCGTTGACGCTCACGAGATCTTCGTTAGAGCGGCGAAGCGTTGCATTCACGCTTTCACCCCAGTGGAGGAGGTTGCTTTTCTCTAGGTGGATGGTCGCGATGTTGGTACCGGTCAGTTCCGCACCGTAGTTGTCGACCTGGACATAGTTTTCATCTTCATCGATCGGCTTCATGTTCAGCACGAGATCGGTGGTACCGAACGCACTGCCCGGGCGAAGGCCGAGATTGGCTTGCACACCTTTCAGTGAGTCGAGGTCGCTCACCATGGATTCTACGCTCACCTCATTGAACACATCCCCTTTTTCCACCTGACCAGCGACCTGGCGGGTGAGGAACGGATTGAGAACATCTTCGTTGTTTACTTTGATATCACCGATTTTCGCTTCGTAGATTTTTACATCCAGCGTTTTATCCGCGAGGTTTTGCGGCGGGGTTGTGATTTTAACGAGGATGTAGCCTTTATCATAGTACAGCTTGGTGACTTCGAATTTCAGCTTTGCCACATCCGCTTTGGTGAGCGGGCGGTTGACATAGGAAGCCGCGATCGCCTGCAGGTCAGACTGGCTCACGGAAGAGGGGCCATCAAAATTGATTTTGCTCACATTGGCAACGACTTGATTGTCGCGTGCGTTTTGGATCGTCGGCTCTTCTTTGAGCGGATCGCGCATCGGCGTGTTCAGGTCGTGGGATTTCGGGACTTCAAGATCAGGAGTACCGCGATCGATAACGCCGGGAAGACGTTGTTGCGCGCTTTGGGCATGGGCATTTGCGGGAACCAAAACGGTGGTAAGCAACAGTGCGAGGAAACCGGTTTTGTTGAACTGCATACGCGGGGAGCCCTTTATTCTAGTAGTTACTTAAAAAACATTTCCCTGTCTACAAGGTGAGACAGGGAAATGTCAAAATATTAGTCATTCATCAGTGCATTTGATAATGAGAAGTGACTGTGAAACATCAGTGACTACTGGTGTTTCTTCCTCTCATCATCGCAGTTCACTAATGTGCAGTATGGCATGCCAGCGTAGTCGAACTGAGCACCGCTATTATCACCACCTGCGGCCGGCGCTAATTGACCCAGTTGAGCACCGGATAAATTTTCCGTGTTCGGCTGGTTATTGCCGTTGTTATTGTTCGGACCGAAGTTGTTCGGAGTACCGAAGACCGAGTTGAACTTCGTGATCGTCACGACAGGGCCGTTGTTATCCGCATTGCCGCTCGAAGAGCCGGAGCTCGAGCCAGAACCCGAGGAAGAACCGCTGCCACCGGAAGAGGTGGTGCCACCCGACGTGCTGCCAGAGCCGGAGCTCGAACCAGAACCCGAGGACGAGCCGGAGCCGCCGCTAGAACCGCTGGAGCTGTTGATCGGAGCGGGTTTCGGATTCATCGCGATTTCAGAACGGAAGTCGATACCTTCGCTGCCGAACGTATCGATGCCCGGAGCGTTTTGCACAAGCGTCTCATTCGCCACTGCGCGGAGATTGCCGCCGATGTGGAATGCATCTTCTGCCGTGCCATCATTCGTAGCGGACAGGCCGATGTATGCATGTGCATGCTGGTTCCAGAAGCCCGAATCCGGGATGGTGCTGTTTGCGCTTGCAATCACATCACCCGTTACGTTCACCGTACCATCGACGAACTGGACGGTCGGTTCACCACCTTCTTGTGCTGGTGGAGTCGTTACCGTTTTGCCGAAGGCGTCGATATACAGTTCAGTCTCCGCAATGCTGCTGCCTTCGAAGCCGCCATCTGCAAGACCGACGACATCGTTGGAAGCGTTCACGAGCACATCGCCGGTTACGTTCACATCGCTACCGCTTAAGGAGCCATATGCATAAGCATCGTTGAAGGACATGATGTCTTTCTCCACTGCATTCACCGTGATGTCGCCGTTGACGGTAAGGTCACCCTGGCCTTCGTTCGCACCTGCATTAAGGTAGAGGAATGCAGCCGCATCACCCGCACCTGCGCTGTAGCTCGCCACCGGATCTTCCCCTTCTACAGGTTCAGAGTAGGTGGTAAGGAGCGCACCATTGACAGTCGATTTCACCGTGATGCCGTTCTGAGACGGATTCACCGTTACATCGCCCCTGCCGATGATAGATGCAACAGCAACGGCTTCCGCTTCAGACGTGAACGCGCCTTCTGCATGCTCATCCGTGAGGCCGGCCGACGAAATGACGTTGATATCGCCATTGACCGTCATGGCATCCGTTACCGGTGAACCTTTGCCGCTAGAAAGGACGAAGATATCAATCGCTTGGCTTGTCTCCACACCCGTCGGGCTCGTTGCATCTGCGATCGCGTTGATATCACCATCCACCAGGATGCTGCCGTAAGCATTCATAAGGGTGAAGTTCGAAGCGTAGGCTGACGATTCGCCATAACCATTATCGCTTTGAACCAGTGCATCGACATGGGTGGTGACGCCTTTGGTCGAGAGACCGCCGGTTACACCCTCATCGTTCGAAGAACCCGTGATGAAGGTGTTACCCGCAGCGTAAGCTTGGGTTTCACCATCCGCAATCGTGTTCACTTCGATGAGGTCAGAAAGCGTCGTGCCACCATTTGATTGGATGGTGGTGTTGCTGAGCGCTTTACCTTGGCTGCCGCCCGTTGCCTGTGACAGCACCGAGGTTTTGCCGTTGATGCTCACTTGGCCTTTGCTGTATTCCGTGTGGCCAGGCTCTTCGCCTACACCCGGGATAAACGTGCCAATGCTATTGGCACTGATCGACGTAGTGTTGCTAGACCAGGTTTTACCGACTTTGTAAACCGGAGCTGGGAGCGGATCTTCACCTTCTGGTACCGGTGGTACTTCGCCAGTCACGGTCACATCGCTTGTTGCGACAGCCGACGTATCGACGTTACCGCTGATCGTGGTGTTGCCACGCGTACCGATGCTCACCTCCGTTTTAGCCGAAGGCGCCTCGACCCATTCGCCACCAGCACTACCTTCGCCGCTACCCGCATCAAACGTGTAGTATTCGAGGTTCTTCGAGGTGGAGGCTACATGGATATCGCCGTTGATCTCGAGATCGCCGCCATCTTCCGAAGTGCCGCCGTTGATCTGGACGTTCGTCGCTGCTTGACCGTTAGCGAGGTAAGATGCATCTGCAGATGCGTTGTTCAGCGCGTCTGCCGTTACATCGATCGCCTGGCCTTCATTGCCGTTTACGGTGACACCGTAAGCGCCATTGAGGATGAGGTCAGATTCCGCGATATACGTCGCTTCGCCCGAACCACCGCCGAGATCGGAGTTGGTTGCGGTCGAGTGCACGGCAATGATGCCATCCACTTCAACCGTGCCATTCTGAGAGGAGACATTGGTTCTAGCGTTGGCATTACCACGATAATCGGATGTAGAGGTCGCAGCGTTGCTCAGATTACCCGTCACGATATCGCCGAGAGACGAGAGCGTGAGTTTCGAATCCGTTTCTGCAGAGCTGCCGTCAGAAAGGGCATCCGCAAACACGTTGATGTCAGAAACCGTTACCGATTTGCTGCCGTAAACATAGGCGTTCGTCGTAGCATCCGCATTGCCGTAGCTGTTACCCGTAGCGTTTGCCTCGACGAAGGTGGTGCCATCGAGGTTGACGTTACCGCCGCCGTAAACTGCAACCGGCACGAATTCGCCGTTCAGTTCTTCGAGTTCATAGCCCACGATCTGGTCTTGAGCGCCCACGACGAAGTTCGCCGTTGCGTTCGCATCCGCGCCTTCACCCGAGCCACCCGTCGCCGTTGCACTGACGGAGATAGTGTCGGTGCTGGTGACGTTCTTACCGAAGAGGCCCGTTTGTGCGTCTGCATTTGCAGAGCTGCCGTAGCTGAACGCCGTTGCATCCACGTTGACTTCACCGTTCAGCGTTACATCACCGAACGAACGGTTATCCGCGTAAGCGGTGCCTTCGTTGGTGTAGCCATTCACGAGCAGGTCAGCCGTTGCATTCGCTTCGTAATAGCCGCTTGCCGTTGCATCTGCCGTTACGTTGATCGCGCCGTTGATCGTCACGTCGCCACCGGTCTCTACCGGCGGTTCACCTACCGAGGTGGTGTAACCGGCGATTTTCGCCAGAGCATCCGCGTTCGCAGAGCCGCTGTACGAATCCGCATCGGCGTTGACGTTGATGGTGTTCGCGGTCACATTGGTGCCGAACAGGCCGAGAGATGCGCGTGCATCCGCCTCGTAAGACGAGCCATTGTATGCTTCCGCGGTGACGTTGATATCACCTACGATGTTCACATCGCCCATCGCGTTGTCGTACGTGTAGACGTCCGCTTCTTCGTTGGTGCCGTTCACGACGAACACAGATTCCGCGATTGCGTCACCACCGAAACCATTGGTGGAAGCGCTTGCAGAAGCGGTGTTTTTCTCACCGTTCAGGTTCACCTGGCCATCGGTCGAACCGATACGCACCCTGGTGGTCGCTTTCGAGTAACCTTGGTAGCCATTCGCGATAGCGTTGACGTTGATGTCACCACCAACGGTCACGCCTTCTTTACCTTGCAGGTCAAGGCTGCTGTAAGCAGTGTAGTTAGAACCTTCTAAGAGCGCCGTCGTCACGGTGATGCCACCCTCTACGTTGAGCTCGCCATCCGAGAGTAACGATACGACGTTATTCACGGTCACACCTTCGCCCATGCCACTAGAGGTCACATCGATCGCGTCGACATCGATATCACCGCCGTGGTAGGTGGTGAGAGAGACATCGCCTGCATCCCTGACACCTGCGCCGCCCGTGGTGATGACACCGGTATCGATGCCACCTGCACCTGCTGCGAGGGTCACGTTGCTGGTGAACGTCGTGATATTGCCGGTTTTGATGCCGCCGTCGGTGGTATCAACCGTTACATCTAGAACGCCATTGTCGGTCGTGATGTTGCCAGTCTCTAAGTTTTTAGAGTTGGTTTTGATGCCGCCGCTGCCGGTTTTGATGTTGCCGGTCTTGATATCCGTGCCGTTGAGCGAGGTCAGAGAGATATCCGCCGTAGAGTCATCGGTCGTGATATCACCGGTGATGATGCCTGCGCCCGCCGTCAGGGATACATCCGCCGATTCGGTCGTGATGTTGCCCGTGTGGATGTAGCCTGCGAGATCAACCGGTTCAGCACCTGCATCCGCCGTCAGATCCACCGTTACGGTGAGTAAGCCGCTGTCGGTCGTGATATCGTCGGTCGTGACATTGAAGCCGGTGAGGCTGATATCACCTTCCGTGGTGGTGAGGTCGCCCGTGGTCACATCGCCGGTCGCGGTGACAGATACGTCGCCGGTCGTGGTTTCGATGTCAGCCGTGTTCGCCGTTGTCGCTGCAATTACGGAGATATTGCCCGTGGTCGCAGAGAGGTCGCCCGTATGGACGTCCGCGTTGTTCGACTTGATCGTCGAGCTGCCGGTGGTGTTGGTCACTTTCGCGGTCGTGACAGTGCCATTGCCGGTGACGCTGACTGCGCCGCCGTCACTGTTGATGTCGTCGACATTCACCGTCGTACCACCAGAAACCGTAAGGTCGCCGGTCGTAGAGGTGAGTTTGCCCGTCGTGACAGAACCGTTGTTAGAAGTAATGTTGGTGTTGCCGGTAGAGTTCTCTACATCGTCAACATCGATTGCACCGCCTGCAGAGACCTGGATCAGGCCGCCGTAGGTTAGGAGGTTGCCGGTGGTGATCGTACCGTCGACGCTGTTGGCTGTTACGTAGATATCACCCGTCGGATCGATTTTGCCGGTTACGACATCGTAGCCGTTGACATAGATGTCACCGCTGTCGCTTGCCAGGTCGCCTGCTTTTACGTCGCCCGTGCTGAATGCATGGAGGTCGATGTAACCGCTGCCGGTCGTGACATTGCCCGTACGGACACCGAACACGCCTTCTTCGATCTCGCCTGCGCCGCCGAATACCGTCACATCGCCACCCTGGGTGGTGATGCTTGCAACGTCAGCCGAACCGGTGACAGAGT
>RGZB01000190.1 GCA_010031735.1 Pseudomonadota bacterium | reverse complement strand
CTAGAAGCCTGCCGAAAGTCGGTACCGGTCGCGGCCGTCGACGCCACGGCCGCTTGCATCCCGCTTCGGGGAGCATGAAGCTTCGAAAGAAAGTACTTCCTTTATTCCTGATTTTCATAGCATTAAGTGCTTCTGGCATTTTGGTACCGCTCGCTGATGCGTATCAAGATCAATCAGGAGACCCTACGCCCACCGGTCAGGGTATTGGCGCAGTTGCGATCTTGTTAGTGCTGAGCCTCATTCCACTTGGATGTTGGTTTTTTTGGACCCCCTCTACGCAGGCGCAGCCTGATGGGGGTTACCAGCTTTTAGGCAATCAAAACGCGCCAGAAGGCTTTGTTAATCATCCTCAAGCGACTCTTGTTGTTGGAGCCGTACCCACTGTTATTGATTTAACTAACATGCCTGCACCCGGAGAAACGAGCAACACGGATGAAAATTTACGCGCTCCCTCGGAGCTTGTTCAGAGAGTTCAGGCAATGCTGGCTCAGCACGAGCGCGGTGGAGCAGAACCTACGTTCTGAGCCGTTTTTGTGCGGCTTTGCTAGGAACACTTCCGGCTTCCCGCTCCCCAGGAGCGGGACTGAGGGAGAGGGAGTACTGGTGGCGCGCAACGCTTTCAACCGCGAAGCGCAAAGCTCGCTCCTAAATAGATACTTCTCCGCTCACACCGCAGCTTCGATTTTCTTTTTTAGAGCCTCAAGAAAATCAGCGCTCACCATGGGTTTGATTCTTAGCGTCCACATCCGACTGGTGGCGAAGCTTTCGCATTTCACGGCGTCTTTTTCAGTCATCACGATCGGAGCCTTCCCGGGAAGATTGAAATCTTTCTCTGAAAAGTCGTGGTGATCCGCAAAAGGATGCGGCGCTATTTTCACGTGCAGTCTTTTTAAAGTGTCAAAGAACCGATTGGGATTCCCAATTCCGCATACCGCGTGAACCGAACTCCCTTTAATCGACTCGAGTGAAATGACTTCTTTGGTGTTGAGGTTTACCAAATCAAGGGGCTGCAAAATCATTTGAGCTTCTCCAGGATGTGGACTCCCGTTACACACCACAAAATCGACACTTTTTAATCTTAAAGTGGATTCGCGAAGCGGCCCCGCGGGCAAACAAAAACCATTCCCGAATCGGCGCTCCCCATCCACAACGACGATCTCGACATCTCGATCTAACCGATAATGCTGCAAACCATCGTCACATAAAATCACATTCACGCCGTGCTCTTTAATGAGATATCGAGCTCCGCGAACTCGGTCTGGGTCGACCACGATCGGGCTCATTACTTTTTGAAACATCATGACCGCCTCATCGCCAACTTGTTTGGTCGTCGTGTTGGCATCCACCGTT
>RGZB01000189.1 GCA_010031735.1 Pseudomonadota bacterium | reverse complement strand
TTGCAGATTGCTTCCGGTAAAGTCAGCGAATCGAAACTTGCCGCCGCGTAGGTCTGCGTTTGACAGGTTACACTTGCGAAACGTACCCACGTTCCCATCAGCGTCTCGAAGGTCAGCACCCTTGAACGACGCGTGCTCGAAATCGGCGTTCAGGTTTGCGCCTCTCATATCTGCTCCCGAAAAATTCGTATAAGCCCAGACTCCACTCTGGAGGTTGGACCTTACAAAGGTGCCCCCGCTGAAGTCCGAGTGTTGGCCATTACTCCCCGTCAGGTCAGTTCCGGTGAAGTTGATCCCCGGTGCGGCATAATCTGCCATAGAGTCTCTCACCATTTTCGCGCAGCTAAAGTCGTATTTCGCGGTATCAATTTCTTGACCATGTGAATAACGATAAAAATAATCTGTCGGGCCTTGTCTCCACGGCTTCATTTTTGTCATTTTTGCGGTTTTCATTGTCTCTCCTGTGCCCGTTTGGGCGCTAGTGGGTGCCCTTCTGGGCGGTGGTGGTGGATGCCCCGTGCGGGAGTCGAACCCGCGTACCCTGTCGGGATTATTCGCAGTCTAAGCCGAGGTTGAGCGCGAGGCGCACTTCTTCTTCCGCCCGCGCCTTTTCCCGCAGTTCATTCCAAACAAGCTGCATCCAGCTTTGTAAGTCTGCGTACCCCCAGTCGAACTGGAGGTACGTCATGCAGTTAGCGATCTCATAATGCAGTTCGCCCGCAGACAATGATGACTTGCGGAGGTCTTTTTGGATTGATTCAAGGTAACTCTCATCGTGCCAAACCTGCAACCCGCGAGGGGCCTCCATGGCTTCTCCCCAGTAGGGTTCGCGGCCCGCTCCTGCGTACGGGTCAAAGCCGTATGTATCTATCAGCTTCAGCAAAGTGAGTGTGGCTTCGGTTTTCATCTTTCCCTCCTCGTGGCCGGACCCTTTGCCCGACCTTCTAAGTACATGATAGCAACGAATATCCGACCGCGCAAATCGGCCTCGCAAGCGAGGTGACACTAGTTGGCCAGTCCAACGACCTGTACCGAGTCAACAAGCCGTACTTGTTGTTGCGCCGTCGCTTGCCATACAAGGCTTTCGTGGAATCGGCAGTAGCTCAACCGCCCCCCTGCCAAACTCCCCGGTCGCACGTTACCCGACGTTGTATAAACGGACGGCGCGCCATCGTAGAACACAACGCTGGTCACGCGAACGGGCTGTTTCTTGCCCGGAATGATCAACATGGTGCCTTTGGCGATTGCGGCAAACGCTTCCGGGGCGGTTGCGTAGGTGATGGTCATCATGGTCGTCTCGCAGTGTGTGCCTTGCGGCGGTGGTGGTGGATGCCCCGTGCGGGAGTCGAACCCGCGTA
>RGZB01000188.1 GCA_010031735.1 Pseudomonadota bacterium | reverse complement strand
GTGGCTCCAGTGGCTCCTGTTGGTCCTGTGGCTCCTGTTGGTCCAGTGGCTCCAGTGGCTCCTGTGGCTCCTGTGGCTCCTGCGGACCCGGTGGCACCCGTTGGTCCAGTGGCACCCGTTTCACCTGTAGCACCAACATCGCCCGTGGGTCCAGGGTCACCTTGAGGTCCAGGGTCACCTTGAGGTCCAGGGTCACCTTGCGAACCAGGATCACCCTGAGGTCCAGGGTCGCCTTGGTTGCCTTGCGAACCAGGGTCACCTTGAGGACCTGTGTCACCTTGGTTGCCTTGAGGACCCATATCACCTGTGGCGCCCGTTACTCCGTTTGTTCCACCTAACGCAACCGATACCAAATACGTGGCACTATCATTGATTCCTCCATATCCAGTGTTGTTCGTTACAACTACATTGTACTGTTGAACACTATCGTTCGTATTGTAGTTAACTGACACAATCTGGTACGTGCCGTAGCTGGCACCTGTATTTTCTTCAACAACTGACAGTGAGACCGTATTTGTGGGTAGCCAATTAGTAACCGAATTCCATAAAAATTCAGAAGAGCCGTTGTCGCCATTTGTATACGCGAAATTAAATGATGCCGCTGCTTGAAACCCAATATCATCTGTTATGTTCAGTTGTGTGTCAGCAATTGAACTGTTCTTTGTAGCATTCCAACGCATTGTAAATCCAGTGAGGACTGATGTTCCCGTTGGGCCTGTGACACCGGCTTCGCCAGTGGGTCCTGTTTCACCTGTGGGACCCGTTTCACCTGTGGGTCCCGTCTCGCCTGTGGGTCCCGTCTCGCCTGTGGGTCCCGTCTCGCCTGTGGGTCCCGTCTCGCCTGTGGGTCCCGTCGGTCCCGTTTCGCCTGCCGTTCCGGCAACACCTGTGGCACCAGCAACGCCCGTTGAATACACATACAGATTTGAAATTGTTGTTGTTACTGGCAACGGTACACCCGGATCATTGTTAACATTCGCCAAACACGATACTTGGCGTCTGCCTTTTACAACCGGCGTGCTTGTTCCTTGTAAGGTTCCATTCACATACAGACCAACAACATCTCCATTGTAAATCATCATACACTGTTGACCAGGTGTATAGTATTCTGTAACTTCATACGTTGTATCGTCATTGTAGAGTTTTACAATATTATCTCCCCACAGTGATGCGTACCAATATCCTAACAGACCAACGCGGAAATACTCAAAATCAACTGGCCATGTTGGTGATGAAAGGTCTGGTAGCGTAAACTGAATTACCAAGCCGGCTGTATTGGCGTTGAAATATTCAATCGTTTTAACAGTGTCATATTCATTGTACAGCGTTACACTTGTTGCGGATTGAATTGTTGGCGAACCGT
>RGZB01000187.1 GCA_010031735.1 Pseudomonadota bacterium | reverse complement strand
AAAGGAAGGCGCAACGGCTGCGGGCGACGCAGGCGCGTTACTGGCGGGCGCAGCCGGAGGGGATACCACCGGCGGCGGCGACGTAACGGGTGCTGAACTGGTCGTCAGCGGAATCATGGGCGCTACTCTTTAATTCGTCGTATGATTTTTTTTCTTTTGGTACTACCTTCTATATTAACCTTTCCTTGTGTAAAAGTCAAATAAATACAACAACTAAGCGATTTTCAGGGTTTTTATGCGGGTTAATGAAATCGCGATTTTTAGCACATGGTGGGTATGGCATTCCCATTAAAACCTTAATAAGTGATTGATTTATGAAAAAATTATTGTTGGCGGTCGTCGGTATTCTCATTGCGGTAACCAGCTTTCAACTGTGGATGACCAAGGACGCCCCCATAAGCGGGGACGGCCCTTCTACCGTGATCGACAGCTCGGTGCAGATCGGTGGCGATTTTACCCTGACCGACCAGCTCGGCCGCCGGGTGAGCGCATCGGATTTCAAGGGCAAGGTGATGCTGGTGTTCTTTGGCTTCACGCATTGCCCCGATATCTGCCCGGTGACGGTTGCCACCTTGTCTAAAACCATGGAGAGCCTGGGCGATAAGGGCGACCGCGTGGCGCCGCTGTTCATCACGGTGGACCCGGGGCGCGATTCTCCTGAAGTGCTGAAGGATTACCTTGCGCCGTTTGATTCACGCATCGTGGGCCTGACCGGCAGCGACGAAGAGATCATCCAGGTGCAGCAGGCGTATAAGGCCTATTCCGCCCGCGCTTCCACCGATGTGCCGCAGGGCGATATCAGCGATGAACGGGCGCTGAAGGAAGAGGAAGACGAGGATGAAGATGACGGCGCGCCGCACGACCATGCCGCGCATGAAGGGCGTGAAGACGCGACCAAGGACTACACGATGGATCATTCCAGCTATATTTACCTGATGAATGAAAATGGCGGGTTTGAGAAAATCTTTGCCTACACCACGTCGGACCAGGAGCTGGTGCGGGCGGTGGAAGCGCTGCTGAAGGACTGACCTATGAGCCTGCAACGCCATGTCGAGCTGGGCCGCCGGGGGCTGATGTTCGTGCTGTCTTCACCTTCGGGCGCGGGTAAAACCACTTTGTCGCGCCGCCTGCTGGAGAAATACAAAGACGCCGGGCCGCATGAAACCATCATGATGTCGGTGTCGGTGACGACGCGCCCCGCCCGCCCCGGCGAGGTGGACGGCAAGGATTACTTTTTCCTGACGGAGGCGCAATACAACGACATGGTGGAGCACGGGCAGATGCTGGAATACGCCCGTGTGTTCGACCACCATTACGGCACCCCGGCCGAATTCGTGCAGAAACATATCAGCGGCGGCACCGATGTGGCTACTTTTTTTC
>RGZB01000186.1 GCA_010031735.1 Pseudomonadota bacterium | reverse complement strand
GTATACTCTATTTCATGATTGCAGAACTGGAAGGTGTCGTTTCGTGGCGAAACGAGCAATATATGGTGGTGATGGCTGGCGGTGTCGGCTATAAAGTGCGCGTCACTCCGGAAACGCTCGACAAACTCGCCTCAGTGGGCGTCGATGACAAAGTGCGCCTTTGCACATACTTGGCCGTGCGCGATGACGCTCTCGACCTCTACGGTTTTTTGGATCGTGAGGCTCTCGAGCTTTTTGAACACCTCATCAGCGTCACGGGTATTGGCCCAAAGACAGCAATGGGGATCCTCGCTCTCGCCTCCGTCTCTACCCTTCGCGGTGCCATCGCTACGGGTGAACCTGGACATCTGACCAAGATTTCTGGAATCGGCAAGAAGAACGCCGAGAAAATCGTGATGGAATTGAAAGATAAATTTGCCGACGAGCGCTTCAAGAGCGATTTGTATCAAGACGAATCCGATGCGGTGGAGGCACTCAAGAGTCTGGGATATTCGGAACGTGAGTCGCGTGAGGCGTTGAAGAAGATCGACAAAAAGGTGGCCGCAAGCGGCAGCACCAGTGACAAACTCAAGGCCGCTTTGAAATTGCTGGGGAAATAAAGTCTGAAACGCGCGAACCCGGCCTTTTTCGCGACGTTTCGCAAGACACTGATCGGTGCCCGCATCGTGAAGACACATCGCCGTGGGAAGAATGTGCTGATTGATATCATAAACGAAAGTGGCGGCAGCGAAACGAGCAAAAAGTCGAGTGGCCAAAACATTGCAAAACACACCATCATCGTCCACATGAAGATGACTGGGCATTTGCTGTATGGGAAATACAGAAGGATAGAAACAAAGCGTGCGGGTGGTGGAAAAACGAGTGTGTCGTGGGAAGCCATCTCCCCCGAGGCGCTCAAGGACCCCTTCAGCCGCTTCGTGCACATGATGATTTCGTTTGCGGATGGGACACATCTCGCGCTGGCCGATGTTCGAAAGTTTGCGAAAGTCACCGTCGTGCCGACGGCCAGCGCGCACGAAAGCGAACATCTCGCGGATATTGGTCCAGAACCGCTCGACCCCAGCTTCACCTTCCCTATTTTTCACGAACGAGTCCTTACGCGACCGACCGGCAAGATCAAGCTCGTACTCATGGACCCAGCGGTACTCGCGGGCATTGGCAATATCTATTCCGACGAAATCCTTTGGGCCGCCGGTGTACATCCAGAAAGCACCGTGAAAAAAGTGCCACTTGCAAAGATGAAGGAAATATTCAAAAAGTCTAGAGAGATTCTCAAGAAAGGCATTGATTTTGGTGGCGATTCTACCTCAGACTACCGCAACCCTATGGGCGAACGCGGCGAGTTTCACTATCACCACCATGCATATCGCAACACCAACA
>RGZB01000185.1 GCA_010031735.1 Pseudomonadota bacterium | reverse complement strand
CGCTTTCTAAAGCACTTACGTTGATGCCTAATTCCAATTCGTGTTGGTCGATGGCGCGGAAAAGACGGCCGTCAGCGTAGTGTATCGCGGCTGCTTTGAGCGCTCCATCGGAAACTTCAACAAACAGCTTTTCGCCTGCCGGGTTGGGATAGATTTTTCCTTTCAAAATTGAAGTAGATATTCCATATTTATTTCCAGGCGCATCGATTGCTGCAGCAACAATGGTGATGGGGATGGCAACCACGTTATTGTTTTCATTGGATTCTGCTGTTGTGTTGGAAGCATCGCATTGCAGAAGGATGTAGCGAACTCCGGGGCTATTGGGAATGGTATAGGTGATGTTTTCCGCTTCAGCGGCGATGGTTGCTGTGAAGGTGGAAATGTCACTGCCTATGAAGGTGTCGGTAGATTCCCAAGTTGCATCTATACTGAATCGGTATTGAAGGGTTGCATAGGAAGTTGCCGTAGGAAATGGATTGCAGTTTTGAATCGTGCTGATGGTAACGCTCTGACCAACGGTTACGGTTGATGCGCTTACCGTTGCACTCGTTAAAAAAATATCCGGCAAACTCGATCCCGCAATAACGTTGATGGGCAATGAAATGAGATTGTTGGCTTCATTCGATTCCGCGATTTGACTTGAGGCATCGGCCATCATCAGTAGGTAACGCGTGCCTGTTCCGGTCGGAATCGTGAAGGTGAAATCCTCCGCGCTCGTGACCGCCTCGACCTCCTCCATCTTCGACGCCGGCCGTTTCCGCATCTCGGAAATCAAGCCCTTTGAAACCGACAAACAGCTCTTCACCGTGAAGCTCGCGGGCGACCAGCAAACCGCGCAGTACCTCGAGGCGATGGCTTCGAACCCCGCGGTGGACTACGCCGAGCCGAACTACATCCTCCACACCTCCGACTTCCGCGAAGAAGCGCCGGCTGAAAAACTCCCGAACGTTTCCGAGTTCGGCATGCTCTGGGGTATGAAGAATACGGGCCAGAAAGACGCCGAAGGCACCGTGGGTAACGTGGGTGCCGACATCGGCGCCGCGAAAGCCTGGGCCATCACCACGGGTAACAAAGCTGTTTCCGTAGCCGTGATCGACACCGGTGTGGACTATAACCACCCCGAGCTCAAGGACAATATCTTCCAGAACACTGCCGACTGCTTCAGCGACGGCGTGGACCACGACGGCAACGGCTTCGTGAACGACTGCCACGGCTGGAACTTCGCGGGTGTGTCGAACAACAACCCCATGGATGATAACGAGCACGGCACGCACGTTTCTGGCACCATCGGCGCCAATGGCGACGGCGGCGGCCACATCGCCGGCGTGAACTGGCATACCTCGATCATGCCGGTGAAGTTCCTCACCGGTTCGGGCTCCG
>RGZB01000184.1 GCA_010031735.1 Pseudomonadota bacterium | reverse complement strand
AAATTTTGACGGCACTATGGAATCCTTCACTGATGAATCCGAATACGCGACATCACTATTACCGACATTGAAGGTTCAGTACGGAAAAAACGACAATGACGTCGAAGATGTTACACCCACCGGCTATAAGTTCGTGCATGATATTTTTGTCCACTATCGCGGAAAGGTCGAAGAAGCCGTCAATGATCCCGAACGTCCCGGGGAAACGACACAAAGGATGAAACCTATCCCAGCAGAATTCCAACAGCAGTTGATTGATGATGCACGAACACGTGGGGGGCGAAATTTGAGCAAGCTTGCAGATATAATAAGACAGTACAGATCTGATGAGGTTTATGAAAACTACGTGAATGACATGAGGAGGTTGTCGACATTCAGATCTAACGTCGTCGGTGTATACACAGCGGCTGTTAGCGCTATTCAGGTCGCAAATATTGGCATCGACAAGTACTGATTTAGAGATTTCTACATATGGAATAAAGAAATGGGCGTCTACATATTTCGTTCGAAGCATGGTCCGTACATCAAAGTCGGGCATTACCAGGGTCAGAACGCGTGGTCGCGGGTGGCGCACAGAGGATTTTATTCCTGTGTATGTCCTGACGCCATTAAAGACAGAGTTGCGGCGGAAGATGTCGAACTCTTGGCATGGTTCCCGAAACTCACCAAGGCCGAAGAGCGCCTAATCAAGAAAAAGTGGAAAAAGGACCGCATCTATGGAAAGAGTGAATGGTTCCCACTAAAATTGCTCGATGCCGTGCGGGAAGAGCTGATGAAATATGATTGCAGCACGCTGGAGTTATGCGATTATGATGAGGCCAAAGCCGTCCGACGGAGGCTGTGACTGGAAAAATTGATTTTTGACGGATATTTCTGCCGTTGGAAGGAAGGAAGCAGGAGGACATGTACTAAACTAAACTTGTATCGATTCATGCGCAGATGTCAACCACCACTTGCACGATGACCACGGCCACCATGTCTCTGGACGTTCCGCGGCTCCGGGTGAATCCCGTGTGCCAGAAGGAATTGGATACGGTGGTTTATGAGCCGGAATGCACCCGCGACGTCGTCTTTCAGGATGACGAGCACGCCTGCACGCGCTCTTCGTTGGGGAAATCCGGATCAGCCAAGGTCCGACCGGACGCGGCCTGCCGCGCCCCAACTCCTCACACGATCTGGTGTGGGGAGGATACGGCTGTCGCCATGGAGGTGCTCTCGTCATCCGGTGTCAAGATTATCGGGCTCGCCGAATTCGACGGCCATGGCGGAGATCCCACTGTGTCGCGGACATGCGCCAAACTCTTTGAAAAGAATCTGGTGGCGGATGCCGACCTCCTTGTGGCGGCCGCAGCATCCAAAGATTCGCGCGCACTGACGGAGA
>RGZB01000183.1 GCA_010031735.1 Pseudomonadota bacterium | reverse complement strand
GCCCTGCCTGACTTGTGGCGAACGGGTTCCTGTCCTTTGCTGACCTTTCGTAGATCTTTCTCAAAGACGGATTCGGGGACATATCCAGCGTTTTCGATGAAGGATTCGAGCTTATCGGTGAGGGATGTGATCCCATCTTTTGCCCATCGTCTCACCGTGTCGGCGGCAACGTTCGCTCGGCGACATTCCTTCGATAGCCTCTTGACTTTGGTGAGTTTCTCGACGATGGCCCGAATGTGCATTTGGGCGTATATGGATCTGTCGATTGACTCTTGCTGCTCTACCATTCGAAACGCTCTCAAAAGCTCTTCTCGCACGGCTACACCC
Organism: Pseudomonadota bacterium; assembly: GCA_010031735.1. Lineage (GTDB taxonomy): Bacteria > Pseudomonadota > Alphaproteobacteria > Rickettsiales > RGZB01 > RGZB01. The sequence goes on along the minus strand of RGZB01000183.1, from coordinate 1,055 downwards.
AGCCTCAGGCTCGCCACGCGACAGGCTATTCCGCGCGCAAGCCAACAATCCGTCAACGTCATCATCCGAATCGCGGAGCCAACCAGCGAGAGAATTTCGCCGGCACGATCCGGATTTGTCCAAAAATCAAATCGATCAAATCGGGTGATGTGTGCGTCCGGCCCCCGATGGCCGCAACTCCATGGCATGTCTGGCGATGGGTCGGGCTTGCCGGTCCTCGCCTGTGCCGGCATTCCATGCCGACAAAACAAATCTACCGTACACGCGTTCAGGTTTCAAGATCAACCAAGGAGGGTTTTTTGATGCTCGTGATCTCGCTGGAAAACCGTGGTGAGCCGGTGCTGATCGGCTCGGATGGGATCTCGGTGCAGGTCGTCGATATCCGGGGAGGACGGGTCCGGCTGGGCATCGTGGCGCCGAAGGAAGTCAAGGTCTTGAGGAAAGGTTTGGTTGACCGGCAGGACGGCAACCAAGAGTCAACAGAGAAAGGGGTCTAGCATGGCTACGGCATTGCGTGCGGTTTCGGTCGAAGAGTTGAGCGAAGAGAGTCCGGCCGAGGAAGTCGATCGAGTCGATGAGGGGGTCGATGAATCCGAAGAATCGACTGCGGTTGAGTCCGAGGATCTCGACTCCGATGATTCACAAGTCGCTGATGGGGAAGTTGGTCCCGCGAACGATGAGTTGACTGAATCGCCGGCACCAGCCCCATCCAACGACGTCTCGTTGCTCCAGCGATGGGCCAACGACGTCCAAGAAAAACAGCGAGGCCGCGCGGCGTATCTCCAGGAAATTGACAGAGCGAAGCGAGAACTGAAATCTGCGAAAACCGAACTCGAAGAGTATGACGCCGAGCTTTTCGACTTCATCTCTCGCGGTCCATATCAGCCGACGCTGTTCGATGACTTGAAGGATGATCAGCCCAAGCCGTCTAAAAAGCCGGCCGATCCCATCGCATCGACTGTGACCCTTGATACTCCGATCGCTCAAGCCGGGCTCGATGCGAGCCTCTTAGCTGCGGTCGAGACTCTTCGCGAGGACATTCCGGTCGAGACGTT
>RGZB01000182.1 GCA_010031735.1 Pseudomonadota bacterium | reverse complement strand
GATCCGTTCGTGGGCTCGCTCACCTTCGTTCGCATCTACTCTGGCACCCTGACATCGGGTTCCTATGTGCAGAACACCGTGAAGGAAAACCGCGAACGCGTAGGCCGCATGCTGCTGATGCACGCAAACAGCCGTGAAGACGTGAAAGAAGCCTATGCTGGTGACATCGTCGCTCTGGCTGGCCTCAAGAACACCACCACCGGCGACACGCTGTGCGACGTCGATGCGCAGGTGATCCTCGAGCGCATGGAATTCCCCGAGCCCGTAATCGAACTGGCCGTAGAACCCAAGACCAAAGCCGACCAGGAAAAGATGGGCGTTGCCCTCTCTCGCCTCGCTTCGGAAGATCCGAGCTTGCGCCTGTCCACCAACGAAGAAACCGGTCAGACCATCCTCAAAGGCATGGGCGAACTGCACCTGGAAATCATCGTGGACCGCATGAAGCGCGAATTCAAGGTGGAAGCCAACGTAGGCGCCCCGCAGGTGGCCTACCGCGAAACCATCACCAAGAAGACCACGGTTGACTACACGCACAAAAAACAGTCCGGTGGTTCGGGTCAGTTCGCAAAAATTTCCCTCGAAATCGAACCGCTGCCCCCGGGCTCTGGCTTCGTATTCGAAAACAAGATCGTCGGTGGTTCCGTGCCCAAGGAATACGTTCCGGGCGTGGAAAAGGGCCTCGAATCCTCGCTGTCCAATGGCGTGGTTGCGGGTTTCCCCACCATCGACTTCAAGGCAACCCTCGTAGACGGTTCGTACCACGATGTGGACTCCAGCGTGCTGGCGTTCGAAATCGCGGCCCGCGCCGCCTTCCGCGAAGGCATGCCCAAGGCCAATCCGGTGCTGCTCGAGCCCATCATGAAGGTGGAAGTAGTAACCCCGGAAGAATACATGGGTGACGTCATCGGTGACCTGTCCAGCCGCCGCGGTCAGGTGACCGGCATGGACAGCCGTGGTAACGCCCGCGTGGTAGACGCCATGGTGCCCCTGGGTTCCATGTTCGGCTACGTAAACACGCTGCGTTCCATGTCGCAGGGCCGCGCCCAGTACAGCATGCAGTTCGACCATTACGAACAAGTGCCGAGCAACGTAGCTGAGGAGATCAAGAAGAAGGTCGCCTAAGCTTTATTTTGAAACAGATAGATCTTATCGAACACATATCTTCGGAGAATTGATATGACTAAAGAGAAATTTGAACGCAATAAACCGCACTGCAACATCGGCACGATTGGCCACGTTGACCATGGCAAAACGTCTTTGACGGCTGCCATCACGAAGGTACTGGCCGAATCCGGCAAGGCGAAGTTCACCGCCTATGACCAGATCGACGCCGCTCCGGAAGAAAAGGCTCGCGGTATCACCATCAACACGGCGCACGTGGAATACGAGAC
>RGZB01000181.1 GCA_010031735.1 Pseudomonadota bacterium | reverse complement strand
GCCGCCCACCTGGTCACTCGCGGTGCCGCCGCGGAGGGTGGAGAGGAGGGCGCCGGTGGCGCCACTGAACAGGTACACGGCCCCGGCGTCGGGGGCCGCGAAGTCGTCCAACGGGTTGGTCACCACGACGTTGCCGGTGGAGAGGGTGGTGAGGGTGTTCCCGAAGCTGTTCCCCGACGCCGGGTTGGGGTCGACGAGTTCGAACAGGGTGGTGCTGCCGCCGCCGCCGCCGGTGAGGCCGGAGTTGCTGATGGTGATGTTCTTGGGGTCGAACAGGGCGGTGCCGGGCTTTCCGGCGGGGGCGCCGGCGTTGACCGCGGCGCGGTCGGCGAGGACGGTCAGGTGCTCGCGGCCCGAGACCTCGATGGTGCCGCCGTCGCCGCCTCTGGGTCCGCCCGTCGCGGTCGCCTTGCCCGCGAACCGGGTGGCGCCGTCGGACCAGACGACCACTTGGCCGCCGTTGCCCTTGGCGGTGGCGCTGGCGGTGAGGGTGGTGGCCCCGTTCACGGCGGTGGCGGAGGAGCCGGCCAGGCGCGGCCCGCCCTGGTAGTCGCCGCCGACGAGGATGGTGCCGCCGCCGGTGCGGCCGGAGGCGTCGAGGCGGGCGCCGTAGAGCTTGACGTCGTCGGCCTGGACGGTGATGGTGCCGCCGGGGCCGGCGGCGCTGGTGGCGTCGTAGCGGCCGGAGAGGAAGGCGTGGGCGTCGGGCCCGCCGCTCAGCTCGAGGGTGCGGCCGCGGGCGAGTGCGGACTCCCGGTCGAGGAAGGTGGTGGAGAAGTCGAGGCGGACGCGGCCGTCGGGGCCGGCGTCGAGGGTGCCCTGCTGGTCCAGGTGGTCGGCGGCCAGGCGGATGGTGCGGGCGGTGACGGTGCCGGTGTTCTCGGCGACGGAGGGGCGGGCGGTGCCCGGGCCGTCGAGGACGCCGTCGACGAGGTGCCGGGCCTGGGCGGCGGAGAGGAGGACGTCGCCGCCGGCGGCGGCGATGCGGCCGGAGTTGCGGACGAGGTGCCGGGCCTGGGCGTCGGAGAGCCGGAGTTGGATGAGGCCGTCGCCGGCGAGGTCGAGGGCGAAGGCGTCGCCGGCGGCCAGGCGGACGCGGCCGAGCTTGGCGGCGATGAGGCCGGTGTTCTCGACGGCCGGGGCGACGAGGCCGACGAGGCCGGCGTGGCGGGCGGTGATGGTGCCGCGGTTGACGACGGCGACGTCCGGGTCGGGGCCGGGGGTGAAGCGGAGGCGGCCGTCGCGGAAGGCCGGCTCGTCGAGGCGGGCGGCGGCGGCGACGAGGCCGTTCACATCGACCGCGCTGCCCTGGCCGAAGAGGACGCCGTGGTCGTTGAGGAGGACGAGGTTGCCGTTGGCGGTGAGGCGGCCGTCGATGGCGGACGGCTTGGCGT
>RGZB01000019.1 GCA_010031735.1 Pseudomonadota bacterium | reverse complement strand
ATGGCGATTATATGACCATCCTGTTTACGAAAATCGTTGTAGCAGTAGGTCTTTTTGCCTGTCTTCGTTTCTTTTCCGGTGCGATCTCGAGCATCAATTCTACCCAGCAGTTAACAGAGAAAGACAATCCGGCATTCGGTATCTCTATGGCGGGTCTGGTGATCGCGGTTACAATCATGCTGACCGGTACGGTCTTTGGCAATCCTGAGGTGACACCGCTCCAAACCGTTGCCTCCACCGGACTTTACGGCATCCTCGGTATTTTCCTGATGTCGCTCTCGCGTCTCATTTTCGACGATATCGCGATGAAGCGCTTCTCGCTGCGCGACCACATCCTGAAAGGCAATATCGCTGTTGGCATCGTGGATGCCGGCAACATGATCGCAACCGCGATCATCATCCGCTCGGTGATGCTTTGGGTGGAATATAACACCAGCGAAGGTATTGAATCCGTGCTGGTGGGTTATCTGATCTCGCAGCTACTCCTCACGCTCGTTACCTACGCGCGCATCCATCGCTTCTCCAAGCGTAACGAGGGTAAATCGCTGCAGACCTTGCTCGAAAAAGGTAACATTGCCGTGGCACTTCGCTTCTCTGGCCGCCGTATCGGTTCGGCATTTGCGATTTCTGCTGCTGCAAGCACGCTATTGTTTGATTTAAGCAGCTTCTTCATGCTGATTGCTGCATGGGTGCTGATTTCGTTCTGCAGCCTTGTCGTGCTTCATGCACTGTCGTATATCGCGGATAAAATCATCCTGGCGAATATCGATATCGAAGATGAGATCGTATCGCAGAAAAACGTGGCACTCGGCGCAGTGCAGGGGGCGATTTATCTCTCTCTCGGCTTGCTGCTTGCGGCTATGATGGCATAAAGATTTCTAGAATAATTTTTTAAAAAGGTCGCCTATGGCGGCCTTTTTTTATTGCTTATCTTTATGAAAAATAAACGTAATTCATTTATATACTTTAATCCCTATAAATATTATTGACATTAAATATCTTAAATCCTATAAGGTTTATATAGATTAATAAAACCTGACATACAGGAAGACAGATATTTATGCTTTCGATGAAAGCCAAATACGCGATACGTGCACTGATTGTTCTGGCGAAGAATCCGAACAAGACGCTGCAAACGAAAACGATCGCGAAGGATGCGGATGCACCGCAGAAATTCCTCGAGACGATTCTGCTCGATCTGAAGAACCATGGCATCGTCGCTTCCAAGCGCGGTGTGTTCGGTGGCTATTATTTAAGCCATGCCCCAAAAGATATCCTGGTGGGTAACATCATCCGTATCATCGATGGCCCACTTGCCCCCATTCGCTGCGCAAGTATCACCGCTTATCAGAAATGTGATGACTGCGTAGACGAAAAGACCTGTGAGATCCGTAAAGTGATGCTCGAGGTCCGAAATGCCATCTCTGGCGTGCTGGACGATCGTTCGCTCGCCGAGATGATGCAGTAACTTTCCAAACATTTAGTCGAGATGAACGAAAGGAGGTAAACGATGGTGGCTACGCTGGATAAAAAAATACCGAATGATGTTGAAAAACACATTCTGGATGCGATTTCGGAAGTGCGTTACGGCGCTGTAGAAGTGCTGATACATGATTCCAAAGTCGTACAGATCGAAAAAAGCGAGAAGACGCGCTTTGATAATCCAAAGAAATAACGTCTGAACTGACTCCCATTAGTTAAAGACGGAAAGATTGTAAAGAATCCTAGTTGAATGTGCCTAACGTCTAAAAAATCGATGCCCACCGGACGGACTGGAGGCACTCTTAACCACCTACAAAAGGAGTACCGACCATGTCTAAAAAATTATTGACTGCGACCGCCCTTACCGCACTTGCGCTGGCCGGTTCGAATGCTTTTGTAACGCCTGCCTATGCCCAGGAAGCGGGTGTATCGGCACGTATCAGTAAACTTGAACAGGAAATTGCATTGCTTAAACGCCAACAAGAAGTCGATCAGGAAAAATCCGCGAGTGCCGCGGAGAAGAATGCCAACGTCGAGTTCGGCAAAAAGGGTCTCAAGATCACTTCGCCGGATAAGAAATACGAACTTTCGCTCAAAGGCTACTATCAGCTCGATAGCCGCCAATTCCTGAACGATAATAAAAGCACCGGTAGGGATGAGATCATCTCCCGCCGCCTGCGCCCGATCCTGGAAGGCCGTGCGGGTGACGCCTCGTTCCGCCTGATGCCCGATTTCGCCGGCAACAGCTCGAGCCCGCGCGTATTCGACGCGCATGTGGACTACAAACTCGATGATGCCGTGCAGTTCCGCCTTGGTAAATTCAAACCGCCTGTTGGCTTAGAACGCCTGCAATCGGCAACCGATATCGATTTCATCGAACGTGGCCATGCCAACAACCTGGCACCGAACCGTGACCTTGGTTTCATGATCTATGGTAACGCCATCCCGGATCTGCTCGAATACCAGATCGGCGTATTCAACGGTGGCCCGGACCTCGGTAATACGGATAACGATGCCGACGATAAAAAAGACCTCGTCGCACGTATATTCGCCACGCCGTTCCATAACTCCGATATCGTGCCGCTGCAAGGTTTCGGTGCGGGTATCGCAGGTACGATCGGCGACCGCGAAGGTTCTGCAACCAATACCATCCTCGGTACGTATAAAACGCCCGGCCAACAGGACTTCTTCAAATACCGCAGCGATACCTATGCGAGCGGCGAGCAATGGCGCTTATACCCACAAGCGTATTGGTATAACGGCAGCTTTGGCGCGATTGGCGAATATGCCATCTCAAACCAGGATGTCCGCCGTGGTGCGGTGCGGGATACGCTCCAGCATGATGCTTGGAACGTAGCGCTGTCATATGTACTGACGGGTGAGGATGCAAGCTTCAAAGGCGGCGTGAAACCGGCGGAGGATGTGAGTTTCGAGACCGGTGGTATCGGTGCGTGGGAAGTAGTCGCGCGCGCGGGTGCAACCGATGTGGATAACAAAACCTTTGCGGTATTTGCTGATCCAAATGCTGCGGCTAGCAAGGCGCAGTCGTACGGTGTGGGGCTCAATTGGTACGTCAATGAGAACTTCAAACTCGCAACGGACTACGATTTCACCTCGTTTGACGGTGGTGCAACCGGCGGCCGTGACAGGCCCAACGAGCAGGCGCTGTTCAGCCGTGCACAATTCCGCTTCTAACCATTAACAAAACTATGATTTAAGGATATAAAGGAGACCATATGAAGATTAACAAATTAATAGTTGCGGCTGCACTTGCGCTCGGGGTTATTGCTTCCGGCGCAAATGTAAATGCAAAAGACGAACCAAAGAAACTGGAACTCTTGAACGTGTCGTACGACCCGACCCGCGAGTTCTATCAGGCGTATAACGAACTGTTCGAGAAGCACTGGAAAGAAAAAACCGGTCAAGAGATCACGGTGCGCCAGTCGCACGGTGGCTCTGGCAAACAGGCGCGTGCGGTGATCGATGGTCTGCAGGCCGATGTGGTGACACTCGCGCTCGCTTACGATATCGACGCGATCGCGGATAAAGCAAAGATTCTGCCGACCGATTGGCAGAAGAAATATCCGCATAACAGCGCGCCGTATACGTCCACCATCGTGTTCCTGGTGAAAAAGGGTAACCCCAAAGGCATCAAAGACTGGGATGATCTGGTGAAAGCGGATGTGAAAGTCATCACGCCGAATCCGAAAACCTCGGGTGGTGCACGCTGGAACTACCTGGCAGCGTATGGCTATGCGCTCAAGAAATACGGTAACGATGAAGCCAAAGCACAGGATTTCGTGAAAAAATTGTTCGCGAATGTGCCGATCCTTGATACCGGTGCGCGCGGTGCCACCACTACCTTCGTACAACGCGGTATCGGTGACGTCCTGCTCGCATGGGAGAACGAAGCATTCCTGGCGGAGAAAGAACTCGGCAAAGGCAAGTTTGAGATCGTGGTTCCGTCCCTCAGCGTCCTTGCTGAACCACCGGTCGCTGTGGTAGATAAGGTCGCAAGCAAAAAAGGTACGCTGGATGCTGCACGCGAGTATCTGAATTTCCTCTACAGTAAGGAAGCACAGAAGCTGGCTGGCAAACATTTCTACCGTCCGACGGATCCGGAAATAGCGAAGGAATTTGCTTCACAATTCCCGAAATCCGAACTCATCTCGATCGCCGATTTCGGTGGCTGGAAAGCAGCACAGAAGAAGCACTTTGATGATGGCGGTGTCTTCGACCAGATCTATAAAAAATAAAGAAAGGCGACAGAAGGGATAACCCTATGTCACTCGATAACAGCATAGTATCTACCCTTAAAGCTGGGCTTACGTTCGATCGTAAGCCCAGTGTGCTGCCTGGCTTTGGCCTGGCAATGGGCTTTACTATCTTTTATCTTTCCATCATTGTTCTGATTCCGCTTTCGAGTTTGTTCTTCAAAACCATGACGCTCACTTGGGGGCAGTTCTGGGAAACGATTACGGCAGAACGCTTGGTTGCGGCGTACAAAATCAGTCTAACGACGGCGTTTATCGCGGCACTTATGAATGCGCTCTTCGGCCTGATCGTGGCGTGGGTGCTGACGCGCTATACATTCCCTGGCAAAAAGTTACTCGATGCGATGGTGGATCTGCCATTCGCACTCCCGACCGCGGTTGCCGGTATCGCACTCACGGCTATTTATGCGCCGAACGGTTGGCTCGGCCAGTATCTGGAACCGATGGGCCTTAAGGTGGCCTTCACCCCGCTGGGTATCACCGTGGCACTGATCTTCATCGGCCTTCCGTTCGTTGTGCGTACCCTGGAACCCGTTCTCCACGATATGGACCGCGAGCTCGAGGAAGCCGCAGCAAGCTTGGGTGCTACGCGTTGGCAGACCTTCTACAAAGTGATCTTTCCGATCATTACGCCTTCGCTGCTCACGGGTTTTGCGATGGCATTCGCCCGTGGTCTGGGTGAATACGGCTCCGTGATCTTCATCGCCGGCAATATGCCGATGGTGTCCGAGATCGTCCCGCTCATCATCACCATCAAACTCGAACAATATGACTATGCAGGCGCTACTGCCGTTGCGGTCGTGATGCTGCTTGCATCCTTCGTGATGCTGTATGTGATCAACGTGCTCCAGAGGTGGAGCGGGACGAGGAAGGTACACTGATGCGTTCGGTTAATAATCAAGTCACCGAGCCTTTATTCATCCGCGTGTTGTTGATTGCATCCGCGCTTGGATTCATCGTGCTTTTCATCGTGATGCCACTCCTTGCCGTTTTCATCGAAGCGCTCCGTCAGGGTATCGAGACGTATATCAACGCCCTTAAGGATAAAGATGCACTCCAGGCCATCAAACTCACGTTCTTCGTGGCCGCGATCGCGGTTCCGCTGAACGTTGTCTTTGGCGTGGCTGCAAGCTGGGCGATCACGAAATTCGAATTCCGTGGTAAGCAACTGCTTACCACGTTCATTGACCTGCCATTCTCGGTATCACCGGTTATCTCCGGCTTGATCTACGTGCTGCTGTTTGGCATCCACAGTAAGTTAGGTGCGTGGTTGGTAGAGAAGGACATCCAGATCATCTTCGCAGTGCCGGGTATCGTGCTTGCAACTATCTTCGTTACTTTCCCCTTCGTGGCGCGCGAGTTGATACCGCTGATGCAGGAGCAGGGGACAGAGGAAGAGGAAGCGGCGATATTGCTCGGCGCGAGCGGTTGGCAGACCTTCTACAAGGTCACGCTGCCAAACATCAAATGGGGTTTACTCTACGGTGTGCTGCTCTGTAATGCCCGCGCGATGGGCGAGTTCGGTGCGGTATCCGTCGTATCCGGCCACATCAAGGGGAAAACCAACACGATCCCGCTGCATGTGGAGATCTTATACAACGAATACAATTTTGTGGCGGCGTTTGCGGTGGCATCGGTCTTGAGCTTGCTTGCACTCTTCACGCTCGTGCTCAAAAGTTTTGTAGAAGCGAAATTCAGTACGCGACTGAAGGGTCGCTAGGCAAACAGGAGTCGTTATGGGAATCGAAGTCAAAAATATCCAGAAGAAGTTCAAGGACTTCAAGGCGCTCGATAATGTGAACCTCAAAGTCGCAAGCGGCGAACTTGTGGCATTACTCGGGCCTTCCGGCTCGGGCAAGACCACGCTGCTCCGCATCATTGCGGGTCTTGAACTGCCGGATGAAGGTAGCGTGATGCTCGACGGCGAACTGGCACACCAGAAGGACGTACGCCAACGCCAGGTCGGTTTCGTGTTCCAGCACTATGCACTCTTCAAACACATGACCGTGTTCGAGAACGTTGCGTTCGGTATGCGTGTACGTCCGAAAAGAACACGCCCGAGCGATGCAAATATCCGTGAGAAGGTGATGGAACTGCTTTCACTCGTGCATCTCGAGCAATTTGGTAACCGTTATCCCTCCCAGCTTTCCGGTGGTCAGCGTCAGCGTGTGGCGCTTGCCCGCGCGCTTGCGGTGGAGCCGAAAGTACTGCTGCTCGACGAACCGTTCGGTGCGCTCGATGCGAAAGTCCGGAAAGAACTCCGCCGCTGGATGCGTAGGTTGCACGACGAGATGCACATCACCAGTATCTTCGTGACGCACGATCAGGAAGAGGCGATGGAAGTCTCCGACCGCGTGGTGGTGATGAGTAATGGCCGTATCGAACAGGTGGGGACACCGGAAGAAGTGTATCACAAACCGGCGAACGGTTTCGTCTATGACTTCCTCGGCAACTATAACTCGTTCGATGGCTGGAAAGATAAAGGCGGCAACCTCCACTTGGCGGAATACGACGTGCAGGAAAACACTGTCCCTGCAAGCACCCCGGTCACCAGTCGTATCGAACTTCGCAGCCTGCTTGGCAAACTGGTGCCTTCTTTAAAGCCCGTGGTTCAGCCGGAGCCGGAAAAGAAAATCAAACGCCACCGTCTAAAACTAGGGGAGGGCAGCCCGGTGAAGTTATTTGCGCGTCCTCACGAGATGTATATCGCGAAGAAAGCCGAAGATGATTTCGAATATATCGAAACCAAGGTCGTACATGTGAACCCGGCGGGCCCGCTCGTGAAATTGGAACTCGAACGTCAGAACGGGGAGATCATCCAGACTGAGATCCCGAAAGATGTCTGCGACAAGCTGGCCGTCAAGAAAGGTGATGTGCTGCTCGCACGTCCGAAGAAACTCCGCACCTTTGAGTAATAAGGGCGAATAGCTATTTCAAGCAGCTTTCCATACGTTCTGCGATCCGCGACAGCAGGATGAAATAGAGGTCCTTGCCCGGCTGGATATTCGCACCATGCTCATCGAGCACACGCGATTTGGCCGTGCTACCTTCCATCACCGAATCCACTAGGCGTTTGCTGAATTGCGCTTCGCTGAAGACGCATACGGCCTTCAAGCCTGATACTTTGGCACGCACTTCCTTGATGCGTTTCGCGCTCGGAGCTTGCTCCGGCGACAACGTGATCGAACCGACGGAGGTCAGCCCATACGCTTTTTCGAAATACTGAAAGGCATCGTGGAACACGATATAGGGTTTACCTTCGACGGGTTTGAGTGTCGTGCGGAGTTTTTTATCGAGCGCATTCAATTTCTTGATGGTATGCGCGGCATTGGCGTGGAACGTCTTTGCTTGTGCGGGATAAGTCTCGGAAAGGGCTTTCTCGATCGCACCTACCATCTGGATGGCATTCTCCGGCGCGAGCCACACATGCATATCTTCATGTGCATGGTGTTCATCGTTTTCTTCATGCTCATCATGCTTTGCATCTTCTTCGCCTGCATGAATGTGCGCTTCCCAGGTGCCGCTCGTGCGGGCCTCAAGCAATGGGATGCCTGCCGCTTTGACGAGCGGTACGCGCACGACGTTCTTATCGAGGTTGGAAAGCGGCTTTACGAGGAAGGTCTCGAAATCATCATCGATATAGAACACGACACGGGCAGTGGAAAGCTTCTTCACCTCCGAAGGGCGCAGGTGATAACCGTGAGGGGATTGGTTGCCGGTGACGATCAGTGCGGATTTGCCGCTATCACCCAAGACATTCTCGACAAGGGAGTGGATGGGTTTGATGGAACTGACTACGCCTTCCACCTCCGCCATGGCAGGAGAGGAAGCAAAGAGAATAAGCGCGGCCCACAATAATTTCTTCATATGAATATCCCTTTGTTGAAGTATTGCTTAAGTTATACCATAGTTGTCAAGAGGCACCGACAGAATGGCACAAACCGACTCACTCATTGTTGCAGAGAATCTCTCCGTCATACGGCAGGGAAGCCGTCTGCTCGACAAAATATCCCTGACGCTGGGTGCCCATGAATTCATCACGATCATCGGACCGAACGGGGCAGGTAAGACCCTGCTTCTGCATGCCTTGATGGGCATACTCAAGGCCGATGAGGGCGAGGTCACCTGCCGTGCCGGACTCAAGATCGGCTATGTGCCGCAGCGCTTGGTGCCGGATACAGCCATGCCGATGACGGTGCGCCGCTTCCTGAAATTGGTGAAAGGTGTGGTCGAGGCCGATCTGTTCGAAGCGGTATCGCTTACGGATATCGGCGCGATTCTGGAGCGTCCGCTCTATGCCTTATCGGGTGGTGAGCTGCAACGCGTACTCTTGGCGCGTGCGATCCTGAACCGCCCGGATGTGCTTGTGCTCGATGAGCCGGCGCAGAACCTCGATATTTCCGGCGAACTCGCCTTCTATAAACTGCTGCAGGATATCTATGCGGCACGGAAACTCAGCGTGCTGATGGTCTCACACGACTTGCATATGGTGATGTCGCTTACCAACCGCGTCATCTGCCTCTATCACCACATCTGCTGTTCCGGTAAACCGGCGGAACTGGCGCAAGATCCGGTGTTCATCGAGATGTTCGGCCGTGATATGGCGAAGATGATGTCGGTCTATAACCACCTGCATAACCACAGCCACGAAGAGCATGTGCACGACCACACCTGCAACCATAACCACGATTATGAAGAGGACGAGCACGATACCACCAGCCCGCTCGGGAGCCGCCATGCTTGAAGAGACCTATCTCATACGCGCGCTCATAGGCGGCTTAGCCATCGCACTGGTGGTGGGACCGCTCGGCTGTTTCGTGGTGTGGCGCAAGATGGCGTATTTCGGTGATTCCCTTTCTCACAGCGCGCTTCTGGGTGTGGCCCTTGGTTTGGCGACCGGCATGGGCGTGAATCTTGGCACCATCGTGGTGTGCGCCTTGTTCGCGATATTGCTCGTGTGGCTGCAGCAGCGCCGCATCTTGGCTACCGATACTCTCCTGGGCATTCTTGCCCATGCGGCCCTTTCTATCGGTATGGTGGTGCTTTCACTGCTCAACAATGTACGTGCGGATATCCATAACTACCTCTTCGGCGATATCCTGGCGGTTTCCTGGGGCGATATCTACTGGGCGGTTGCGGGCGGCCTGTTCGTGTTGATTGCACTCGTCGTGCTGTGGCGCCCCTTGGTGCTGGCCACCGTGCATGAAGATCTGGCGCGCGCCGAGGGGGTGAACACCTTCCTTGTGCAGCTCGGCTTTATGTTGCTCATGACCATCATCGTCTCGGTGTCGCTCCGTATGATCGGGATTCTGCTCATTACCTCGCTACTCATCATCCCGGCGGCAACCGCACGCTTGCTTTCACGCACACCGGAGCAGATGGCGCTCTTCGCGGGTATTATCGGTGTGCTGTCGGTGATTGGGGGCTTATGGGGCTCGCTCGAACTGGATACACCGTCCGGCCCTTCGGTCGTGGTAGCTGCTACCGCGATCTTCGTATTCTCGCTGCCATTTACCCTGTGGTTGCGGCGTAGCGTGCGCTAACTAGCGTTTATTGCGCTTCTTCTTCGGCGCAGTCCTGGTTTTTTTCTTTGCGGCAGGCTTCTTCGTGGTTTTCTTCGGTGCCGCTTTCTGTACCGCTGCTTTTACCGGTACGCTAACCGCCGCGGTTTGCTTTGTTGCACGCGCTTTGCAGACAGCACTTGCGACCACGATCACGAACATCAAGCCGCCGATGATGGAGAGCATACCGCCAAGCCCCATCAGCCCCATCGCGGCCTGACCCTGAATGCTATGCATCACTTCCGGGGTTTTCCGGAGTGCGCCGTAGCCACCCGACCATGCAAGCCCGGTGATATGGAGCAATTGGCCACCACCGTAGAAGAACGGCTGGAGACGTGCCGTTTTGTGCATATGGACGGTGTAGCCCATACGCGGCAGTAAATGGATCACCAGTGCCATGAGGCCGATGCTGATGCCAACGATCGAGCCATGATAATGCGCGGGTACCGTCACGTCGTTACCCTGGATCATCATCGAGATGGCGCCACCCGCACCGAACAGCAGCATGGATACCAGCAGGCCATTCCGCTCTGCCTGGAAGCGTTTGTCCGTATCTTGCTTCAACATCGCCCACACGATCACCGGAGCGATCAGGATCGGCAGCAAGCCACCCACCATGCGCATATGCTGGGTGAATATGTCGGTATAATTCAGTGATAAGATGTCGTAGACGAAGTAAACAAGCGGGGTCGGGAGTGTAAGCACCATCGAGATGCCAAAACCGGCCCATAGCAGCGTTTTCGAGGGGAGTTTGGTGAGTCCGATACCGGAGGCTACCCACACCCATGCAAGCGCCATCGCCATCGTATAGGTGAATTGCAGGATGTGTCCGCCGCCCCAGAAGAGTAATTCATAGAAGAGTTCCGCCTCTAAGAAATGGTAGACGGCGGGTTTGGTCACCCGCACATAAGCCAGAGCGAAATTGATGAATGCGACCAGCGTTACGATTGCGATACTGTACAATCCAAAGGTCAGGATCCCTTCGCCGGTCTTGAGGTTGATGCGGCTGGTGAACATCTTCCAAAGGACAAGCGAGATCTGAAACAGCACGCCGCAGCCAAAGGCGCTGAGGCCCATGAAGAACAGCGGGTTCGTGATGGTCGGGATATAGTTGTTCATGAGCGGAGTCGAACCCGGATAGAGCGCCGAGCAGGCGATCATCAGCATCCCGCCGGTCGCAAGCAGCAATGCGGTCCAGCTATAGGTGCGGTTCACGCCGGCGCTGACCGTATGCCACAGCAGACAGCAGATCGAAAGCAGCCACACAAGTACAGAGAGGTTCACATGCACGATGAGTGTGATGCGGAAAATATCCGCCGCGGGGAAGAGACTTTGCAGTACCGGCGTGCGTGCGAATACGAGCACAATGGCGAATAAGCCGGCGAGAGCGAGGGCGGAGACAGCAAGGGCAAGCCAGCCACGGGTTATTTCGGCGTCTTCACCTTCTGGAAGTTTCAGGGAAAAATGCTGGGTAATCGCGGTCATGTACCATTACTCCTCGCTTGAAATTCATTAGAATACATATAAGTTACGCGAGTCTCTGGTCAACAGAATATGCTCTTCGAGGATGCCATGGCACCATCATCAACACGCGCGGGTGATAAACAAGTCGCAGTCTGGCTGTTTACATGCTGTGCTTTCATCTTTCTGATGGTGGTGGTAGGCGGTATCACGCGGCTCACCGAATCCGGCCTTTCGATCGTCGATTGGAAACCCGTTACGGGTGCACTCCCGCCACTCTCCGACACCGCGTGGCAAGCGGAGTTCGACCGCTACCGCACCTCGCCGGAATTCATCAAAAAGAATTTCCATATGGGTGTGGCCGAATTCAAAACGATTTTCTGGATGGAATATCTGCACCGGCTGCTTGGCCGTTTGATCGGCATGGTATTCTTCCTGCCGCTGGTCTATTTCCTGTATGCAAAAAAGATATCCCGCGCATTGGCATGGAAGCTCTTCGGTATTTTCCTGCTCGGTGGCCTACAAGGGGCGATGGGCTGGTACATGGTGAAGAGTGGCTTGGTGGATGATCCGCGTGTGAGCCCTTATCGTTTGACGGCACATCTGCTGATCGCATTCCTGATCTATGCGCTGATTTTCGCTAATGCCTTACGCCTTTCGGTGCCGAATCTCGGAACGGGCATTAAGGATAAAGAAAAAGCACTGCAGGTTCGTCGCGTATCGTGGGTGCTCGTTGCACTCGTGGTGATGCAGGTATCGCTCGGTGGCTTGGTAGCGGGTAATCATGCCGGATTGCTCTACAACACATTCCCGGATATGGACGGGCAATTCATGCCTTCCGACACATGGAATCCGGCCATGGGCTGGCATAACTTCTTCGAAAATCCGACGCTGGTCCAATTCCTTCACCGCAAAGGGGCATATCTAGTTGTTACAGCAGTATTTTTGTTGTGGTTTCTCCATCGTGGTTATGCTACTAATAAGAATTATAAGCTATCCATTAATCTACTTATGGTTGTTGTATTCATGCAGTTCTGCCTCGGTGTCCTCACACTGCTCCATCAGGTTCCGGTTGCACTGGGCTCCCTGCATCAGGCCATCGCGCTCGTTTTGTTCAGCATTTCTCTGTTTATTAACCGTGCCGCTTGTGCTAAAAGTGCGCCGCTGCCCGTACGTTCGGGCATGAAGAAGAAATAACATGTCGTATCAGCGCTATTTCATCGAGGCCGTGAATAAACTGAAGGCCGAGGGTAATTACCGGGTTTTCAAAGACCTCTCCCGCTATGCAGGACAATTCCCGCTCGCCAGGGATGAGGCAAAAAACCGCGATATCGTCATCTGGTGCAGCAACGACTATCTTGGCATGGGCCAGCATCCGGATGTGATCCAGGCGTTCACCGAAACCGCGGTCGCGATGGGTACGGGGGCGGGCGGCACGCGCAACATCTCCGGTACGCATCACCCGATCGTCGAACTCGAGAAAGAACTGGCAGGCCTGCACGGTAAACATGCGGCGCTCGTATTCACTTCTGGTTATGTCGCGAATGAAACCTCGCTTGCGACGTTGGCAAAAATCATCCCGAACCTCGTGTTCTTCTCGGATGAGTGTAATCACTCCTCGATGATCGAAGGTATCCGCCACAGCCGCGCGGAGAAACACATCTTCCGCCATAACGATCTCGCGCATCTCGAAGAACTGCTGAAAGCAGAGCCGCTCGAGCGCCCGAAAGTGATCGTGTTCGAATCGGTATATTCCATGGATGCGGATATCGCTCCGATCAAAGAAATCTGTGATCTCGCACAAAAATACAATGCACTTACGTACCTCGATGAGGTGCATGCCGTGGGGCTTTACGGCCCGAACGGTGCGGGCGTGGCAGACCGTGAAGGCCTGATGCCGCGGATCGACATCATCCAGGGCACGCTTGGTAAAGCGTTTGGCGTGATCGGTGGCTATATCGCCGGTAATGCCGCGGTCATCGATGCGATCCGTAGTTTCGCACCCGGCTTCATTTTCACGACGGCGCTTCCGCCGGCACTCGCTGCAGCAGCGGTTACCAGCATCCGCCATGTGAAGCAAACGCACGCACTCCGCACCAAACTCCATGCCAATGTCGCGCAGGTGAAAGCTATGCTGGAATCGGCCGGTATACGCGTGATGGAATCCTCGGAAAGCCATATCCTGCCGGTGGTGGTGGGCGATCCGGTGAAATGCCGCCAGATCTCCGAAACGCTGCTCGAGGAATACGGCATCTTCGTACAGCACATCAATCACCCGACCGTGCCGAAAGGCACCGAGCGCCTGCGCATCACGCCATCGCCGCTCCATACCGAGGAGATGATGCAAGACCTGGTCGCCGCACTGCTCGTAGTGTTCCGCAAAGCCGAAGTAAAACAAGCGGCGTAAAGCACAGTTCTACGATTTCCGGAAGTACTCCCTCGAAAATGTAACATGTTCCACGTGGAACATTCTCTTCTGATGCTTAATTGATCTTCTGCGGTACGGTGGTTGGCGTGGTCTCGTAGGTGAAGTCAAGGTCTTCACCGTTCTTGAAGCTGATCTTCACCTTGCCGCCGTTCTTCAGTTTGCCGAACAGGATCTCTTCCGCCAGGTGCTTCTTGATGTTCACCTCGATGAAGCGTTCCAGCGGGCGCGCACCATACAGCGGGTCATAGCCTTTTTCTGCCAAGTATTTGCGGCTGCGCGGGCCGATCTCGATACCGACACCTTTATCCGCGAGCTGTTCTGCCATTTCGCTGATGAATTTATCGACGATCTTTTCCATCAGTTCCGGCGAGAGCGATTTGAAGGTGATCGTGGCATCCAGGCGGTTCCTGAATTCCGGCGAGAACACTTTCTTGATCGCGTCGCTGTTGTCGTTATCCACCGTACTTCGGCCGAAACCGATCGGCGTTTTCGCGAGATCCTTGGCGCCCACATTGCTCGTCATGATCACGATGGTGTTGGCGAAATTAATCACCTTGCCGCTGTTGTCGGTCAGTTTGCCGTAGTCCATCACTTGCAGCAGGATGTTATAGATATCGCCGTGTGCCTTCTCCATCTCATCGAGCAGCACCACGCTATACGGGTTCTTATCGACGTCATCGGTGATGATGCCGCCCTGCTCGAAACCGACGTAGCCCGGGGGCGAGCCGATCAGGCGTGCCACGGAATGTTGTTCCATGTACTCCGACATATCGACACGCAGGAAATGCATGTTCATGCGTAGTGCCAGCTGTACCGCCAGTTCGGTTTTGCCGACACCCGTAGGTCCCGTGAACAGGTAGCAGCCGATCGGCTTCTGCGTTTTGCGAAGTCCCGCTTTCGACAGTTTGATCGAAGCCACGAGCGATTCGATCGCTTTATCCTGGCCGTAGATTTTTGCTTTGAGATCGGCCTCTAACGTTGCGAGTTTCAGGTTCTCGTCCGCAGAGATGGTCTGCGACGGGATATGCGCGATCTTCGCGACGATTGCTTCGATTTCCGTCACGTTGATGGTTTGTTTCTTCTTCGCTTTCGGTTTAAGCGCCTGATGGGCGCCTGCTTCATCGATGATGTCGATCGCTTTATCCGGCAGCTTGCGGTCGGTGATATAGCGGTTGGAAAGATTGACCGCTGCCTTGATCGCCTCTTCAGTGTAGCTCACACCGTGATGCTTCTCGTAGTAACCTTTCAGGCCGTGCAGGATCTTGATGGAATCCGCGACCGATGGTTCTTTCACATCGATTTTCTGAAAACGGCGGAGGAGTGCTCGGTCTTTCTCGAAATACGTACGGTATTCCTTATACGTCGTCGAGCCGATGCATTTGATGCTGCCGCGCGCAAGTGCCGGCTTTAAGAGGTTGCCGGCATCCAGCGAACCGCCGCTCGTCGCACCTGCACCGATGATGGTGTGGATCTCGTCGATGAAGAGCACGGCATGGGGCATTTTCTCGATGTTCTTGATGATGCCTTTGAAGCGCTCTTCGAAATCGCCGCGGTAACGTGTGCCCGCTACGATCGCGCCCATATCGAGTGAGTAAATCACGGCTTCCTTCAGGATCTCCGGTACATCGCCTTTGACGATGCGGTAAGCGAGGCCTTCCGCGATGGCGGTTTTGCCGACACCGGGGTCGCCCACTAAAAGCGGGTTATTCTTGCTGCGGCGGCAGAGAATCTCGATCGTGCGTTCGATTTCCTCTTCACGGCCGATGAGCGCGTCGATCTTGCCTTCTTTCGCACGTTTATTGAGGTTGATCGCATATTGCGCGATGGATTCGCTCTCTTTGCTGCTTGGGGCTTCTTCACTGTCCTCCTGCTTGCGCAGACGGCCACCGGTGGGCTTGCTCTCGGTGATTTCATTACTGCGGATATCGCCGTGGGCAAGGTAGTTCACGACGTCCAGCATGTTCACTTTCTGTTCCTGCAGGAAGAACACGGCATGTGATTCGCGCTCAGAGAAAAGCTCGGTCAGAACATGCGCGCCGTTCACTTCGTTCTTACCAGCAGCATGCACATGCAGTGCTGCGCGGTGGATCACACGCTGGAAACCAGCGGTCGGTTTCGATTCTTCGACGTTATCGACGACCAGTGCGGAAAGATCGTGCTCGATGAAAGCCTCAAGCTTCTCGCGCAATTCATCGGTATTGGCACCGCAGTGCGAGAGCACGAGCGAGGCATCGTCATCATCGATGAGTGCGAGAAGGAGGTGTTCGAGTGTGGCGTATTCGTGATTCTGCTCCCTGGCCGAAGAGAGCGCACGATGAAGGGTCATTTCTAAACTGCGGGAGAGCACAGGGACTCCTTCTTACGCTTCTTTGCGCATGACGCAACGGAGCGGATGGTTATTTTTGCGGGACAGGTTGATGACCTGCATGATTTTGGTTTCCGCGATCTCACGGGTATAGAGGCCGCAAGTCGCTTGGCCTTCGTTGTGCACTTGAAGCGCGGTCTGCATGGCTTCCTGCTGGCTTTTGCGGAAAAACCGTTTCAGCACGAAAACGACGTAATCGATCGGCGTGAAATCGTCGTTCAAGAGCACGACTTCATACAGGTGCGGATGTGCGAGGGCTGACGCTGGAGAACTCTCCAACTCTTCGGTGGTCTCGCCTTCGATGAACTCCTCGCTGAGCCGCAGTTCATCGCCAAAAATATTGTCTTTCTTTGCCATACAATTGCTCCCCCAATAGAGCACTTTATCCTAGTTCTATAGTACCCTAAGAGTTCCTAAAAAAGCGTTAACGCTCAAATTAAAAATGACAAATATTCGCATTTGTGATTACAATGCCGCCGTTTGTTGCAGCGCTGCCATTATGTGGCATTTGAGTAACTTTGAGAGAAGCTATGAAAGTTAAGATATATCAGCCAGTTAAGACCGCCATGCAATCGGGTGTTGCCAATACGAAACGCTGGTTACTGGAAGTGGAAAAAGAGAACGCGCGTTTCATCGAGCCGCTCATGGGCTGGACGGGAAGTACCGACACCAAACAACAGCTGAAAATGTACTTTGACAGCAAGGATGCGGCGATTGCGTATGCCGAGAAACGCGGTTTGGAGTATACCGTGATTCTGCCAAAGAAAAGATCTGTCAAACCGAAGTCTTACGCAGAAAATTTCAAATAAATCAATATATTAACTCTTTCCTTTGTATGACCGGATCAAAAGTCCATACGTTTTTGTTCCTCGGGACTTCAGAAAAATACCCCTTCTTATTTATTCATCTCTAAGCCCGCCTGTTCGAGCGCATTCTCGAGGCGTTCTTGCGTCAACAGCTCCGGCAGTGGAATGCCTTCCGGTGCTTTCGGCCCGTAAATCACGTTGAAGGGGATACCGTAGCGGCCAAAGCTTTTCAGATAAGCCGTGATTTCTTCGCTTGGGTTCGTCCAGTCCGCTTTCATGGTGACAAGGCGTGGGTTGGAAAGAATTTTCACGACCTCCGGACGATCCAGTACCAGCAGCTTGTTTGCCTTGCACGTGAGGCACCAATCCGCCGTTACATCCACCATCACGACGCGACCTTCACTTACCAGAGGCGCGATCTTGCTCTTATCGAACGGTACCCATTCGGTGAGTGTGGTGGGTTTCTCTATCGTGGTGGAGATCACTGTCGGTGCAGCGAAGGCGATAAGTGCTACCAAGACGATCACGAGATGAACCCATTTATGCGGGATGCTCGCAGGCAGCATTTTCCCAAGTACCAGAAGCGTAGGGATGAGTGCCGCGCAGAAAAGCACCGTGATGCCGGTTGCCGGACCATGCTGGCCGGTGATGACCCATGATACCCACACGACCGTGATGAAGAGGAGGGTACCAAGTACGTATTTCACTTTGATCATCCATGCGCCCGGTTTCGGCAGTTTCTTCACCATAGCAGGGAAGAGCGAGAAGATCAGATACGGGGCAGCGAGGCCAATACCCATCGCAGTGAAGATCGCGAACATTGCGAGCGCTCCTTGCGAGAAGGCGAAGCCAATCGCAGTGCCGACGAGCGGTGCAGAGCACGGGGTGGCAAGCACGGTGGCAAGCACGCCGGATAAGAAATGGCCGGTCAGCGAATGTTCATTTGCCTTCTTGCTACTCGCGAGTTTATTGCCGACCCATGAAGGCAGGCCCACTTCGAACAGACCCCAAAGATTGGAAGCGAATACGCTTAAGATGAGCACCATCAACACCAAGAAGGTCGTATTCTGGAACTGGAAGCCCCAACCCACCTGCGTTCCCGCCGCTTTAAGGGATGTGACCAGCAACGCGAGGAGCAGGAAGGAAGAAACGATACCCGCCGCACTCGCAAGGAAGCTCGTGCGGATAGTGCTTACGTGGCTCTCGCTGTGTTTGATGACCGAGAGCAGTTTGATCGAGAGCACGGGCAGTACGCATGGCATGACGTTTAAGATCAGGCCACCTAAGAATGCCACCAGCAAGATATAAAGCAGCTGGCCACCTTTATTGCTGATATCGGCAAAAGTCACCGATTTCTCGATGGCTTTGTGGCCATCGGCAAGAATCATATTGAGCGGGGTCTTCAGTAAGGATTTCCCTTCCTGCGAGATTTGGTAGTTTACCTCAAAGGTCGCGGATTTCTTATCCTGCGAAAGGGTTACCTCTGGTGTCGGGAAACGGAAATATTCCGGCCCTTCGATGATGAGGTCCGGATTCTGGAAGGCGACATTGGTTTTGGCTTTCACAACCAGCGTGCCGCGGGTTTTATTCTCATTCGACACGGTCCATTCGGTAATCTCAAAACCTTCTGGCAAGGTCGCTTTCGGCGCGTAGGACACATAGCGGTTGATGAGTTCTTTCGAGGCATCGTCGCTGTGGTTGGCCGGGATCTCGAGTTCGAAGTCTTTCTTGAAGAAGATGCAGATTTCGTTACAGACGGCGTAATCGGCTTTGAGTGCGATTTTCACCGGCTTTGTCGGGTCTATTACTTTGGCATAGATCGGAAGTACGAGTTCATCCTTATAACCAAAACTCTGTACCGCTTCCACCTCGACATAGCGGGTCGGTGTCGGCCAGATCAGGTACGGCGCTTCGACGTTTTCGGTTTTCGTCCACTCGATCTTCACCGGAAGCCCGCCATCACCCGGCGAACGGTAGTAGGTTTTCCAGTGAGGGGCTAAAGTGAAATGCAGGCCCATCTGCAGTAATTTGTCGTTGTTATTGTCTACGTATCCACCCGCGATCACCCGCAGGCTGATCTCATCGTTCTTGAACCATTCGGTGGATGCTGCCTGCACCTGTGTGCAGAAAAACATCAATATTACAGGGATGAGTACACGAAAGAAGCGGGTGCAAGACATTAATTTTACTCCAAATTTTTTGTATGATACCATAACTGTACGTTTTTTTAACGTCTAAATTGAGGAGCGAGGAATGGAAGCTGGTAAAGGAAGCAATGCGGCAACAGATAGCAATGTGATCTGGAAAGGAACACCGACGCATTGGGTGAATCTGCAGATTTATGTCGCTTACGTGGTCGTGATCGTGATGCTGACGGCACTGCAAGGCGAGTTCTCGCGCTACTTCTCCGGTCTCTTCGGTGGCCAGGAGAATTTCAATATCGCATACGGTCTGTTCTACATCGCGCTGACGGCTGGGGTGGCATTCCGCACGCTCGAGAACCATATGAATTCGTATGAGCTCACCAACGAAGTGTTCCGTGAGCAATACGGTGTGCTGAACCGCGTGGTCGAAGAAACGGAGCTCTACCGCGTCGCGGATAGCACGACCTATCGTCCGTTCCATCTGATGATCTTCGGTTATGGCAATGTGATCTTAAGTTCGACCGACCGTTCTTCGCCGATCACGGTAATCAAAGGTATCCGTGATACGGAAGAGGTGAGGAAGAAGATCCGTGAACTTTGTCAGGAGATGCGCCGCAAACGTGGCATCGTGGAAATCGGCAACTATTAATCGTACACCTAGGGTACAACGAAAAAGGGCGGCAATTACTTGCCGCCCTTTTTGTTTGCCATGAAGCAGGCTGACTAGTTACCGGCGCGTTTTGCTTCCGGTACCACCTCAGCTGCTGCATTCTCGTTCACTGCATCGAGGGCTGCTTGCTTCTCAGCCTGGATGACAGCGAGTTTCTGATCGCGTGCGAGTGCTTCCTTACGGACGCGTTGCATGTAAGCACCCGTACCTGCCGGTATCAGGCGACCTACGATCACGTTCTCTTTCAGGCCACGGAGCGAGTCGCTGCGGCCGGAAACTGCGGACTCAGTGAGGACGCGCGTGGTTTCCTGGAACGAAGCGGCAGAGATGAACGACTTGGTCTGGAGCGATGCTTTCGTGATACCTTGCAGTACCGGAATGCCCGTCGCCAGTTTGTAGTTCTCTTTGATCGCCTTGTTGTTGATCGCTTCGAACTCGTCGCGGTCGATCTGTTCGCCTTGCAGCAGGGTGGTTTCACCCGGATCGAGGACTTCGATCTTTTGCAGCATCTGGCGGATCACCACTTCGATGTGCTTGTCGTTCAAGGTCACACCCTGCAGGCGATAAACCTGCTGGATCTCATTGACCAGGTAACGCGTGAGCGCTTCGACACCCATCACTTTCAGAATGTCATGCGGTACCGGGTTACCATCCATCAGGAGGTCACCTTTCATCACATAATCACCCTCGTTGACGGTGAGGTGTTTACCTTTCGGCACGAGATATTCCATCGGCTCGCCTTGTTTCGGACGGATGATGAGGCGGACTTTGTTCTTATAGTCCTTACCAAATTCAACCGTACCTTCAGCTTCGCTGATGATCGCGTGGTCTTTCGGTTTACGTGCTTCGAACAGCTCGGCAACGCGTGGGAGACCACCCGTAATATCGCGGGTCTTGGTCGATTCCCTCGGGATACGAGCCAGTACGTCACCTGCATGCACTTCCTGACCGTCCTGGACGTTTAAGATAGCGCCGATCGGGAGGAAGTAACGCGCCTCGAGACCGTTTGCGAGTTTCATCAGTTCGCCGGCTTTATCGCGGAGCGTGACGCGCGGACGTAAGTCAGCACCTTTACGCTGTTGCTTCCAGTCGACGATCACTTTGCTCGACAGACCCGTGGTTTCATCCACTTCGTCGCGCACAGATACATCATCCACCATGTCGCGGTAGACAGCATAACCCGAACGTTCGGTAATGATCGGGATGGTATACGGATCCCACTCAGCCAGACGGTCGCCTTTTTTCACGACAGCACCATCATCGAACGGCATACGGGCACCGTACGGTACCTTGTTACGCGCGCGTTCCTGGCCTTTATCAAGAATGACGATCTCACAGTTACGGCTCATCACCACGTGGCGACCCTGGCTATCTTTTACCAGGTTGCGGTTGATGATTTGGAGCGTACCGTCGACGACTGCTTCTAAGCTCGACTGCTCAGCACCTTTTTGTACGGCACCACCGATGTGGAACGTACGCATGGTGAGCTGAGTACCCGGTTCACCGATCGACTGTGCAGCGATGACACCCACCGCTTCACCGATGTTCACCTGGTGACCCGATGCGAGGTCGCGACCATAGCAGTTTGCGCACACGCCTTCTTCGCTTTCACACGTGATGACAGAACGCACCAGCACCGATTCGATACCGGCAGCATCGATCTTCTCGACGATTTTCTCGTCGATCATCTCAGAAGCTTTCACCAGCACTTCGTTGGTTGCCGGATGGTGCACATCGATCGAAGAGCAACGGCCAAGGATGGTTTCAGAGAGCGAAACGATCTCTTCACCGTCTTGGATCATGGCTTTCGCGATGATGCCCTTCTTCGTGCCGCAATCCTGTTTCGTGATGATGCAGTCCTGAGCGACGTCAACCAGACGGCGGGTGAGATAACCGGAGTTCGCGGTTTTCAGTGCCGTATCCGCCAGACCCTTACGGGCACCGTGCGTAGAGTTGAAGTATTCGAGTACGGTCAAACCTTCTTTGAAGTTCGAGATGATCGGTGTTTCGATGATCTCGCCCGACGGTTTGGCCATCAGACCGCGCATACCCGCGAGCTGTTTCAGCTGTGCAGCCGAACCACGCGCACCGGAGTGTGCCATCATGTAAATCGAGTTAATGCTATGGGAAGCGGTTTTCGCGCCGGTATCGGCGGAGATCTGCTTCATCATGTCATTTGCCACACGGTCCGTACATTGAGACCATGCGTCGACCACTTTGTTGTATTTCTCACCGAGCGTGATGAGGCCTTCCTGGTATTGCTTCTCGAACTGTTTGACTTCCGTCATCGTTTTCTTGATGTGGACGTCTTTGGTCGTCGGGATCAGCATGTCGTCCTTACCGAACGAGATACCGGCACGGCATGCGTGCTTGAAGCCGAGGCCCATCAGTTTATCCGCGAAGATCACCGTGGTTTTCGGACCGCAGTGACGATAGACCGTATCGATCAGGTTGGAGACCTCTTTCTTGGTCAGCAGCTTGTTCACCACTTCGAAACCGATTTGCGGATCGCGCGGCAGCAGCTGAGAGATCAGCATACGGCCCGGCGTCGATTCCACACGGACGGTTTTCGGTTTACCGTTCTTATCAACGGTCTGGTAACGGCATTTGATCTTGGAGTGCAGCGTCACGACTTTGTTGTCGAGTGCATGTTGCAGTTCCGCGATATCCGCGAACGCCATGCCTTCACCCACTTCACCGTCTTTGATCATGGTGAGGTAGTAGAGACCGAGGACGATATCCTGCGACGGTACGATGATCGGTTTGCCGTTCGCCGGAGAGAGGATGTTGTTCGAAGACATCATCAGTACGCGGGCTTCGAGCTGAGACTCGATCGACAGCGGTACGTGGACGGCCATCTGGTCACCGTCGAAGTCGGCGTTGAACGCCGTACAGACGAGCGGGTGCAGACGGATCGCTTTACCTTCGATCAGGATCGGTTCGAATGCCTGGATGCCGAGGCGGTGCAGCGTCGGTGCACGGTTCAGCAGTACCGGGTGTTCTTTGATCACTTCATCAAGGATATCCCATACTTCCGGACGTTCGCTCTCGACCATTTTCTTCGCTACTTTGATCGTAGTGGCGAGGCCGTAGAGTTCCAGTTTCGCGTAAATGAATGGCTTGAACAGTTCGAGCGCCATTTTCTTCGGCAGACCGCACTGATGCAGTTTGAGTTCCGGACCGACGACAATCACCGAACGGCCAGAGTAGTCCACGCGTTTGCCGAGCAGGTTCTGACGGAAGCGACCTTGCTTACCTTTCAGCATGTCAGCGAGCGATTTGAACGGACGTTTGTTCGCGTCTTTGATCACGCGGCCACGGCGGCCGTTGTCGAACAGCGCATCCACGGACTCTTGCAGCATGCGTTTTTCGTTGCGGATGATGATATCCGGCGCACGCAGCTCAAGGAGACGTTTCAGACGGTTGTTGCGGTTGATCACACGACGGTAGAGGTCGTTCAAGTCAGAGGTCGCGAAGCGGCCGCCATCGAGCGGTACCAGCGGACGCAGATCCGGCGGAATCACCGGCACTACATCGAGCACCATCCATTCCGGTTTGTTGCCGGATTCCAGGAAGCTCTCTACGAGTTTCAGGCGTTTTACCAGTTTCTTGCGTTTCGCATCCGACGGGTTGTCAGAGAGTTCCGCGCGGAGCGTTTTCTTCTCTTCATCCAGTTTGATCGCAGCAAGCATGGTCTTGATCGCTTCCGCGCCGATCATGGCGGTGAATGCGCTATCACCGAACTCGTCCTGAGCCTTCATGTATTCTTCTTCGTTCAGGATCTGACCGTAAGTGAACGGGGTGAGACCCGGTTCGGTGACGATGAAACCTTCGAAGTAGAGTACTTTCTCGATATCTTTTAAAGGAAGATCGAGTAAGAGACCGATACGGGACGGCAGGGATTTGAAGAACCAGATGTGCACCACAGGGCACGCCAGTTCGATGTGACCCATGCGTTCGCGGCGCACTTTGGAGGTGGTTACTTCAACGCCGCATTTTTCGCAGATGATACCGCGATATTTCATGCGTTTGTATTTACCGCAAAGGCATTCATAATCCTTGATCGGACCAAAAATGCGTGCACAGAACAGACCATCGCGCTCCGGTTTAAAGGTGCGGTAGTTGATCGTTTCTGGCTTCTTCACTTCGCCATACGACCACGAACGGATTTTCTCCGGGCTCGCAATCGAGATCTGGATCTCATCGAAATCCTGCGTGTTAGCGACTTGACCGTAGAATTGCGCCAGTGCGTTTTGTTGCTCTCTCATCTTGTTCCTCCGGATTCTATTGTTCGTTCTGGGTCAGTTCAACGTTCAGGCACAGGGAACGAAGTTCCTTGATCATCACGTTGAAGGACTCAGGGATGCCAGACTCAAGCGTATGATCGCCTTTAACGATCGACTCATACACTTTCGTACGGCCTGCGACGTCATCTGATTTCACCGTCAGGATTTCCTGCAGGGTGTATGCAGCACCGTATGCTTGCAATGCCCAACATTCCATCTCGCCGAAACGCTGACCACCGAAGTGGGACTTACCACCGAGCGGCTGTTGCGTGACCAGGCTGTACGGCCCGATCGAACGTGCGTGGATCTTGTCGTCGACGAGGTGGTGCAGTTTCAGCATGTAGATATAGCCGACTGTCACCTGACGATCGAAAGCTTCACCCGTACGGCCATCGAACAGCGTCTCTTGACCCGAGGTCGTGAGGCCCGCCGATTTCAGCAGCTGGTTGATGTCTTCTTCTTTCACGCCATCGAATACCGGGGTTGCCATCGGAACGCCTTTTGAGACGTTACGCGCAAGTTCCGTTACTTCGTTGTCGTTCATCGCTTTGATTTCTGACTGTGACAGTTTATCACCGTAGATTTCAGACAGTTTCTCTTTGAGTGCCCCGGTGCCTTTCTTCTGCATACCATCCAGCAGCGCTTTCACCTGCTGACCGATATGGTGGGAAGCCCAACCAAGGTGCGTTTCCAAGATCTGACCGACGTTCATACGCGAAGGTACGCCAAGCGGGTTCAGTACGATATCGACCGGAGTACCATCGGCGCGGAACGGCATGTCTTCCGACGGGCAGATGCGGGATACCACACCTTTGTTGCCATGTCGGCCTGCCATTTTGTCGCCCGGCTGGAGTTTGCGCTTCACTGCCACGAACACCTTCACCATTTTCAGGGTACCGGTTTGCAGATCGTCACCACTCTGGACTTTCTCGATCTTGTCTTGCAGACGACGATCTAAGCGGTCGCTGATGCTGTCGAGCTCTTTCTTCAGTGCTTCGGCTTCGCTCATCGCGCTGTCGTTCTTCAGGGCGATTTTCCACCATTTAGCACGCGGCAGGTTCGCGAGAACTTCAGCCGTGATACGGCTGCCTTTCTTCACACCTTCCGGACCACTGATGGCTTCTTTCCCTTGCAGCAGGTCTTGCAGACGTTCATAGAGCGGAGCGGTCAGGATCGCGAACTCGTCGTTACGGTCTTTGGTCAGACGTTCGATCTCATGGCGTTCGATCGACATGGCACGTTCGTCTTTCTCCAGACCACGGCGGGAGAATACGCGGACTTCCACGACGGTGCCGGATACGCCCGGCGGTACGCGCATGGAGGAGTCGCGCACGTCTGCGGCTTTTTCACCGAAGATCGCACGGAGCAGTTTTTCTTCCGGCGTCATCGGAGATTCGCTCTTCGGCGTGACTTTACCCACCAAGATATCGCCCGATTTCACTTCCGCACCGATGTGTACGATACCCACTTCGTCGAGGTGACGGAGTGATTCTTCGCCCACGTTCGGGATATCACGGGTGATTTCTTCCGGTCCCAGTTTCGTATCGCGCGCGACGATCTCGAACTCTTCCAGGTGGATGGAGGTGAACACGTCGTCTTTCACGATGCGTTCGTTGATCAGGATGGAGTCTTCGAAGTTGTAACCGTTCCATGGCATGAAGGCCACGAGCACGTTACGACCAAGCGCGAGCTCGCCGAGATCCGTAGACGGACCATCCGCGATCACATCGCCGACTTTCACCTTATCACCGACGCGCACCAGCGGACGCTGGTTAATGCAGGTGTTTTGGTTCGAGCGTTGGAATTTCAGCAGGTTGTAGATATCGACCGCGACCGCTTTCGAGTCATCGTTCTTATCGGTGACTTTTACGACGATACGGTTGGAGTCGACCTGGTCGACGATACCTTTCCGTTTCGCGACCACGACAGCGCCGGAGTCAGCCGCGACGATCGCTTCCATACCGGTGCCGACGAGCGGCGCCTCGGAGCGTACCAGCGGTACTGCCTGACGTTGCATGTTCGAGCCCATCAGCGCACGGTTCGCGTCATCGTTCTCAAGGAACGGGATGAGCGCAGCAGCCACAGACACGAGCTGTTTCGGCGATACGTCGATGAAATCGATCTCAGCAGCGTTTGCCATGATGAAGTCGCCTTTACGACGGCAGCTCACCATTTCACTTGCGAATTTGCCGGTGGCATCGAGTTCAGCATTGGCCTGAGCGATCGTGTATTTACCTTCTTCGATAGCGGAGAGGTAGAGCACTTCGTCCGTCACTTTGCCGTTCACGACTTTACGGTACGGGCTTTCGATGAAGCCGTATTTGTTCACGCGCGCATAGGTCGCGAGCGAGTTGATCAGACCGATGTTCGGACCTTCCGGTGTTTCGATCGGGCAGATACGGCCGTAGTGCGTCGGGTGCACGTCGCGTACTTCGAAACCCGCGCGTTCGCGCGTCAGACCGCCCGGCCCGAGGGCAGAGAGACGACGTTTGTGCGTGATTTCAGAGAGGGGGTTGGTTTGATCCATGAATTGCGACAGCTGCGAAGAGCCGAAGAATTCGCGGATCACCGCGGCGAGCGGTTTCGCGTTGATGAGGTCATGCGGCATCACCGTGTCGATCTCGACCGAGCTCATACGCTCGATAATCGCACGTTGCATACGCAGCAGACCGATGCGGAATTGGTTTTCCATCAACTCGCCCACTGAACGGACGCGGCGGTTGCCGAGGTGATCGATATCGTCGATCTCACCGGAACCATCCTTCAGTGCCACGAGCGTGCGGATGATCTGGATGATGTCGTCTTTGGTCAGGATGCGCAGATTCTCATCGAAGTTGAGGTTCAGGCGCGCATTCATCTTCATACGGCCGACATCGGAGAGGTCGTAACGTTCTGCTTCAAAGAACAGGCCTTTGAAGAGTGCATCACCGGCTTCAACCGTCGGCGGTTCACCCGGGCGCATCACTTTGTAGATATCGATCAGTGACTCTTCGCGGGTGGTGTTTTTATCAGCAGCGAGCGACTGCAGGATGTACGGACCCGTAGACTCGGTGTCGAGACCTTTGAATTTCGTGACACCTTCATCGTTCAGTGCATTGAGGCCGTTCTTACCGAGCTGGCCACCTGCTTTTACAATCACTTCACCGGTTTTCTTGTCGATGATGTCTTGAGCGACGTATTGCGTTTGGACCGCATCGTCGTTGATCAGGATTTCATCGAGGCCTTCTTCTGCCAGTTTCTTGCAGAGGCGGGCGGTGAGTTTCGTGCCAGCTTCCGCTGCCACTTTACCGGTTTTCGCATTCACCAGGTCTTTCACCAGGCGAACACCCTTCATTTTCTCGACGTTGAAGGCCGTAGACCAGCCACGCTTCGTTTTTTCGAAGGTGATTTCGCTGTAGAAGGTTTTCAAGATTTCCGGAACATCCATACCGAGTGCACGGAGTAGGGTGGATACGTGCAGTTTGCGGCGACGGTCGATACGGAAGTACACTTGGTCTTTTGCATCGAATTCGAAATCCAGCCAGGAACCACGGTACGGGATCACGCGGGACGCGTAGAGATACTTACCGGAGCTGTGGGTTTTACCTTTGTCATGGTCGAAGAAGACACCCGGGGAACGGTGCATCTGCGATACGATCACGCGCTCGGTGCCGTTCACCACGAAGGTGCCGTTTTTGGTCATGAGCGGGATGTCGGTGAGGTAAACTTCCTGTTCTTTGATGCCTTTGATTTCACGCGCACCAGTATCTTCATACACCGTCCAGACGATGAGGCGGAGCGTCGCGCGGAGGGGCGCTGCATAAGTCATGTCGCGCTGAATGCACTCTTCGACGTCGAATTTCGGTGTATCGAATTCGTATTTTACGAACTCGAGGGTCGCGGTTTCCATGAAATCGTTGATCGGGAATACGGATTTGAATACCGAATTGAGACCCGTTTCCGAACGCTTATCAGCCGGATCGTTCGCTTGCAGGAACGTGTCGTACGAGTTCTTCTGAACTTCGATCAAGTTCGGAAGTTGGAACGATGATTTAATGCGGCCAAAGCTTTTGCGGATACGTTTACGTGTTGTGAACGAATAGGACATTCTAGCACCCCGAGAACCAAAGAATTGAAGAAACGAATGATAAGCAAAAACAACCGTTTAATACTAAAACGGCCAAAACCAGACAAGCGGTGTGCCGTTATGCACGGCACACCGCTTTAATCTGGTTAAAAAGACAAGAAAGTTATTTCAGTTCAACTTTCGCGCCAGCGGCTTCGAGTTGAGCTTTGATCTTGTCCGCTTCGTCTTTCTTCACGCCAGCTTTGAGCGGCTTCGGAGCGCCTTCTACCAGGTCCTTAGCTTCTTTGAGGCCGAGGTTGGTGATTGCACGAACTTCTTTGATCACGTTGATTTTGTTAGCACCGCCGTCAGCGAGTACCACGTCGAACGTGTCTTTCGCCGGAGCAGCTTCAGCAGCCGGACCAGCAGCAGCTACCGCTACCGGTGCAGCAGCAGATACGCCCCATTTTTCTTCGAGCAGTTTAGAAAGCTCAGCAGCTTCCAGAACAGTAAGAGCCGAAAGATCGTCTACGATTTTTTGAAGATTAGCAGCCATGATATAGTCCCCTATACGTTAAAAAGTTAAAAATTAATTATTCACCCTTAGATGCTTTCGCATTCAGTACCCGCGCAATCTGAGCGCCAGGAGCCGAAACGACCTGAGCGATACGAGATGCAGGAGTATTTATCAGAGCAAGCAGTTTTGCTCGTGATTCGTTGAGAGAAGGCAGTGCAGCAATCGCTTTCACGCCTGCTTCGTCGAGCAGCTTGTCGCCAAGCGCACCGCCGAGGATCACTACTTTCTCGTTTTTCTTCGCAAACTCTACTACGGTTTTCGCCGGAGCAATCGCATCTTTGGAGAATACGAGCGCCGTCGGACCCGTGAGCAGGTCTTTGATGCCTTTGTATTGCGTCTTATCAGCTGCGAGTTTCGCTAAGCTGTTTTTCGCAACTTTGATGCCGACTTGGTTAGCGTGCGCTTTACGGCGCAGGCTCGTCACTTCTTCCACGGTCATGCCACGGTAGTGGACGACAACGACGGAAGCCGCTTCGTTTAACCAGCCTTCGAGCTGCTGTACGCTTTCTTGTTTCTGTACGCGATCCATGACTTTCTCCCTTATACGGTTGCCGGATCTACTTTCACGCCCGGCCCCATGGTGGTGCTGAGCACGATTTTCTTGAAGTAAATGCCTTTAAAGTTTGCTGGTTTCACACCGTTCAGTGCTTCGGTGAATGCTTTCACGTTTTCCGCGATCGCCTTCTCAGAGAAGCTCAGTTTGCCAACACCTGCATGGATGATGCCGCCTTTATCGTTGCGGAATTCCACCTGGCCGGCTTTGGTTGCTTTCACCGCTTTTGCTACATCCGGGGTCACGGTGCCGAGTTTCGGGTTCGGCATCAGGCCTTTCGGACCCAGTACTTTCGCCACTTTACCCACCATCGCCATCATGTCCGGCGTTGCGATGCAGCGGTCGAAGTTGATGGTGCCTTTGTTGATCTGCTCTACGAGATCTTCAGCGCCAACGATATCTGCACCGGCTTTTTTCGCTTCTTCTGCTTTCGCATCGCGAGCGAATACAGCAACACGGAGGGTTTTGCCCGTACCGTTCGGCATCGGCACTACGCCACGCACGTTCTGCTCAGATGCTTTTGCATCGATACCGAGCACGATTGCTACGTCTACCGTCTCGTCGAATTTGGTTTTCGGAGCGGCTTTGAGCGCTTTAATCGCGTCCGCGAGGGAGTGCGATTTCGTGCGGTCGATAGACTTACGAGCCGCGACGATACGTTTACCGCCGATTTCGCTCGGATCTTTTTTCACTTGTGCTTTTTTCGTTGCCATAACTACCTCTTAGGAACCTTCAATTACGCGTTGGTTCCGGTTTTTTCATCATCGACATATTCCACACCCATGGAGCGGGCAGAACCAGCGAGCATGCTGATTGCAGCTTCTTCATCGTTTGCGTTCATGTCTTTCATCTTCACCTTCGCGATAGCGCGGAGCTGGGATTTCTTCACTTTGCCGACCGAGTTCGTACCCGGGGTTTTGGAGCCGGATTGCAGTTTGATCGCATCCATGATCAGGTAGGAAGCCGGAGCCACTTTCGTGATGAATTCGAACGTACGGTCTTCGTACGCGGTGATCACCACCGGTACCGGACCTTTGAGTTCTTTCGTACGATCATTGAATGCTTTACAGAATTCCATGATGTTCAGGCCGGCCTGACCGAGTGCAGGGCCTACCGGCGGTGCCGGGTTCGCTTTGCCTGCTTCGATTTGCAGTTTAATGATCGACTTTACTTTTTTAGCCATAAATTACCTATGCCTTCTCTACTTGTGCATACTCGAGTTCCACCGGTGTAGAGCGGCCGAAGATAGATACCGCCACTTTGAGGCGATTCCTATCCGAATCCACTTCTTCCACCACACCTACGAACGTCTCAAACGGACCTTCGATGACTTTTACCGTCTCGCCCACTTCGAACGAGATATTCTTGCGGATTGCGCTGCCACCTTCTTCCACCTGACGGAAAATGCTTTCCGCTTCGGTATCAGAGATCGGCTGCGGTTTGTTACCGTTGCCACCCAGGAAACCCGTTACTTTCGGGATGCCTTTGATCAGGTGCCACGCCGCTTCATTCATTTCCATCTTCACCATCACGTAGCCCGGGAAGAACTTACGTTCGGTGTTGACCTTTTTGCCCTTTTTCATCTCGGTCACGCTATCCGTCGGGACGGCGACTTTCTCGATGAGGTGGGACATGCCTTTACGCGCCGCCTGCTCTTCGATCGCTTGCGCAACCTTTTTTTCCGAACCCGAGTGGGCGTGGACTATGTACCAGCGAGCCGCCATCATTCGTACCCCTACAATCCCAAAATGGCCTGCACGGCCGATGAAATGACCCAGTCGATGAACAGGAAGAACACCGCAGCAATCGAAGCCATGACGAACACGAGAAGCGCTGAGGTCAGCGTCTCCTTACGTGACGGCCAGGTAACACGGGACGCTTCCTGCTTCACTTGCTGGAAGAATTTCACCGGGGAAACCCTTTTTGTTGCGACTACTTCGTTCATAAACCTAATCTTGTTACGCGTTACGCTTAGTATTTGGCAGGAGCGGAGGGGCTCGAACCCGCAACCTTCGGTTTTGGAGACCGACGCTCTACCAGTTGAGCTACGCTCCTATTACCGAAACCGAAACCAGAAACCCAAAATAGATCCCGGCTTCTGGTTTCAGTGTTATTCCTACCTAGTCTCGTTACTTAATAATCTTAGCGACGACGCCTGC
>RGZB01000180.1 GCA_010031735.1 Pseudomonadota bacterium | reverse complement strand
ATCTTCTCGGGGAAAGGCGTGTCTTCGCCGGCAAAGCGTTTGCTGTAAAGGCCGGGCTCTCCGTTTAGAGCGTCAATCTCAAGACCAGCATCATCCGCGATGCAGGCCTCTCCAGTCGCCGCGCACGCGGATTGCACCTTGATGATCGCGTTCTCAGCGTACGAAGTCCCGGTTTCCTCGGGCTCCGGAGCTTCGGGGTAGTCAGCGAGTGTCAAGATTTCGACGCCAGGCAACCCAGCGGACAAGATCGTGACCATTTCGGCGGCCTTCTTGCGGTTATGCGTCGCGATCACCAAACGGTTGAAACTCATAGTCCCAAGGCTTCGCGCTGAAGGTCGTTCAATTGGGAGATGCCCTTCTTGGCCAGCGCGAGCATCCGGCCGAGCGTTTCCGCCGAAAACGGCTCGGCCTCGGCGGTGCCTTGGATCTCGATGAACTTTCCAGAAGCGGTCATCACGACGTTCATGTCGGTCGCGGCGGTGGAGTCCTCGTCATAGTTCAAGTCCAGCAATTCCTGCCCACGAACCACTCCGACGCTTACGGCAGCAACCGGTTCTTTCATCAAATTGCGCTTGATCATTCGGTTCGCGATCATCCACTCCAGAGCTTGGTAAGTCGCCACATAGGCTGCGGTGATCGAGGCGCATCGAGTGCCGCCGTCGGCACGAATTCGTGGTCCTCAAAATGCGGACATACGACGCACCATGAAAACGATTCAGGAATTGGATGGTTACCGCGATCGCGTGCTCGCAGTGACCAAGGCCAGACATCGCGCGCCGCCGTACTATCAGAGAGATTTTCCATCCATACACAATCTCCTTGTCGATTACGGCGTGGAAAATGCCCAACCCCGTGACCGTTCCGTGGGTCCCATAACTGAGTCAAAGGTCAGGGCTCATCGAAAATATTAAAACGCGATTTCTTCTTTTCAAATGCGCAACTCGCCTTTTGAACGATTGTACAATAAAAATGGAATCTTGAAGATTCAGTACCATTATCTGTTGCGCCGTCCCTGTCACAAGGAAAAAACAAAGAAAGCCAAGGAGAGAATGAGACAATTTATGACACCCGAACAGATGCACTTGTGTTTGGTGGAGTTGTTACAGACGGCTCGTCGAATGACACCGGAGGAGATGGTGATGCAACGGATGGACAATGGCATGACGTTTGGAGATTTCTGCAGCAAGTGCATCTTGGCAAGGTGGGCGTAGCAAAATATGCTGTGACCAGGAAGAGAAGGGAATGTCGACGGACGTTGCTTTCCTGCAAAATCAAAGCTTATACATCCGACATCAAAGTAGCACGAGTAAGTGGATCGATGAGCTGAAGCAACGTTGCGAGATACAGGTGACCAAGTTTGTGCGCGACCGCAGGGTCACCGCAAAGGAAATATGCTGGAGAGAATATTAC
>RGZB01000179.1 GCA_010031735.1 Pseudomonadota bacterium | reverse complement strand
TTCGGGCTAGCCTTTCCACTTCTTTCACCAGCATCTGGATGCGTCTTCGCAACGCATCGTTCTCTCTCTTCAACCTCTCCTCCTCCACGGAGGAAGAGTCCGGTGTCGCCATCTACAAACTCCAAGAATTCCTGGGGATACAAGTACCGCTCCAACTCATTCGCCGGCCGAAGGTGTTCCTTCGGCGCAACCAGCATTCCCATCGCATGTCCGCGAGTACTGTCTTGGACAACCTGCTCCAGCCATGTGTCATCCCTGTCCAAGGTCGTTATCCACACCCACTTGCCTGTCACGGACGATAGGAACACGTAGGCAAATGGATGAATGAACTCCCTCCCCAAACCGCGCAGGTCATCGACAAACACGGTTGGGTACGGGAAGTCCTCGGGGCATGTGAATTTCAAACTCCGTTCTTTGATCTCTACCGACATGAGGATCGCCGCATCTGGCGTACCGCAGTGGTCGGTGTTTTTGTTGTGTGTCTTCAACAGCAGCTTCTTTCCGTGCGCTGCTGACCGGCCAGAGTCGCGCTGGGCGTCAACCCACGCACGCTCGGCTCGGTGTCCTGAGTTCAGGGCATTGCGAAATTGACGCATAGGCTTTACCACTCCATTGGTACGAGCGAATCTCAACCGGCGCCGGGCTGACGTTGGCCCAGCGGTCTTCCTTGCGACGGATCTCTGCGGCCATCACCCGGATTTCCTCGGGGCTCGGATCCCCAGGCCGGTAGCCGTCGTCCACGTACTCCATCCATTCCGGTATTGGCTCGGCAGCGCGAAGCGAATCGCCCGTCCTCCGGACAGCGCGTGCCCATCCGACCGGCTGCGCAAACCATTCAGCGATGTCCTCGTCGGTCACGTCCGGCACCCGCATGGCAATGAGCGCGAGTCGCTCCAGAGATGGAACCTGTCCGCAGTGCCGGAGGATCCTGAGAACTCCGACAGTCGCCGCCTTCCCCAGCCCCAGGCTCCTGCCGACCCGCATCGGCGGCTCCCGATTGACGATCACCCTGTGCCACAGAACGTCCGCGAAACGGAGCGGACAACCAATTGCGAACTCTTCGCCAAAAACCTTTCTGTACACGTTGCGTTTCATTCTTTTCCTCCTTGTGAAACTCCACCGGAAATACATGCGGGATGTCGAACACATCACGCACAACCTCATCAACCAAGTCTTGCTCGCTCACGGCGATCCCTTTCCTTGCGAAAGATGTTCTTCACCCAGCCGTCGCGGAGTTCGCGACATGCCCAGTGGATGTAGCTGGATGACAGTTCGCTCATCCGCATGCCGGCGTACTTGCCCTTCAGCGGATTGAAGTACGTTCCAACGCACCGCTTGCCTGACTCCAGGTCGAACTCACGGTGGCGAATGCTCCCGCTGGCCATGCCGCGCGTGGCGGCCCGTCGGGCT
>RGZB01000178.1 GCA_010031735.1 Pseudomonadota bacterium | reverse complement strand
GGATATTGTAAGACCCCTCAACGAAGTTCACTCCTTCGCAAACAAGAAGCATATCATAGGAATCCCAAGTGGAGGGTTTTGGATTGACGTCTACTTCGTCCCATTTACGGTTGTCTTTTATCATCTTGGTAGCGATCAACCCGTACCCCCCACCTTGGGAATTCATGGTGGACCCGACGTTGCCCATCATGCTTACTAGTCCTATTTTCATAACTTATTTTTATCGAAATTAATACATCCCTCCCATTCCGGGAATCTGTTGTTCTTGGTCACCTTTCTTGTCAGCTTTTTCGAAGATGGCGGCCTCCGTCGTGAGTATGGTACCGGCCACAGAAGCTGCGTTCCTAAGAGCGGTGATTACTACTTTCGTGGGATCGATGATGCCAGATTCTATCCCGTTGACTATTTTGTGGTTCTTTGCGTCGTACACGAAACCATCTTCGGGAATCTTGTCCCACCAATTTTCTATTCCTGCGTTGAGCAGTATCGTCTTGAAAGGGGCCAAGAGCGCAGTTTTCAAGATGCCTTTCGCTATGTAAGTAGAGCGACTGTCTCCGGTTTCTGTCTGAACGATGTCAGAACTTTGGAGAAGGGCTACTCCTCCTCCCGGAACGATTCCATCGGCAAGAGCTGCCTTTGTGGCAAATAGTGCGTCCTCAACGCGGTCTTTCTTCTCTTTGATTTCAATGTCGCTGTTACCTCCAACAGAAATAATTGCGACGCCACCAACAAGTTTTCCCAGACGTTCTTGTAACTTTTCTTTTTCATAAAAAGATGTTGATTTTTCTATTTGCTCTTTGATTTCTAAAGCGCGAGTCTGGATCTTTTCTTGGTCTCCCTTTCCGTCTACGATCGTAGTTTCTTCCTTTGAGACAGTCGCCAACCTACACTTTCCAAGAAGCTCCGCGTACTGTTGGTGCAGGATCTTTTCCAATTTGTGTCCCTTGTCTTTCGATATGACTTGGCCACCAGTGAGAACAGCGATGTCTTCGAGGATCAGTGTCTTCCTCTCTCCAAAATCCGGGGCTTTGACGGCGCAGACTTGCACGATGCCGCGCATCCTGTTTACGATCAGCGTAGCGAGCGCCTCGTCACCGAAGTCTTCAGCGATTATCAGGAGGGGTTTGTTTTCGCTGTTCGCTTTGTGAAGGACGTTGACGATCTCTTGGGCGGTCGATATCCTACCGTCGTACAGCATAACGTAGGGATCTTCGAGCACGGCCTGCATCGTAGAAGTGTTGGTCGCAAAGTAAGGGGACTTGTAACCCCTGTCGAACTGCATGCCTTCTACGATTTCGAGAGACGTCTCTCCGGTTTTGGACTCTTCGATGGTAACCACGCCCTCCCTTCCAACTTTTTCTATGGCCGAAGAAATGAGTTCGCCGATTTCAGTGTCGTTGTTTCCAGAAA
>RGZB01000177.1 GCA_010031735.1 Pseudomonadota bacterium | reverse complement strand
GGAAAACCCCATTTGCAATTCAGATTCTCGTTAGTCGTTCCAAAAAGAACGAATCGATGACTGGAATTCGCTTAGTAACGACGATTTCCGCCACGGCTAGGGCCGCGTGAATCGCGACGGTCATTGCGCGGCTCCATCGGCTTTGCTTCGTTCACGGTCATTGCACGACCTTCGTGCTCTGCGCCGTGGAACTTGGAGATTGCAGCTTGTGCTTCTGCTTCAGAGGAAAACTCGACAAAGCCGAAACCCTTGCTACGACCACTGTCGCGATCGGTGATCACCTTTGCAGATTCGACGTTTCCGCACTGGGAAAAGGTGTCGAGCAGAGTTTGATCGTTAACGGAGAAAGACAGATTACCTACGAATAATTTTTTACCCATGATTACCTCCTAAAGGCCGGGAGCTACTAAAGAGGATATGGGCACCATGCCGACAGACTCGAAAGAAGCAAAATTACAGACCATACCTTACCATCAAAGACGGACAATAGCCAGATGAATCCGTCAAGAGTGCAGATCGCCATATAAGCTATATTATTCATGCATTTAGCCCTAATATTGACGATATTGACATAACGCGTCAAAATGAAGGGGTATCCAGGGGGCAAGTGATGGGGATTCAAGTACTGTCCGGCCTATACCGATCAAGGTTTAGGGATCGGGGCGCATGAAAAATTCCAAAAGAACGATTGGGCCTGCTTTCTTGTCATTACTGCTGATCGCGGTCTCTCTCTCTTCTTGCACCGGTGCTGTACTGATGCGTCCTCCAAAAACGAAATCCCAACAAATTCCAAACACTTCCACTCCACTGTCCGCTCCCCCGACTTCCTCTCTGCCTCCAAACACCACTCCGCCATCTCCCGGCTCCCGCAATGTGGTGGTTTCTTGGGTCGCCAATCGGGAAACCCTGGTGAATCGGGCAGGCGGTGGATACCGGGTATACTACAGCACGGTCTCTAATTTCTCGGTCGCGCAAAACGTTCCATTTGTGGATGCTCCCTACGCAGCCGGCGCATCGGCTCCCACCTCGGCTACCCTGCCCGCTCTGGAGTCTGGCAGGCGGTACTACGTGAAAATTGTTGCCTATTCGCCTCACTCTCAGAGCTCCCCATCGAATGAACAATCCATAGAAATTCCATGAAAGGGCTGCCATGAAACTGCCAAGCACTTTACTTTTGTTTCTCACTATCACCCTCGGCTCCGGCCTACCGACCTCGAACGCAAACGTCACTGGCCATCCTGCCGACTCATTCGTGCCAAACGAGATATTGGTGAAATACAAACCCTCGCTCAGCAGAAAAGTCCGATTGCAAGCGGCGAGAGCAATCACTACGGATCTAAAAGAGCTCGGGCCCCAGGGGATTCTACAACTGAGGCTCCCCGAGGGAAACGACATTCAAACAGTGATCGA
>RGZB01000176.1 GCA_010031735.1 Pseudomonadota bacterium | reverse complement strand
ATGTCACCAACATCAGGCGGAAGGAAGGCCGGTTGATAGTGAGGCCAGATTCGCCGTTATCATGGAACGCTTGCACTACCTCATAGCCACGCTTATCTGCGTAAAGGCGGCACTCCGTTTCCTGCTCAATGATTTTGCTTAGGGTCTGGTCTTGGCTGGTGCAAGCGGTGCGGCAATAAATCACCGCTTTTTTTAGACGATTCGACATGATTTCTACTCCCATGATCTTGTTGAACAAGACACCAACATCAATCGCTCGATGTTGGTGATCGGGGAGGTAGAAAAACCGGATTAACGCGGTCATGTACGCCTTTAGGCTCACGCCCTGAACATGCGCGTACATTTCCCCGACCATAGGATGCGGACGAGGATCTTACATCGTTTTCAGTCGATGCACACTGGTTAATCAAGGAGTTTCTACGCTCCGAAGCGATCACCGCTTCATGTTCAACTCTATCATTCGCCTCAGGCGAATCAACCTCTTTACCTCGCATTTCCAGCTGGTTAAGCCCAAGATGGGTATCGATGATATTCTCTGCAATCGCCCATAGCGCGTTAACCAAATCGAGCTTTTGGGCGTCGGTTAAATCCAACCCTTCCAAATGCCCGCGATACAGCGCGAGGTCGGTAATCATGCCGACCCCCTGCATGCACACGCGTCACCAGCACGCCCTGGCGCATTATGTGCGAATATAGATAGGGGAAAACGAAACGCGGAGAAACGGTTTAGACGCACGTTCCGCGATTCTGCCTTGGAATATAGGATTTTTTGTTCAGCTTGTACAGGAAATTTATTTACGGCCATTTCGCCCCCCGTTTCGCTTGACGTTCAGGCGGGTGACGATCTTGAGCAGGGCCACTTTCCACATATGGTAGGCGGTGGTTCGGCCAACGCCCAGGCGCCAGCAGATGGGACGCCACGGCACGCGGGCGGCGCGGAGCCATATCAAGCGGCGTTCTTCCTCGTTATCGAGCAGGAAAATCCACTGGATGGTTTCTTCCATCTCGTCGATGGCCTCCGCCGATGGCGGCCCCATGCGAAGCGGCTCCACCTCCATTCCCAGCTGCTCCGCCGTGGTGCGGATGATGGTGGGCCACACGTTGAAATAGCCCTTCACTTTCACCGAGGGCAAGCGGCGCAAGGTTTTTACCGCCTGTTCAAAACGCGTCGCCACTTCGGGCATTGTCCAATGTTGCATGGTCAGCCCTCCGTGATGAGTTCCACGCGGTTCACCCGCGCGTCGTTTTTGGTGGCCTCGACGAACCAGCCGGTGATGTCGGCCAGATAATGCTGGGTGAGCCATTCGCGCACGAACGGGCTGGGACAAAGCAGCGTGACCACCGGCCCATCGCAAATGCGCTGCATGCGCGTGATGGTGGTGTTGCCGAGCCAGCTGCGGCATGCGGCCTT
>RGZB01000175.1 GCA_010031735.1 Pseudomonadota bacterium | reverse complement strand
TATCTCATCCCTCTCAGCGCGGGAAAGGTGAACATATTGTTTTTCCATAGCAACACTCACTTATCACAAGTGTTGCACTTCGTTTTAGAACTGGGGCAAGGAGGGATGGGTTATGATTCGCAGCATTCTCGCCATCGCATATTTCAGCTACCTCGTATCCGCAGGCGTCAGCATGGCGGGCGGCCTTGGCAAAGCTGAGCACGCCAGCGCCACCCCCTTCCAGGCCAATATGTGCCGCCTGATCGCCGATAGCGCCGGCTGCCAGAAATAATAGTTTTTGCACGATTAGGCGCTATACTGCGCCTATGGCTGAAAATCCGGAAAAAACACCCTTTTATAATATAGTGCGCAGCACCTACGGCAGCTATATCGGCGCCGGCATCGCCGATGCCGCCGAGCGCAACCTGCGCAAATGGAGCATAGACCCCGCCAGCCTGCGCAAACTCGAGGAATCCGGCCACAACGCCATGGTGTTCACCGACGGGCAACTGGCCATTAAAATCAAAACCGAGCTGGAGCGCTTCGGCCAAATGCCGCCGCCCCGCAATCCGGTCACGCTCGAACCCCTCGCCTATGCCACTATCGGCTATGACCAGGGCCAGGCCGCCATCGCTGTGGAAGCCTATCCTTTGCTGGATACCAAAAACGTAACCGTAAAGCATGTCAAAGCGCTGTGCCACGAGCTCTACACAAAACACGGCCTGCTGTTCCGCGATAACAAGCCCCCGAATGTGGGCCTGACGCAGCAAGGCCTTCCCTATGTCATCGACGACGGTTCCCTGATCCGCATCGGGGAGCTTGCAAAGCTGGAAAACCCTTATATGTACCCGGAAAACAGTGGCATGCGCGCAGCGGGCCTATGGGAGGAACCGGCACAAAATCATGGGTTCAGCTGGCCGGAAAACCAGCGCGACATCCCGGAAATCGAGGCCGCTGCCGCTCGCCTGGCCCAGCGCCCCGCCCCAAGCCACGCCAAAGGTTAAAGCGCCGCCAGCGGCTTTTTTATAAAAAATTTGCCAAAGCCCTTGAAAGCCATTATGCCGCGCTTATATCCATGCACACATTTGCATGCGAGTGCGAACAGCAACCGCATAAACACTCGGATTAGCTAAACAATTTTTGGGAGAAACCTATGAACATCAAACCGCTGGGCGACCGCCTGGTCGTAGAACGCCTCGAACAGGAAGAAAAAACCGTCGGTGGCATCATCATCCCCGACACCGCCAAGGAAAAGCCGAAACAGGCGAAAGTACTGGCCGTGGGCCCGGGCGCTAAAGACGAAAACGGCAAGCGCATCCCCGTGGACGTAACCGTGGGCGACATCGTGCTGTTCACCCAGTGGGCCGGCAACGAAATCAAGATCGAAGGCAAGGAATACCTCATCCTGAAGGAATCCGACGTCATCGGCATCATCGAAAACGGCTCTTCCAAGAAAAAAG
>RGZB01000174.1 GCA_010031735.1 Pseudomonadota bacterium | reverse complement strand
AAACGATTGCACAGTCGTTCCGATGGGAACCGCATTCTTGAAGTAATCCAACGCTTCCTGTATGGTCGTAGCCCCCATAGCTGGTGACGTGAGATTGTCATCATAGCGAAGAACAGGCGCTCCCGTTCTGACGAGGGGGTTGACAACCGTGCTCCATCCGTAGGATTGATTGCCCTCCAGAGTTTCCCCTGCCGCCCCCACACGACTTCCTTGGTCGGTCAGCGTATAGGTCGTGAATGTCGAGGTGACGGAAGTAAATCCATCCGTCACAGTAGAGCGGAACAAAATGGCCCGACCACGAAAAACCGGAGCCACAAACGTGACAATGGCTGCTGGACTCAGCACTTCGTGCGTGATCGGATTCACGTTCACAAGAAACGGTGGGCTAGATAACTCGTCCGTCCCCACGATTTCCAAGTACCAAGTGCCGACCCCAGTAGGATTCGTTAACTTGATGGAGATCGTATTCCCAAGCGTCAGGTCAACACCATTGAGCGTTGAAGCCCAAGGCCCAGC
This sequence comes from Pseudomonadota bacterium, assembly GCA_010031735.1. Classification (GTDB taxonomy): domain Bacteria; phylum Pseudomonadota; class Alphaproteobacteria; order Rickettsiales; family RGZB01; genus RGZB01. The sequence goes on along the minus strand of RGZB01000174.1, from coordinate 924 downwards.
ACCATCTGCGACAAGGCATTCGGAAAAGAGCGGCATGACACCCCCGCCAAACTAGAAGTAAAAAAGCGTTGATCTTTTGGTACGCCTCTACATAGTAAGGGCATGAACCAAGTCATTAAAATCGAAGCACCAACGCACCGCAACGCGGTGGTGCTTGCGATGATGAATCGCAAGCAATCGGGCGGACCGCACCGCAATAAGCGGGATAAACGGTCTCGTCAAAAGACCGAGCGAGCAGAGCGTTCGGCCTGGTAAACCCGCCCAAGTGGCGGGTTTTTCGTTTTATGGATCCGCTTAAGTATGCGTACCTTAAAAACGGCCAACGGACCCAAAGAAGTTATTCTTAACGTTCAACCCCAAGCGAAAGACGTCCGAGACGAGAAGTATCGGTTGAAGATTCCTCGGGGTTCTTTGCGGACCGTGCCTTCTGCGGTGGACAATCGCAACATCTGTTCACCTATTCGTGATCAAGGAAATCTCGGATCCTGTACAGCTTTTGCTGTTTCGGGTCTTGTAGAATCCGCCTACAACCAAACGGCGCAGCAGTGGATGCCGTCTTGGTTGCGCATTTTTTTCAAGGTAGGTCAGAATAAGATCAGCACGCTTTTTCAATACTACGCAAGTCGCGTGATCGAAAATAGCGTCAACGAAGATTCTGGTGCGACCATTCGAGGGTCTGTCAAAGCGGTGGCAAACTTCGGTGCGGTTGGTGAGTCGAAGTGGCCCTACCAAATCAGTAAGTTTCGCACGAATCCTCCCGGCTCTGTTTGGGCTGAGGCCAAGCAACGTAAGGCTCGCTCTTACCACCCCATCGCAGATGGTGACCTAGAGACCATGAAAGCTCTCTTGAGTGAAGGGAAGCTCATCACGTTCGGGTTCAGGGTCTATGACTATATGTTGAGCCAGGATATGGCTGTACATGGA
>RGZB01000173.1 GCA_010031735.1 Pseudomonadota bacterium | reverse complement strand
AGCCACTGCCAGAGCCGGAGCCCGAACCGGAAGAACCCGAGCCACCGGAACCACCCGAAGAACCAGAGCTACCAGAAGAGCCCGAAGAGCCTGAGGAACCCGAAGAGCCTGATGAGCCTGATGAGCCCGAAGAGCCCGAGCCACTACCTGAACTTGAACCACTACCGGAACCGGAGCCGCTACCCGAACCAGAGCTTGAGCCGGATGAACCTGAGCTGCCAGAAGATCCAGAACCGGAAGAACCCGAACCACCTGAGGAACCGGAGGAGCTTTGATCCCCACCTTTTAGACCTTTTACGAAGTTTGGGGTACCGGTTGCATTCCGCGCCGTACTCCACGTAGGCTCAGGCGCACCGACCTCAAAAGGAGTAGAGGTTGCACCAGCTGTGCGGGTCGCGATCATGCCACCTTTAGCAGGACCGTCACCCCCATCTACTTTATTATCCATGTAGCGGAGTACTTCCACCGACACGGAGTTGTCATTCATGTCAAAGCCACCACGCGCCTGCCATACACCATAGAAACGCTTATGGGGATCCCATTCCCAGCCTGGATTCAATTCATCGACGAAGTTCCAGCCTACGTTACTGACGCGTGATGCCGGACGGTTATATCCGGGTTGCATACCCGTATCGCTTGCCGCCTGTTTACCGCTGAACTCACCGGATAATACACCGGAAAGCTGCATCTGGCGGAACATCACGGTAGATTCCGGCGGATTCACACCGCGCATGGAATCTTCGATGATCCCATTACCGTTACCCGGGATATTCGCTGCTTCATCGTCAGGGAAGTAATTGTTGGGGTCCGGCATATCGCCCGGCAGCTCGCCGTTGTGCGCGGTCTTGAATGTATCGGTTGCACTGAGGAAGTTGGTGTATTCCGTGATCAGCGCTTGCCCTTCAGCGGTACGGTTTAAATTCACCACCGCAAGCAAGCCCATGGCGATCACCGCGATAACGGTGATACCAAGCGCAATCTCGACTAAGGTGTATGCACGCTTACCGCTCGAGATTCCTAGCTTCTTTAGGTGTTTCTCGTGCTGGTTGTCGCGGCGCATTTTCATATTACTTTAAATACCTTGGAACATTCCAGACGAGCTTGCGCTACTCGGCGGCGGGCTGTAGGAGCATGCACCATTCACGCAATAGAGGCCATTCGTACAGCTGGTCGTACAAGAGCAACCCCATGCATTCGGTGAATAGGTCAGACCGCAGACACCCGATGAGCAGGTTGCCGTTTGGCAGCTACCGCCTGCAGGACATTGTGCCGGTGACGAACAACCGCTCGAACTACTCGCGGATGCACCGGAGGTGCTACCGCTACCTGAGCCACTACCACTGCTGCTCGCAGAACCTGACGACGATGCACTGGCTCCCGAGCTAGAACCACTACCACTAGAGCTGCCACTGCTGCAGGTATCCGTACAGCTTTGGTATGGCCCACCACCCGTTAAGTTACCGGCATTAC
>RGZB01000172.1 GCA_010031735.1 Pseudomonadota bacterium | reverse complement strand
TATTCCCGAACACCGCGCACCATACTTCCTCACGGACCGCAGTATCCATGGCTTCACCATAGCCCTCAATATCAGATACTACCCGGAGAATATCGACAATATCGTTCCATAATAGCCCTTTGACCCTTGCACCGACCACGATACCATGAATCATTGCATTGCCGGTATCAGTATACATGGCATAATCAAAAGCATTATTGCGATCAACAAACATATTATTCCTCATCAAAATAGTAAGATTCGGGAATATCCCGCTCGATACATTCTTTTATCAATTCTGCATCGGGCTGGTTATCATAACCACCGAAACCAGTTTTCAAAATAGTTTCCAACCATTCTAGACCACCGGATGATGAATTGATATAATCTTTATCATTATCGACCAATGCTTGAATAGCATTATCGCGATTAAAAATCATTGACATAATATCCACCTATCACCGAAAATCAATTACAAAACCGTTAATACCAGGATACTCAGTGAAAATGAAACCGTATATCTCACCGAACCTCTTATTCAATTCAAAGAGGATATTCTCCGCTTGAACCTTATCAGTATTCTCCAAGAAAAGAGAACCATTATAGAATTCAGCATCGCCAGTATTCAATAGAGGAGAAACTGAAACCATAACCTGCTGTTCAAATGTCATATTATCAATCCTCTTCAGGAAGATAACTAACCAAGATATTATCAGGAATATACTTCAATAATTCCTCAATGGCAGTATAATCGCCACTTTGAATATCTACCAGAATTTGATTGATAACTTGATCAATCAGAGAATCATTGGATGTCATAATATCGACCTCTCAGACTATAATAAAAGGATGATTATCATCCAATACGTCATAATTAGAATCAGAAAATCGAAAAGGTGATTCAACCGTCAATGGATAGAATTGATCCAAAAAATTAATATAGACTGTCACATCCATATCCAATTGATCCTCTTTGAGATTCTGCAATTCTAAAAGCAATTCGCGGTATGTCATAATATCGACCTCTCTAATGAAAGAAAACCATTATACAGGAGTGGAAGAGAATGGCAACCATAGTTGACCAAAACAGTCAAGAATAGCGACCTCTCTTGGGGAAAATCCTATACTTTCCGCATATCACCTGGTGAAACGATACTAACTTATTGGTCATAAAATGAACTGGTCAGTATTGTGGTAATATAGGGAAAATACAAGATATTGTGGTTTTATTGAGAATGATTCTCATTTGCGTTGGGATAATCGCAAGGATATTGTAAGAAATGGGTCTTAGTTTGTTCCCGCGATTATCCTTAGAGAATTATTCTATATTATTCGCCGGTTTTCGCACAAAAATGGTGAATTTCATCGACGGTTATATTATAGGCCTGCAATAATTCATCAGAAACCATATATTTTCTGACATATTCTGGACCCTTTACAATATAATCGATGGTTTCTATGGTTTCCAGAAACCCAGGGAGATTATGATTC
>RGZB01000171.1 GCA_010031735.1 Pseudomonadota bacterium | reverse complement strand
GCGTTCGGTGCAATCGGCGTGAAGCATTTCGCAGGCACACCGGGGCTGAGTTTGTAAGGCGGATTCATGAGGCTATCTCTCACGCGGTTGCACATCGGGAACCACATCGTTGGGTAATCGAACAGCCATTGTGCGGCGTGCTTTTTCTTTGGACACAACGCAGATATGCAATGCACGATTCGCTTTGTGTCAGTCATCGTTTTTCCTCCAGTCAGGGATGATGCGAATGCGCTTTACTCGCCATCCTTGAGCCATGCGCTCTTTCTTCGACCAGTAGTGCCTTGTGAATGCCACCCATACTGCTTTGGCTGTTGGGCCAATGTAGTTTGGCATCATCTCGCCGGTTGCCATTTGCACGGGCACAAACCATTCCTGACGGAATTTGAAATATCGTCCTTCAAAGTTCCTTGGGTTGGCGATTTTCTTACCCCATTCCTGCTGGCAATAGATGCAGACGCCGCAGATAGAACGGCTGTTGATTTCCTGCCCGCACTCGCTGCACCGAACCAGCGGATGCAGTGAACCGCTCGGAGGTTGTGTAGTATCGCTCATAAAGTCTTGTGCTCGCGGTTCACTGATCCGAAGCGTTCGATCCGCCGAAGTGAGCGTCTAGGACTTCGCCGGGTTTGTTGCCGAGAGCCTGCCGAGTCGCTGGCAGAATGTGGACGGTCATCTTGACCTTGCCGAGACTTGGGCGGCCCGCGCCGGGCTTCCGCTTGCGTCGGATTTGTTGCGTTTTGTAGGACTCGCCGTGCATGTGCATGTGATTGATGTTGGTGATCTACTTGTTCTCCGAATGAGGTTTCGCCCACGGCCTCGCCAGTGCCGCGATTTCGTTGCACAGCCTATCGTGGGCCGATGCGTCTGGCGCTCCGTCCGCGTATGGATCGGTAGCCGCGAATGCTGCTTGCAGCGCAAGCGTCGCTTCAGCTAGCCGATCCTCACAGTGTTGCAGGAGAGCAGTCAGGTGTTCGGGAGAGTGTTTCATTTCCTGCTGACGGTATGTTTTGTTTGCAGCGCAGGCATCAGCGAAAGCCTTTTGCAGCTTCCGTATCTGCACGATGCGCTTGTCCGTTTCTTCCTTCTGGTATTCCCAGAGGGTATTAGCCTTGTTTAGCTCACGTTCGAGTTCTTGGGCGAACTCGACTTTGACGCACTCGAAGGACATGCCGGGACGATTATCCCCGAATGTCCACTTTTCAGCGGCGTCCGTTCTTGGTGTTGTGGTGTTGGTTATCATGGGTAAATCGTCGGAGAACCAGCGGATGCAGGCAACCGCTCTAGGCCGCTGGTCGTGTATTCATAGTTTTGGGTTCGCGGTTGCCTGATCCTTGGCGTTGGGCCAAGGAGTGCCATCGGCGATGAATCCAATCTGGTTTCCACACCAGTCGAGCGCATACCACCCTTCGGGACAGTCGCCTTGTTCCGGGGCTTGGTCGGCTAGCTTGGACGGGAACGCGCTGCGATGCCA
>RGZB01000018.1 GCA_010031735.1 Pseudomonadota bacterium | reverse complement strand
GAAGGTCGTGGTGAGCAAGATAGCCACCGCTCTGACCGTGGGGAAAACCGCCCTCGCCATGAACAATCCGACGACCGCCCGCCCAAGCGTGACGATTTCAAACGCGAGGAATTCCCGCGTGAAGTAGAGAGCGCTCCGCGCCCGGAACGCCCGGCTGCTGAGAATGTACCAGCCGGTGGCGACGACTCGATGCTTCGTGGTCTTTGGAAAAAAATCACCCAATAGAGGAAAGCCATGCCAGAAAAATTAAACCAGATGTTTATACGTTTTGGTTACAGTGGTATGGCACTCTTTTTCCTTCTGGTCGGTGTTACGGCACTCGGCGGTGCATTCATTTCACAATATGGTTTTGACCTGAAGCCCTGCGTGCTTTGCATCTATCAGCGTTATCCCTTTGGGATAGTGATTGCGCTTGCGGCACTGCTTTATGGTTTCCGTGATAAGAAAGTACGAGATGGGATCATAACGCTTGCGATCATTACGTTACTCGTAGGAGGCGGTATCGCCGTGTTCCACGTGGGTGTGGAACAGAAATGGTGGGAAGGTACGACGCATTGCGGCAGTGATTTGAATTCTGATTCTATCGAAGCACTGCGTGCGAAAATCATGGGCGCGGCAACTGTACGCTGCGACGAGCCGCAGTTCGTATTTCTCGGCCTCTCGATGGCAGGTTATAACGTACTCTATTCATTCGGTGCCGCATTATTCGCTTCGTATTATCTGTGTACCTTAAGGGATAAATCCCATGGCAAAAAAAAACGTAAAGCATAAATCCAAACGTATCCCACTGCCTGGCGACGTGCCGGAAAAAGCGCGTATCGATGCGATGATCCGCGTCAATCATGCCGGTGAGTATGGTGCGAAGCGTATCTACCAAGGCCAACTGGCCGTCTTAAGAGGAAAAGCTTCTGCACCCGTCATTCAACATATGGCGGAGCAAGAAGAAAAACATCTGCGTTATTTCAATGATGCGATCGTGACGCGCGGTGTGAGACCAACGGTGCTGTCACCTGTATGGCATGTGCTGGGGTTTGCGCTGGGTGCGGGCACGGCGATGTTGGGTGAGAAAGCGGCGATGGCATGCACGGTAGCAGTCGAAGAAGTGATCGATGAGCATTACCGCAAGCAGGTAGATACGCTTGGCGAGGAAGAAAAAGAACTGAAAGCTACGATCGAGCAATTCCGTAAAGAGGAGCTCGAACACCGCGATACCGGTCTGTCGCATCATGCAGAAGAGGCGCCTGCCTACTTTGCGCTGACGCAAGCGGTTAAGGCCACCTCACGCCTTGCCATCTGGCTCTCTACACGATTCTAGGCAGATATCTCTGGATTACGATACTGTAACACGCGGATACGCGTGTTGTTATAATCACGTTCATCTACCAGGAAGTATTTCTCTGGCAAGTTGATATCTTCCTTCCGCGAGGTTTCCACCACCACCACTGCACCATGCCCAAGCCAGCCCTGGTTGGCCAGGCTTTTGAGTGCGGGTAATGCCAGGCCTTTGTTATACGGTGGGTCAACGAATGCAAGCATGCAGGTGTTTCGTGCTTTCGGCAGGCGGGTAGAGTCGCTACGGATAAAGGCAGTATTCGGGCCTTCGCCGATGTGTTTGATTGTAGCTTCCAACAGATCCATTACACGTGGGTTCTGGTCGATGAAGACCACATGACCCGCGCCGCGCGAGAGGGCTTCGATACCCATCGCACCGGTGCCGCAGAAGATATCGACGACACGGCGGCCTTCAAGCACGCTCGGGTTTTCATCCTGTACAAAATCCGGCGCCTTCATGAATTTTCCATGCTGGAGCAGATTAAATATGGCCTCGCGTGCCATGCCGGTAGTGGGACGAACGTCCTTATTAGCGGGAGGAGCGATATTGCGGCCTTTATGTTTCCCGGCGATGACTTTCATGCGTGCCCTCCTTTATCCGGTTTTGAACTCGTAGGCCAGCTGACCAGTTTCTCCATCAGGAACTTCTGCGATACCTCGCGTACGCCCTTAGGTGGAAGGTCGCTTAAGTTAAAAGGTCCGAACGAGGTGCGGATCAGACGGTTCACCTGCCAACCGAAATGTTCGCAGACGTTACGGATCTCGCGATTCTTGCCCTCGGTCAGTTTGAAAATCACCCAGGTGTTGCGACCAGATTTGCCATCGATTGTCGCTTCGATCGGTTGGTATTTCACGCGCTCTCCCGTCCGCTTGTTCGTGACCGTCAGGCCCTCCTTCATCTGTGCAAGCTCCTCTTCGGTCACGTGGCCATAGACACGCACGCGGTATTTCCTGCGCCAGCCGTTCTTCGGACTCTCCAGGAAGCGCGACAGCTCACCGTCGTTGGTGAGCAGCAGCAGTCCTTCGCTGTTAAGATCTAAGCGGCCGACGGAGATCACGCGCGGCATGTCTTTTGGCAGCAGCGAGAAAGCCGTATCGCGGCCTTTCTCGTCCTTATGCGAGGTGACATAGCCTTTCGGCTTATGGAACAGCCAGACACGCGTAGAATCTTTCTGCGCGAGCGGCTTATTGTTTATCAGGATACTATCCGCCTTCGTCACGTTGAGTGCAGGTGAGGTAATGATCTTGCCATTCACGCGCACTTTACCCTCGCGTATCAACTTCTCTGCATCGCGGCGGGAGCAGACACCGCTACGCGCCATCACCTTAGCGATGCGTTCGCCTTCGTGCTGTTTCATGCGGCCTTACCTTCCTTGCAAGCAGTGATGAATGCCTTGAACAGAGCAAAATCCGGTGTACCTTCTTTTGCAAAGAACTCCGGATGCCACTGTACGCCGATGGCAAACCGCTTGCCTGGTATCTCGATCGCTTCGATGGCGCCGTCTGTTGCTTCCGCACTGAGAACTACATTCTTCGGAAGTTCTACAAGTGCTTCGGTATGCGCACTATTTACGGGCATTTGTTTTTTACCGGTGATTTGGGAAAGCGCAGTGCCTTCGGTCACGATCACATCATGCGCATAGTCATCACGGGGGGCCCCGCGCAGATGATCGATATCCGTTTTGAGATAGGTATGGATATTACGCGTCATCTTGCCGCCTAAGATGCTACCCATCATCTGCATACCGGCACAGATACCAAGGAGTGGCATATCGCGCTTTAAAGCAGATTCGATCACTGCCACATCAAATTTGAAACGTGGATTCGGCGGATAAGGGAACGGTTCATCGGAGGCGACGTACCATGCCGGATCGAACGCGAAATCCCCGCCCGGTACCACTACGCCATTCAGATGCGATAGATATTCCGGCAGTGCGTCCGGGATATTAGGGATCGCGACCGGCAGGCCACCCGCTGCGTGTACGGCAGCAAAATAATTATCACGCAGGGCATAATGCGGCTTTACGGAGAAGGAGCCTTCCTTCTGCCAATCCATCGTAATACCGATCAGTGGACGATTGCTCATGCGATCTCCATCAGATGGTTCAGGATGCTCTCACTGAACTGGGTGAGGTAGGTGCGGCCGGTTTCGGTGCGCTCTATGAAGACGTTACGCCTGTCTTGTTTATCTTCCTTGCGTGCGACAAGCCCGTGTTTGGAGAGTGTATCGATAGCGCGGCACACCGCAGGTTTGGAGATACCAAGTTGTGCTGCGAGTGAGCGTACCGTATGCGGTCCTGCTTCCAGATAGACGGTGAGTGTAAGTGTGACCTGGCGTGCGGAGAGATCGAAAGAACCCGCCTTCACGCTTTCCAGCAGTACTTTGTGCCAGAGTGCGAGGGCTTCGCGATTGCCGGGTTGATCGAGAGAGGACGTGGAGGGAGGAGGGGTGGTCGCTAGAGAAGATTCCATGGTTCCAGTCCGGTGTTATTACGCTCCCGAAATGGTATGGCAATCATGCCGATGCGTCAACCGCAAAGATAGAAGATTTTAATGTTTGAAGTGACGGAAGCCCGTGAACACCATCGTCATGCCGCGTTCGTCCGCTGCTTTGATCACTTCCTCGTCACGGATGGAGCCACCCGGCTGAATCGCCGCTGTCGCTCCTGCTTCGTGGGCTAAGATCAGGCCATCCGAGAACGGGAAGAATGCATCCGATGCAACGGTGAGATTGCTGCTCGCTTTGTTCAGGTTTGCTTTCTTGCCTGCGATCTGCACCGAATCCACGCGGCTCATCTGGCCTGCGCCGATACCGACGGTTGCCATATCCTGCGTCATGACAATGGCATTCGATTTCACGTGTTTACAGACATGGAATGCGAACAGCAGTTCCTGGATTTCCTGCTTCGTGGGCTTGCGTTTGGTGACGACTTTCAGATCCTTCTCGGAAACGTTCAGGTAATCACGCTCTTGGGCAAGCAAGCCACCCGCAATGGATTTATACTGCATCACGCGGCGCTTCTTATCTGGCAAAGTGCCGGTTACGAGCAGGCGAAGATTCTTTTTCGCTGCGATGATCTCGCGTGCCGCGGGTTCTGCATCCGGTGCGATGATGACTTCGACGAAAAGCTTCGCGATCTTCTCCGCGGTCGCTTTATCGAGTGGTTTGTTGAGCGCGATGATAGAGCCGTATGCGCTGACCGGATCGCAAGCGAGTGCTTTCTCGTATGCAAATGCAAGGGTGTTTGCGACCGCAACACCACAGGGATTTGCGTGTTTGATAATGGCAACCGCAGGAGCCACGAATTCGTTCACGAGCTCGAGTGCAGCATCGGCATCGCTGATGTTGTTGTAGCTGAGTTCTTTGCCTTGCAGCTGCGTTGCGGTTGCGACGCCTGCAGTGTGCGTGCCATCGAGATAAAGTGCTGCTTTCTGGTGCGGGTTCTCGCCGTAACGGAGTTCCATTTTTTTTGCAGCAGCGAGCGTGGTTTGTGCCGGGAATGCCTCGCCGCGTTCGCTAGCGAACCAGGCACTGATTGCCGCGTCATACGCTGCGGTGCGGGAGAAGGCCTTACCGGCAAGTGTACGCGAGAATTCGAGCGAGACGCCGCCTTTGTTCGCTTTCATCTCAGCAATCACGGAATCATAATCTTTCGGATCGACCACCACGACCACGTCACCATGGTTCTTTGCTGCTGAACGGATCATCGAAGGACCGCCGATGTCGATGTTCTCGATACACACATCGGCCTTCGCACCTTTAGCGACCGTTTCTTCGAAAGGATAGAGATTTACGACCACGAGGTCGATCGGTACGATCTTGTGTTTCTTCATCGCTGCCATGTGTGCTTTGTCCTTGCGACGGCCTAAGATGCCGCCGTGGATGTTCGGGTGCAGGGTTTTGACACGGCCATCCATGATTTCGGGAAAGCCCGTATGATCGGAGACATCGGTGATTTTGATTTTCGCTTTGCGGAGGAATTCTGCCGTACCGCCGGTCGATAAGATTTCGACACCGGATTTCACCAGCGCTGCCGCGAATTCCTTGAGGCCGGATTTATCAGATACGGAGAGTAACGCCGTTTTGATTTTCTGTGGCATAAAAGACCTCTTCTAAGGACCAGCTTGCGGTTTTGGGATTTGCCGCTATCTTCTAGAGCAACGCTCGTAAAAAACAAGCATATTCTTACGTTTTTAGAAGGATTTCGTATGTACGACAGTAACAACATCTTCGCCAAGATACTAAGAGGGGAAATCCCCTGCAAAAAAGTCTTCGAAAACGAGGCGGTGCTTGCCTTCCACGATATCGCCCCAGCTGCTCCGGTCCATGTGCTCGTGGTGCCAAAAGGAGCGTATGTTTCCTTCGATGATTTTTCAGCAAAAGCCCCACCGGTGGAACTCCATGCATTCTGGGAAGCGGTGGGAAAGATCGCGCGTGATTTAGGGGTCGATAAAAGCGGTTACCGCTTGATTGCGAACCACGGCAAGGATGCCGCGCAAGCCGTACCCCATTTCCATGTGCACATACTGGGCGGCACAGCACTTGGCGGCCTAGTTGCTGGGGATCGACTCGCACGTTAAGCAATTGCGGAACACCATATGCATCATCATCGCGGGAAGGCTTTTCCTGTCATTCATACCCGTATTGAAGGTGATGATATGGTCGAAACCTTGGCTATGAACGGTATCGGGTAATTCAATAAGATAGCGTCGTCGCGGCATGGGTTCGGGCGGGATGGTCGATGGCTTTAACCGCACAGCACCTACCAGCTGGTTGCCTTTATAGAATCCATATACAAAAAACCCCTGATTATCGCGTACGCCAGAGATATCTTGAATAAAGGTATCCATGTAACGTGGATGAATCACTTTCGGCGCCACGATATCGAATACCGCACCCATACTGAAAGTAAGATTGTAGGCATCTGCCGTTACGCGGGTGTTGAACCATTGTTGGGTGCTCTCGGTCTTGATATGGGACAGGTGCGAAAGTGGAAAGCGTCGCTGGCTGTAGGCGCGTGTGATATACGATTCCCGCAGGTGTTCATAGCGGCCAAGATTGAAAATCCACGCACGTTTCAATCGCTCCATACTCCATACATTACCCGATGTGATAGAGGTGAGCATACGTACATAATCCGCTAGTGCTGGATCCATGCTTTCGAACGATCCGGTTTCGATGAAATCCTCATATCCGACGGGTATGGTGCGGAAAAAATGTCCGATGCGCCAACTAAGCCCTTGACGTATGGGTAGCCTTGCAAGCAGGGGGTCTGTAAGGCCATGGGGATCGATGAAATGTATGTAGGGACCTGCAAAGAATGGCAGCATCCCTGCATTTGCACGGATCAATACACGCTGTTTCTTGTCAGGGTTCATCTGGCAACTGACTTCTTCCCGAATGTAAACGCCCTCTTCAATCCAACCATGCTCATGCAGTGATTTTGTGCCCAAGAGATTGTAGATTAGGGAATTCGTTTTCTCATAATAGTAACGTTCATTCGCCACCCCACCCGGCATGACACGGAGTGGTAATTTCGCGCCGTGGCCGATCACTGCAAGCGTGATGATCCAGATACCGATATAACCCAATATGAATTCACGTACGTTCTTCTTTCTAAAGCGCGTGATGAACTGGCTGAGAAGCAAGCACGAGAGGGCAATCATGGGAGTGAAGAGTCGTCCAGACATATAATCGCCACCAATGGACGCAAGGTAAAGGCAGTAAAGCAATATCCCGCTGCCCATACAAACATAACGAATGGCTTCACGATCTTTCTTCTTCCAACCGATATATGCAGAGTAAACGACAGTACCAAGGGTCAGTAGGACAAAGCATGCCGCAGGGATGTCGTTTAAGAGAAAATAACGGAAATAAAATACACTTTGATTCAGGAGTGCAATTGTAGAAATACCTGTATGTAACTTCGCATATTTTGTATTCGGGAAGATGAAACCATAATAAAAGAAACTAAATCCCCCCCATAGGAGTAGGGGCAAGAGACTTATCACGATCGGCCGCCACTGGAGATATTGGCGGTGGTAGGCCAGCAGGTAGAACGCCGGGAATATAAAGAATAGGGCCATGTCCATACGGTTCAAAACGGCTAAGGAGGCAAAAAGCGAGAGTGGTAACCACGGGACATGCTTCCCTTTAACGGTCATGAACTGCGCCGCAAAGGCAACGACTAACAAGTTCGAAAGTGGGTTCTCAAGGCCGGAGGTGCTGTAATCGATAAACGAATCGGAAAAGAAGAGCGGTAGGAAGACAAGTGAGAGCAGTATCAGGGGTTGATCTTTAAACCGGCGTGCAAGCAACACGAATAATGCCATGCTGAGTGCAGCCGAAAAGAGCATGGTGCTATAGAAAAAATCCCCGGTAATCCAGGCAATCGGTATATGCAACAGCATCCAGAGCGGATGGGTGTAGACCTGTACACGTTCGTCGATGTTCCAGGTAAGGCCAAAACCATGCAGGAAGTTGTCGACCACACGGAAGGTGATGAACGCATCTTCCGTTACCCAGGCAAAATACAGGATTTTCGCAAGCAGAAAGCAAGGAAGTACAAGATAGAGGCAGTGTTTAACCTTAGGCCTATGAAGCGTCCGGTTGGTGTTTTTTGCCCACGTCAGGAGAGATTCAAAAGCCATCCGATGCTTCTTTCATGTATTTATGCTTGGGCTATTGTATAGTAACTCGTGATGAAAACACAACCATGCACATCGGGTTTCAGGCAGTCACTTTCCGGTTGGGGTATGGCACCAGTCGAAGAGTGTCTTACCTTTCAGCCCGAACGTGAAGCGGATATCCCGCGCATTCTCGCGGCCTCACCTCCGACCATCGTTCCACGGGGTGCGGGCATGTCTTACGGCGATGCCTCACTCAATCCTGAAGGCGTATTGATACTGGAACGCTGCGCACGCTTCATGGCGTTCAACCACGATACGGGCTTACTGACCTGCGAGGCCGGCGTCACCCTCAAAGAGGTGCTGGCGTTTGCGGTGCCACATGGTTGGTTCTTGCCTGTGATACCGGGCACAAAGAATGCTACGATCGGGGGTGCCTTCGCCTGCAATGTGCACGGCAAGAATAATTTCTGCAAAGGGGAGTTTGCCGAGCATGTCCGAAGCGTCTTGATCCGCCTTGCGGATGGCACGCGTGTGGAATGCTCACAGCAGTCCGATAAGGATCTTTTCTGGGCGAGTGCCGGAGGACTTGGTATGACGGGCATTGTGGAGGCGGTCACGATCCAGCTGATGCAGATTGCCTCTGCGCAACTCGCGGTCTCTACCCAGCGTGTGGCAACACTCAGTGCGATGATCGAGGCTTTCGAGGCTAACAGATCAAGTGCTGAATATATGATCGGTTGGATGGATCACACCGCCAAGGGTGCTGCACTCGGGCGCGGTGTTTTCGAATCGGCAGTCCATGTAAAGGCCGAGGATAAAACCTTGGGTGCCTACAAACCCGCTACAGAGAAGATATCAGTGCCGTTTTCTGCACCTTCGTGGTTGCTCAACCGTTACAGTATGGCACTGTATAACCATCTGCGCTTTAGCAAAGTGCCACAGAATCCTTCCACCCATGTGGCAGCATTTGATGGGTTTTTCCACCCACTCGATGGTATCGGTCACTGGAACCGGCTTTACGGTAAGCGGGGCTTTTTACAATATCAATGCATCATTCCAGAAAATGCCAAAACAACGTCGAATATCCGTAGTGTACTTGAAAGAATACAGCAGGCAGGGTTATTCAGTTTCCTCGCCGTCATCAAATACCATCGCGCGCACAAGGGCGTTTTTTCCTTCTCCCTGCCGGGCTACAGCCTTGCGCTCGATTTCCCGAATACGCCAGCGGTACTTACCTTGCTCGACCAGCTCGATGAAGTGGTTGCAGAGATGGGTGGGCGCGTTTATCTTGCCAAGGACGCACGCATGAAAAGACCGGTATTCGAGCGTATGTACCATGACGAACTGAAAGCCTGGAAACCGCTGGTGAAGCGGCTTGATCCGGGTCATAAATGGCAATCTTCCCTGTCACGCAGACTGGGGCTGAAGGAGTAGCAATGAAAGCAGGTGCGACAAATACCATCGTGATTCTGGGTGCGACATCGGCACTGGCACAAAGCCTTGCGGATCAACTTGCCGCGGAGAAAAATTCCCTTGTGCTACTTGCACGGAATAATACTGAACTCGAACGTATCAAAGCGGATCTCACGATTCGCCATGCGGTGCAGGTTCATACCCAGGTCTGTGATCTTTTAAATATCGGAGATGCAATGACACTTGCGGAGAAGGTGGAAAGTTCGGTGGGGCCTGTGCAAGGTTTCATCGCCGTTGCAGGGGATATGGGCGACCTTAGTGATCAAACCCAGCAACACAACATCGAGCAGGTGACCGCAGTGAATTATACCGCCACCGCTTCTATCACTGCTGCGTTCGCCAAACGAATGCAAGGGAGGAAAGAAGGGATTATCGTTATGATCTCTTCTGTAGCCGGCGATCGCGGCAGGCCCAACAACTTTGTCTATGGTGCAGCGAAATCTGCACTTAATAGCTTTGCCTCGGGCCTGCGTGCCAGCTTGCATAAGGACGGCGTGCATGTATTGACCGTGAAACCAGGGCCAATGGATACGCCGATGACAGCCGGTATGAAAAGCCCGCTCATCTACCCGCGCGGGAAGGCGGCAAAGGCAATCATCAAGGCGATGAAGAAAAAATGCAATGTCGCTTATGTGCCGTGGTTCTGGTGGATCATCATGAACATCATCAAGCACATCCCTGAAGGTATTTTCAAGAAACTCAATCTGAAGGCCTAACCATGCTTTTATTGCTCAAATTGATGCGGCCTAAACAATGGATCAAGAATCTGTTTGTGGTAGCGCCGCTCGTGTTCTCCATGACGTTCTACGATTCTGTGAACGTGATTCATACGATCATCGCCGTTGCGGTTTTCATCGCTGCCTCTTCAGCAGTATACGTGATGAACGATATCTGCGATGTGAAAGCGGATCGCAAACATCCCAAGAAGAAACACCGCCCTATCGCTTCGGGTGAAGTATCCGTTCCTACGGCCATGGTATTGCTTGTGGCACTCGTATGTGCTGGCATCTATGGCATCCGCTTCTTGCCCATCAATTGTGCGGTTATCACGACTATTTATATACTGCTGAATATCTTCTATTCATTCAAATTGAAGCATATCGCAATACTGGATGTCTCATTGATCGCCGTTGGTTTTGTACTGCGCGTGCTGATGGGTGCCGCTGCAATCTCGGTCGATGTATCGCCATGGATCATCCTTGCGACCTTCCTCTTGGCACTGTTCTTAGGCTTCGGTAAACGCCGTCATGAAGTCACCACGCCTTCAGGCAATAAAACCCGTTCGAGCCTGAATGAATATACAGCGGAACTTTTGGATAACCTCATCAACGTTACTTGTGCCGCAGCACTCATGTGTTATGCGATCTATGCGGTCGATGTGGCACGCACCACGCATAAAGTGGAATTTGTCTATACCGTGGGCTTTGTGGCGCTTGGCCTTTTCCGCTATCTTCACTTCATCTATGTCAGCAACAAAGGGGATTCGCCGGAGAATGCGATCTACCAGGACCGCTTGTTCCTGTTGAATTTACTCTTATGGCTGGGTATCAGCCTACGCATCTTGCTGCCGTAGATGATTTCCCGCCGTTTCATACAATTCCTGATGGTCGGTGGGGGCTGTACACTTATCGACTTCATTCTGTTTGCGGCATTTCATGAACTTGCAGCGCTGGGAGTGGTAACTTCGAATATCCTTTCGTATGGTACGGGACTTACGATCGCATTCTTTATCAACCGTGCATGGACCTTCCGCGACAGCAGCAAGCGGCACCATGCACGCGTGCTGCTGTCGCTTTTCTTCGGATATCTCGGACTTGCGATCAACACCGGCATCATCTGGTTTTTGGTGAAATGGATGAATGTCTATCTGGCAAAGGCGACTGCTGTTATCATCATCGTATTCTATAATTATCTCACGAATCGCTATGTTGTATTCTATGACCGCAAAGCACATTAACACATTGCTTTTTGTACTGTATGCGCTGACGGTGGTTGCAACACTTACCATCCTTTCCTGGCATGCGGATTTCTCTGTCGATGATATGTTCATCACCTTTCGTTATGCGGACCATTTCCTGAAAGGCGAGGGGCTGGTATGGAACACCGGTGAGCGTGTGGAAGGTTATAGCAGCCTGCTGATGGTGTTAATGTTAAGCGGACTTCACTGGCTCGGAGTGGGATATGTAGTGGCGGCAAAGTTGCTTGGTATTCTTGGTTTTGCAGGTTTAATCGCAGGCGCGCACCTCTATTGGCGCAAAACATATAAGCAGGGATCGTATGTATTCGTATCGCTTATCGGTAGCATTCTGATCGCTGTGAACTACCCATTGATCGTGTGGGCTATGGGTGGACTTGAAACCGATATCTTCACCGCGTTGGTGTGTGTAGCGGTAGTGCTTCTTTTGCTGCAGGATAAATCGAAACACGCAGATCGGTTATGCATCGTAGCCGGTGCCATATTCGGGATTGCGATGTTGGCACGGCCGGAGGCACCTTTATTTGCGGTGATCAGCGCGATCTACGTCTTGTTTGCAAAAAAGAAGAAAAATCCTTCAGGCGCACTGCTTCTGCTTGCGCCATTTGTCCTCATCGCTGCTGCCCATATCGCCTGGCGGTATGGTTATTATGGTGAATTCCTCCCGAATACCTACTATGCGAAACTAAGCGGCGAGATGACGGGAGAACATCTTCTGAAGGGCCTCCGTTATATATGGGAATTCATGAAGGCGCCGCCGTATATGCTGGTATATTTGCTAGCAGTTGTGCCGTTCATGTTGAAGAAATCAAAGCATCGCCGTGAGAATCTCTACCTGTTTGCGATGATCGCGCTTTACTTATTGTATGTGGTCTATGCAGGTGGTGACTGGATGAAAGGTGCACGTCTGATCGTTCCGGTGATCCCGTTGATGGTGATGTTGCTGCTGAATGTCACGGTGCAGCATATGGATACCCCTGCCAGCCATAGCCTGCTTGCGGGCATGGCAGTGTTATTACTTTGTTTTGCACAGAAGAGTTATTACTACACCGCACCTATGGCGAAATATCCGTATTATTGGGATCGTATCGCAGAATATATCCGCACCGACTGGAAGTCCGATTCCCTCATTGCCATCAACATGGCAGGACAGATTCCGTACCTCACGCCGAAGCAGCGTTATATTGATATGCTGGGTATCAACGATAGGCACATCGCCAAGCAGCAGGTGGTTTTCGCGTCAGGGAAGGGGAATATCGGCCATTACAAAGGCGACGGGAAGTATGTTCTGTCGCGTAAGCCCGATTACATCATCATGCGGGATGGTTTCACCAGCGATATCTCCCCCGAGGGCGTGACCTTTGTTTCCGAAAAAGAGATTGCGGCAAGCCCAGAATTCAAACGCTTATATCGCAGGAAAACCGTGTCGCTACGCCTTCCAGACACCGCCCCCATTCCTGAGAAAACGTTTAAATTCAAATATTTAGAACGAGTCGCGGCAAGGAAGTAAATACCGGTTGGTTAACCCTTTGGTAAGGTTAACACGCTACAATACGGATAGTGGGACAAGGTAGGGTATGGCATCAGGTAAACGACAGGATGGTGTAAGAGAGCGTGAGGCGCGCGAGGCATATGAGCGGCTCATGGCGAACGCTGTCGAGGTCAAAGATGGTCCGGGTCGGGTGCAATCAGCCTATAATGTGGTGGTAGGGTTCATGTCAAAGAATACCGTGGTGGGTGTCATTGTGGGTGCTACGGTAGGTTACGTCGCAGAAGAATTCATGGGTATGAAACCAGAACACGCCATGTCGCTTGCCGGTGCTTTCCTCGGAGGGAGCATCGCAGGTCTTGCAGCAGGCGGCGCTCATCAAGAAAAACAAAAATAAAGTCACAGACGCGATTTATGATCGGTAAAAATACACTTAAGATGGCGGATCAGGAAGTGGCGGTGATCATTCTCTGCAAAGGCCAGTCGATGGAAGGTAAACCTTATTATGCATATCTGCAGATTGTACCGAGCAAGATTGCGGCATTCAAAGCGGCACAGCAGAAAGGTGATTTCCTATTAGAGGAGTATGGCACCATCCTGAAATGGGAGTTCGCAGAAGCGCCCTCCGAACAAGTGAAGCGCGATATGGAAATCGTGTATGGTGTGAACCATCACCTAGAACAGGATTGCAAAACAAAGATTGCAGAACTACCGGATAATCAGCAGTAACTACTTTTTCCTGAGTGCAGGGTTGAGTGTATAGGTGCCCACTTCAGTGGAACTCGCCAGAATATAAGGCGTGATGGCGTTCAATGCTTGTTCACCCGTGAAAGGTTCATTGAGTGCGATCTTGTCGGTCTTGAGTGCAAACACTTTGAAGTGATAATGGTGCATGCGGCTATCGTTCCACGGCGGACATGGGCCGTCATAGCCACGGTATTTCTGCTGGTTTTCTGGTGTATTTTTCGCACCGGTGAATTTCAGATAGTCATTGACCGCCATATTTCCCTGCTTGAAACTCTTTCCTGAATTCTCGGCGATTACGCGTATATTCGAAGGAATGTTGATGACGGCCCAATGGTAGAAATTCTGACGTTGCATGGTTGCAGGCAGTATTTTGCCCTCCTTACCTGCATCGGTAAATACCGTCGGTACATCCGGATCGATCATGAACACAGCATACGATTTGGTTCCTTTAGGACCTGCGGTCCAGTGAACGGCGGGGCTGATGTTGTGGCCGGTCTGGCTGCTTTTCTCATTCCCTTTCGGCACACAATAAGCAAATTGCGCCGGGATAGGCTGCATGGTTCTGATACCCGTGATGGTTGCGATGAACTGTGTGGAATCGGTTGTTTTTAGTGGAATATTTTTCTGCCAAAAAAATACTGCCCCAACTGCGATACCGGCAACCACAAGAAACCCTAGTGCTTTTTTCATATCCAAACCCTATCTGAACAATTACCCCGTTAGAGTATAGGAAATCATAGCAGATACAAGTTTTACACTAAAACGCAGCTAATTATCTGTATAATTTAAATTATTTATGTTTTTTCAGCAGGTGTTGTTTAAAAGAATCAAAAAAATCAGCGAAAGAAGGCATCTATGCAAGATTAAGGGCACCTTGGTAAGTTTTTATTAAGCTTTTGCTGTTAGGGTATAATTAAGTGAAAGTAATATTCCTGAAATATTTTTTTATGTAATCATGGCACATCTTTGGTTAAGAGCAGAAGTTTTTCCAAATGAGCGACGGACATTCTTACTGCCGCAGCAGGCTGCAGAATTGATCGGTGAGGGGCATACGGTCACGGTTGAGCGTTCGCCGATACGTGTGATACCGGATGAAGAATATGAAAAGGTAGGCTGCATCATGGTGGAGCCACGAACCTATCACACCGACGCTCCGCCACATGCCTTCATTCTCGGGTTCAAATACCTTGAACCGGCATCCCGTTTTGATGCGACATACCCGCAGGGCCATAATCATATCTGTGCTATGCATCTGGATAATGGTTCGATCGATGAAGCAGTCGGTATCTCACGCATGGAAGAGAATCGCCCTTACTACATCGATACGAACAATGTCATACAGTATCAATCGCCGTTCTACGAACTTGAGTGGGTGAGCGGCAGTGGTGGTGGCACGGCTGGATTTGTCGGTGCGGCACTCTCGGTCTACCTGTGGTGCAGGGAACAACAGGGGATACCTGGGCCACACCAGATTCCTATGGATAAGTGGGATACGCGCGAATTGCTTATTGCTGGTGTAAAAGAGGAACTCGGGAAAGTATCGGAGCCCCCAAGGGTACTAGTAATCGGTGCGTATGGTAAGTGTGGAAGGCAAGGGGTGAATGCACTTGGTCAGCTTGGTATCGTACCAGAGCAATGGGGCAGTAAGGATACCGAACAGAAGAAAGGCGATTTTAGTCAGATACTTGATTTTGATGTGATGGTGAATTGTATTTCGCTTAGACCCAATCCACCCCAATTTCTTACCGATAAGGACCTGAGGCAAGATAGCCGTCTGAGTGTGATTGGGGATGTCAGCTGCTATCCGGGTCCTTTCAGCAGCATCCCACTCTATGACCGCACATCCACTTTCGACGATCCTACGATCCCTGTGATTAAGAGGAATGGTACGATCCATGTGATGAGCATCGACAATCTTCCTTCCCTTACGGCCAAGGCGGCGAGCGAAGGGCTTGCGGGATCACTCTTTCCGCTCCTCAAGGAGTTTTTACATGCGAAAGATGCAGGCCTTCCCGATACGCCGGATTTTGCACGAGCGGCAAGAGAGTTCTATCGCTATTTTACTAATCCAGCAGAGATCAAACGTCTGGGTTTCGCGATTTCACAGCAATGCTTTAGGGCGGATGGTAGTTTCGACGGTATACTCGCCGAACGCCATATACGTCATTATCTGGAACGGGCGGTGCTCACGCGTCCCGAGCGCGAGAATTTCATGACCTATCTGATGGACGGCAGTGCGGTGACTCAACGTATAAGAAGCGATACTGCACTTCCTGATGACCCAGAACGCTTCGCACGCATGGAAACGGCGCTCGCAAGGATCAACGTGACGCGTATCTGTACCGAACTTGCCTATAGCTGGAGTGTGATCAAACAACTGGATACCTTCATGACCAAGCCGGTATTCGCTGCCATCCGCGCCGATGATGACAGGCATAAGGCATTTCTGAATGTCGCAGAACGGTTGGTACAGAACGCGGCCGGAAGACCGGCGCGTGATTTTGCTGATGTATCGGCAGACTTTACCCGACGTATCTCGGGTCTGACCGAAAAGGATGTGATCGAGAGAGAGATGCGTGCGATCGCGACGGCCGGTCGCCGCGCGACAAGAGTGTAAATTTTACAGTTAACTTAAACAAAACCCGCCGGTTTTCACCGAGCGGGTTTTTGTATTTGATTGTGTATCGTATGTGAAAACAAAGAGAGAAATGAAGACGGCGAACCGTCTAGTGTTCTGTGATCTTCCAGAACAGAGCAAGCTCTGTTAACCGGAAAAATCCTTAGAAAGGAGGTAATCCAGCCGCAGGTTCCCCTACGGCTACCTTGTTACGACTTCACCCCAGTTACTGACACTACCGTGGGCGCCAGAGGC
Source organism: Pseudomonadota bacterium (assembly GCA_010031735.1). Taxonomy (GTDB): domain Bacteria; phylum Pseudomonadota; class Alphaproteobacteria; order Rickettsiales; family RGZB01; genus RGZB01. Next base: position 14,832 of record RGZB01000018.1, on the reverse strand, counting down.
GACTTAAGGTAGAACCAATTTCCATGGCGTGACGGGCAGTGTGTACAAGACCCGGGAACGTATTCACCGTGGCATGCTGATCCACGATTACTAGCGATTCCGACTTCACGGGGTCGAGTTGCAGACCCCGATCTGAACTGAGACGCTTTTTTGAGATTGGCATCCTATTGCTAGGTAGCTTCCCATTGTCAGCGCCATTGTAGCACGTGTGTAGCCCTACCCGTAAGGGCCATGATGACTTGACGTCATCCCCACCTTCCTCCTACTTGTCATAGGCAGTTTCTTTAGAGTACCCGGCATAACCCGCTGGTAACTAAAGATGAGGGTTGCGCTCGTTGCGGGACTTAACCCAACATCTCACGACACGAGCTGACGACAGCCATGCAACACCTGTCTCTACGCCTCTTGCGAGGAAGAATCCATCTCTGGAAACCGTCGTAGGATGTCAAGGGTAGGTAAGGTTTTTCGCGTAGCATCGAATTAAACCACATGCTCCACCGCTTGTGCGGGTCCCCGTCAATTCCTTTGAGTTTTAATCTTGCGACCGTACTCCCCAGGCGGGATACTTAACGCGTTAGCTACGATACTGAGGGGTAACCCCCCAACATCTAGTATCCATCGTTTACGGCGTGGACTACCAGGGTATCTAATCCTGTTTGCTCCCCACGCTTTCGCACTTTAGTGTCAGAATAGGCCCAGATGGCCGCTTTCGCCACTGGTGTTCCTCTTAATATCTACGCATTTCACCGCTACACTAAGAATTCCACCATCCTCTGCCTACCTCTAGCGCAGCAGTCTTAAGAGCAATTCTGAGGTTAAGCCCCAGGATTTCACTCCTAACTTACCGCGCCACCTACGCGCGCTTTACGCCCAGTAATTCCGAACAACGCTAGCACCCTCTGTATTACCGCGGCTGCTGGCACAGAGTTAGCCGGTGCTTATTCTACAGGTACCATCATTATTGTCCCTGTCTAAAGAGCTTTACAACCCGAAGGCCTTCATCACTCACGCGGCATGGCTGGATCAGGCTTTCGCCCATTGTCCAATATTCCCCACTGCTGCCTCCCGTAGGAGTCTGGACCGTGTCGCAGTTCCAGTGTGGCTGATCGTCCTCTCAGACCAGCTACTGATCGTTGCCTTGGTGAGCCATTACCCCACCAACTAGCTAATCAGCCGCGGGCTCATCTTATAGCGATAAATCTTTCGTCCGTAGACCGTATCCGGTATTAATCCCAGTTTCCCGAGGCTATCCCGAACTATAAGGTAGATTCCCACGTGTTACGCACCCGTTTGCCACTCCCCTTGCGGGGCGTTCGACTTGCATGTGTTAGGCCTGCCGCCAGCGTTCGTTCTGAGCCAGGATCAAACTCTTAAGTTATGATCCTGCTAATCACTCAAAAAAGTAATTGCAGTTAAATAAAAATTGAAACCGAAGTTTCGAATCTTTTAATACCGCACGCTTTTGTTCTTATTAAAATAAGTGTGTTACATAGTTTAGAAATGAACACGCACAAAAGCGCTTGGCTTGTATTATACAAGACGCTTCGCCGCCTTCATTTCTTCCTATTGTTTTCGATTATGCTTAGCTTGACGATCGCAATTGCTTGCGGCCGTACAAGACGTGCACATAATCATACGATTCACAATGTAAAAGAACTTCCAACCTCTGTTTGAAACTTGCGTTTCTCGGCGTTGGGAGTGGCTTTATAGCTCGGGGTCATCGGAGTGTCAACAATAAATTATAAAAAATATTCTGATCCTCGATTGCTATAGGATTTTATGCGACAAGCTCATAAAAAAATCGAGATATTATGTTTGTAAAACAAGTTTTTATACTTTTTTCCATATTTTTATGCTAATCGAGATGGCAATGGTTTTCTCGAGAGTGGGATTGGTGCAGTGGTATTAAAATTATCCGATAGGACAGGGTTTGTTCTCGCGCTTCTGGTTTTTATCTATGCGCGCTTTCTGTCCTATGGGGCCTGCCTTCCTTACGATGATGCCTATATTACCTTTCTGTATGCAGAAAATCTAGCGGACGGAGTGGGTTTCGTCTTCAACGCGGGCGAAAGAGTGCTTGGCACTACTACCCCCCTTTATGCATTATTGGCTTCTGGAATCTATGCGCTAGGCTTTAATCTCGTAAAAACCATGCCGATAGTGAATTTATTGGCGGAAATCGGCATTCTTACGCTTGCATGGCATATATTACTTCGCCGCCAATCCGTCGTAGTAAAACTCTTATTCGCCAGTTTTCTTACAGTGAGTCCCACGAGTGGGAATGTTTCTGCGAGCGCGATGGAGACTCCGGTTTTCACTTTAACCGTGATGGCTTCGATGGTTTTCGCTTCGCGTCGAAATATGGCCGCTTCTGGAGTTTTAGCTGCGATCAGTTATTTCATCCGGCCGGAAGGCGTGCTTGCGGCCGCCGTAGTGACCTTAGATCGCTTCCGTAAAGGAGATCGTAAGGGATTTTGGATGAGCGCAACTGTTTGCGCATCCATAGCGGCGCTAGGCGCAGTGATGACATACGCGTATTTTGGTTCGATTTTTTCACAAACGATTATTGCAAAAACACTGCGCAACCCCGGGGATGAGTTTTACCAACGCCTGTTTTGCCGTGAGCCGGTGCAAATCCTTTCATTCATTTTAGCGCTAGTGGGTGTGCGCACGGCATGGAAGAAAGAGGCCTCACTTCGTCTTTTCTTAATGTTTTGTGGTGCGTATCTGCTTGCGTACATACTGGTGCATCCTTGGATTCGCATATGGTACGTGTACCCACCGTATATCGGGATATTCTTATGTGCAGCGATTGGTGTGCAAGAGCTGGCAAACAGAATCCGTTTCAAAAAACTACAGGCACTCTCGCTTCCTTTGCTTATAGCCTCTGTCATTGCGTCCCGTGTTCTGTGGCTTGAGATCTACCCGCGTTCGGCCTATTCGAAACAGAAACAATACGACAATGTCTATGCACCGCTTAAAGCATGGTGTCGCGCAGAAAAACCAAAATCCATATTTGCAGCTGATGTAGGACAGTTAGGATATTTCTGCCGTCAGGCGTATATAATGGATGCGTCTGCGCTGGTGTGGAAGCCCGCACTAGGATACATTACAGAGAGCGATGGCTTTATACGTGTTATTGAAGATTTCAAGCCTGCCTATGTTTTCTCGAATAACGTGAAATGGCAAACGATGCAGATGCGCTTACTCCAAGACCAATACACTCCCTACAGAAGATTTTCATACGACGGGAATGTAAAAATACAGGATATGTCGAAGATGTATGAAGAAAGCGATTATCAGCGATGGTCACCGGATTATTATCTATATAAAAGAAAAGCGGGCGCGGATAAGAAATGACGCTACTGCCACACGTACTTTCGAAAGAGATTCCACCCAAGTTGCGCATGCACATCTATTTGATGTGCTTTTTGTCGCCCTATGTGATTATCGAGCCCGCGCCGTTTGATCTGTTTTTTATTTACACATTGCTTTTATCCGTGCTGTTCAAATGGCTTTATATCCCGAAGGCCCTAGGCTTCCCGATGATATTGATGTTCTTATATACGGCGCTTTCATTGCCGGGATTGATGATTGTCGATAAATTCTCGCATTCCTTAGTCTATTTCGCTATCACGACGTATCTCATTGTGTTGTCGTTTTTTATTGCGAGCCTCATTGTCATGTATCGCGGCATGATAGAGTTGATTACGGATGCATTGATTTTCGGCATGCTGGTATCCGTATTTATTGGCCTTGTATTTAAATTTGTTTCGATCAATGCGTATATGTCGCTCGTCGTCTCGCTGGTGCCACCGCGTTTTAATGCATTCTTTAAAGATCCTAACGTATTTGGGCCTGCCGCTTGCTGTATCAGTGTACTTCTGATGAACCGTATCACACACCAGCGGGACAAGCGGTTGATAGGCACGGCATGCCTTGCGGTGCTTGCATTCTCGGTGCTGATTTCTTATTCACGCGCGGCATGGGGGTTGTTCATCATCATGTTTGCAATCTTTTGCGGCCCCATCGTTCTGGAGCAGGTGAAATCCATGCGCCTTGTGCGCCTCGTCATGATCATGTTCCTCAGTATCGTTGCATTGGCGGTCATATTCATCATTGCACAAAAGATGGGTTATCTTGATCTGGTGAAGTCACGTCTGAGTCTACAGCGATATGACAACACACGTTTCGCAAACCATAAACTCCTGTTCAATCTCGCACTTGACGCTCCGTTTGGGCACGGACCCAAAACAGCTGTACTGGTAGGTCAAGCACACAGTAGCTACATTCGTATCTTTTACGAAAACGGTATTTTCGCCTTTTTCCTGTATCAACTCTTCATGCTGTATTGCTTATGGGTGGCGTTCCGCATGACATTGGTGCGGTGGAAGTACAAATATCATGCACTCGCGTGTCTGGCGGCACATATTGGTTTTATAGCAAATGGCTTTACGATCGATACCTTCCACTGGCGGCATATGTATATCTTCTGTGGATTGATATTGGGACTGAACCTGGTCTTCAAGAAGCTGCTATATGAAAATCCGCAGCAGTCTTATTATGTGCCGCCGCCTTTGAATAATAATATTTAACGCCCGATCATATCCAGGGTGCGGTAAGGTGCCGCATTGCCTGAGCGAAGAAATATCCAGTTGTGCAGTTGCAGTGAGCGGAACATATGTTCGAAATCCTTAGCAATTCTGGGAAGCACTTCCGCATTTGAAGCATCCGATGTTTCTGTAAGCACCGCCTGGTAGATTTCACCGATTGTGCGTGTACCATCCATATATTTCAGTAGAAGGGCCGTGTAGGATGTCTTGCGAAACTGCACGGCCTTGATGCCACGTTTAAGGGTGATGGTATCGGCCGCTTTTGCTGCCTCATCCTGCAATTGTGCATAGAGTTTTCCTTCCAGGGCGATACTCAGGGCAGGAATCATGGTGGTATCATTCATATCTGCGGGTATCGAGGGCTTACGGCTGGCATAGAATACATGTTTACGGATATTGCCATGCATCAGTTCTGCTGCTGCTTTTTGCTCGACATCACTGAGTGTGCTAAGTGTATTACGTAATGCGGGATTCTTGGCATAAACGGTGGGGTCATAAGTGAGATTGCCCCGTGCATCTTCCGGTGAGAACAGCTGGTGGATAGAAAGCTTTGCTGAACTCATGAACGCGTACAGTTCCGGGATGGTGTAAGCACGGTCATGGGTATGGAGGAATAAGTCGTAGATATCGCTATCACTGAGGCGCGGTAACACGCTTTCGGTGATACCAAGTGCCATGACACCGGGATTCTTCAACATAGATGCCAGGGTTGCCCTGCAGTTAGCTACGCGCTCAGGTAAACTTTTCACGCCCTGATTGATCATGCGCATCAGCTCCTGCAATTGGTAAATGCCCGTACGACCATAGCGTGCATAGAGCATGATGCCCATCACTCCTTCGGGTTTCAGTACTTTCGTAAGTGCCTTCAAGCCGTCTTCCGGTTTTTCCAGATGGTGTAGCACGCCCGAGCAGTTGATGTAATCGAACATGCCGAGTTTCAGGCTTCCAACATCGAGCAGGGAACCATGCACGAATTGCAGGTTGCTAAGCGCGCGAACCTCGGCGCGCTCTTTGGCAATAGCCATGGAAGCGGTGCTGATGTCGAGATAGATGATCTCCGCACCTGTATCGCGTAACTGTTCGGCGAGGAATATGGCGGAGTCGCCGGTGCCGCCGCCAGCAATGAGTACACGGAAATCTTTCCGGAAATCACGTTTGCCACCAAAGCCATAATGGTTCAATTGATCGAGGTAATCGAGATAAGTGGGGATGCAGCGTTTCTTCTCGTCCGCGGGCTCGCGGTGAGGATAGGGATAGGCTTCGTATTGATCCCGCACTTCGGTAAGGTATGAGCCTTGCATGTCTCCGGCGCTTTCTAGTATATGGGTGGGCAAGGATAATTATGCCACCTAAAGATATCAACGAGATTTTCCGCCGTTTTTCTGAGGCGAACCCGACGCCGGAAACGGAACTGCGTTATACCAACCACTACACGCTTCTGGTAGCCGTGATCCTATCGGCGCAGGCGACCGACGTGAGTGTGAACAAAGCGACCTTCGCACTCTTCAAGGTGGCTGATACGCCCGAGAAGATGGTGAAACTAGGCGAAGAGAAATTGAAGGGCTATATCAAGACCATCGGCCTCTTCAACATGAAAGCGAAAAATGTGATCGCGATGAGCCAGGCGCTTATCAAGCAGCATCAGAGTGCTGTACCGAATACCCGGGAAGCACTGGAGAAATTACCGGGTGTAGGTAAGAAAACCGCGGCGGTGGTGATGAACTGTGCGTTTGGCGAGCCGACCATTGCAGTGGATACGCACGTTTTCCGTGTCAGCAACCGGCTCGGGCTGGTTAAGACCCAAACCCCGGAAAAGACAGAAGCGGCACTCCTCAAGGTAATACCGAAGAAATGGCAGCAGCACGCCCATCACTGGCTGATCCTGCATGGACGCTACATCTGCAAGGCGGCCAAACCACGCTGCCCTGACTGCCTGGTTCGGGACTTATGCCCATACCCCCATAAAACCGAGCAAAATTAGGTACAAAGGCCTTTCAAAATAAGCCTTTGACGATTCATAGCCAATCTGATAGAACGCACCTCCTGATTCCGGCCTAGTCTCTCAATTATACGCCGGATTGCTTATGGCCCCATCGTCTAGCGGTTAGGACACCACCCTTTCACGGTGTAAACGCGGGTTCGATTCCCGCTGGGGTCACCATTCACGACAGAATCAAGGATTCTGTATTTTCATTTACTATTTAGGTTGGTGCTACGGTTCTCGGACGCACTTTTCTGAAGCTACGGCTTCTGCTAGCCATGCTCCCATCGAATCGGATCATTGCCTTTGGCTCTATTTCGTACGCTCTCTGCTAATTCTTGAAGATTAGCCAATCCAGCAGATAGTAGATGACGATGCAGCACGACTTCTTTGAGAATATCATCCATCGATGGTGGCTCTTCCCAGCGAAGTGGGAAGGGTATTACCTCTCCCTCTAAGGCATCATAAACGCGTTTTTCCCAAGGAATGCCGGCGGCCTCAAGTTGAGCAGCATAACGACCTATATGAGAGGCTCCTTCCATTTCCCCTAAATGGATGGGGTACTCATATTTGCTCCAAACCGTGACTATCTCATCTGGGTTCGCGTATACAGTCGCAGGCCCTGCTCCTTCTCCTGCAGAGCGATCTTCAAAGAAACGCACGGAAGGGGACCACCAATCATAAAGATCATCCTTTGCTGAATACTTGCCATGCTTTGGGTCGGCCAACTGTCTTAGTTCTTGGCTTGTGCCGATAAAAATATCTTTATAAGGCTCTGGATCATGCGAAAAGAGGTTCCTTATAAAAGGTATGCTCTGGAAAAAAGAGGGCTTCTTAAAAAGATATTGGCCAGCCGTGGCATCAATAATCAGGAATCCTGTATTGGGATGATGCGCCAGCAACCACGCATGATCTTCTTTCAAACCATCGGCTTCTACTACCGTAAGCGACAGCCCTTCTACCTTATTTTCCGGTTTAAGAAGCTCCTTGTAAGTTATTACGGACATGGCCCTACACCGACCGAATGTCCTGCCTTCCTTGATTACATTCCCCATTGTCGAAGGCTTTCCCTGATCGTTAACCGGGATGCCATTTACGATGTGCCGAATATGAGCTTCAAGGGCTTTTCTATCCATTACTGAATTTTAGCAAACAAAAGTTAAAAAATACCTAAGCGACATATACCTTGAAGTACATGTTAAATTATCACCCCTTTATGAAAACAGAGGTGCTCACCCCCCCCGATTGCTTTAAACCGATAGCCACCCGCCACTTTTTTTGTTAGCATCTGGCATAGCGAACAAATATCCCATTTTTATGGTGAGGGTTTATGTCCTGGGTTGGTAAATTCGGTAAACAGCAGCATTCTTCCGCGCTCGATGCGAAGGAAAACGATATCCCGCTGCATGATGTGAAATTCCTGCGTATCGGTTCTGCCCATGCGGTGCAACGTGGCGGTGATGCCGAAGTGCTCCAGGGCCTTCTCGAGAAATTCGTAGCCCAAGTGAACATGCAGTTCGATCCGGATCCGGATCTGCACCGCATCGTGGTGAAGCACGTACCAAAGAGCAAATAGTGGAAATCAACCAAACCGAATCGTTGCAGTTGAATAAAATGTTCTGCACGGTGTTGGTGCAGGGCAGGAACGATAGCGGCGAGATCCAGTATGTCTATTTCGCTGTCCACCTACATAACCTCATGCAGCTCGCCAAAGACGTGCGCGAAACCGGCCAGTTCAACCCGAAAGACTATAATGCCGTCGTGATCGCTTGGGCGGTAGGCGGACAGCCCTCTTTGAAGATGCGTGAGTTCATGCAGGATGAATTTGCGTTCGGTGAGAACCTGATTACGCTTGAACTCAATCTGAATTGATTTTATCAAGCTGCATGCCTTCTTCCGCATCATCCCATACCACGCCGACCTATTCGCTCCGTTTCCAGCGGGCGGTGGCGGATGCATTCATCCGCGTCGTCGAAGAAAGATACCCTGAAGCGGCTGCGTGGTTGCGCCAGAAGATTGCGGTAGCAGAAAGCACCGATGCAGCTTCACGCAAGAGTGCTTATGAGGCGCTTGCCAAGACTATCAAACCAGAACAGTTAACGCTTTTCTTGGAAATGGATAACAAACTGGTCGATATGCAGTGGCGTGCGCGCAAGATTGCGGGCATCACGGTGGTAAATGCACTCGCTAACGCTGGCGTGATGAACGAAGATAAATTCGAGCATGTGATTTCTCGTTTCAAAGAAGCAGGGCTTACGAGTGCACAGGTGCAAGTGAAGCTCGACGAGGTGCATACCGTCTGGCCGAGCTTAACGTCACACCCGACCAACCCGACGAACTTCCTCTATTCTGAGAAGGGTATGGCGATTGATGTCCTGCTCTCGCATGACAATACGGATAAACAACTTTTCACGGCGGCACTGCGTGCGATCCGCGATACGCCTATTACAGGCACAAAACGCACGCCGGAAGAGGAGGCTGACGAGCTGGTCATCTTTCTCGATATGCTCTATGCCTCGGTGATTCAGCCGACGCAGAATCTACAGGATGCGCTCCTCAAATATGGCTATAGCGATGTAAAACTCAACCGCCCTATCATTGAGCCATGCGTGTGGGGCCCGGGTGATGGCGATGGCAACCCGAAAATGACCGAGCCTTTGCTCTCTGGGTTCTGCAATACCCTCAGGAATGCGATATTATCGCGCTACCGCGATGAGATACTCGCGATTGTCTCCGAATGGAAGAACTCCGGCCGCACGCGTGAAGTGGTGATGCTCGCAGGTATCGCCGGCGAGATCGACCGTGCCACCGCATCGGTCGTGCAACCCGTGGCACAGATCAAGGAGCTCGCAGCTTCCTGCCCACCGGGCGATAGCGCCAAAGTGCGTCTTCAGGAGCTCGCCATGAAGATGGAAATCTTCGGTACGCGCTTTGCCTATATCGATGTAAGGCACAATGCGAAAGATTTGCTCCTTACCTTGTCCCGCGTACTGGCGGCGAGCGGGAAACATAAAAGCGATAACACGCTGCTCCGTAAAGGTATGGAAGCCCAGGCGCACGAGATCAGCGACTTGCTCGGAAATGAGGAATGGATTCGTTCGGTCGCCGATCTCAAGCCGGAATCCCTTATCCATGCAGCGGTCGGCAATCCGGATGAAGAAGGTAAAACCGCTGCGCGTATCTTAGGGCGCTTGAAAGTGATCGGGCGTGAGCCGCACATGTTCCAGAAGCTTATCATCGCGGAGGCAAAAACACCGGCCCATGCACTCGCCGCGATGCTGCTTCTCAAAATCACAGGTAGCAAGGTGGCGGTCGAAGGGGCTTCGATCGATGTGGTGCCACTCCTTGAATCGCGTATGGATCTGCAGGCGGCGCCGAAATTGATCGATCGTTTGGCCCGCGATCCTATCTTTTCGAAACATTGCCGTATCCGCGGTCGTCTCATCACCATGATCGCAAAGAGCGATTCAGCAAGGCTCTCTGGTGCGGGTGTACAGGGTCAGCAGGAGAAAGCGGTCGGCAAGGTACTCGCGCTCAATACCGATGCGTACGGCTTCAAAGCGTGTATCATGCTCGGGGGTGGTGACGACCAGATGCGCGGTGGCGGACGGATCGTGGAATCACCGCACGTGGTGATGCGTGCGCAGGCGCGTGAAGGCGGCAAGAACACCTCCTGCATCGCGTTCACCACGCAAGGGCTTCAGAACCAATTACTTTTTGGTGCGCCGGCGCTTGCGATGAATTTCATCGAAGGTTTTTCTGCGCAGATGCTGGTGGCAAACGCGCGTGCGGAAGGCTTGATGCCGTGGCAGCCCGTGCCGCAGAATGTGAACGAAGTGCAGGCCTATCTACTGGCGAAAGAATATTTCAAGACGGCGATGGATGCGTACGAAGCGGCAATCGGCACTCCAGCCAACACAGATAAACACACACACGCAAGCCCGGAGCGCCTGACGATCATTGATTATATGGCGGGCTATCCCAGTGAGGTGATCGGGGCAACGAACCTCAGCTCACGTCCCCTTTCCCGCAAGAAGGGCAATGATCCGATCGAAGGACGCGCTATCAGTTTGGATCAGCACGCAAAACATGACGGTGCATATTTCACTGCAACGGAAGGTGTCCGGGAAGCGCTCGACTTCCTTTCCACGCAGCCGCGTTACGGTGGCCTTGAGAATGGCAAGCCGATGAGTCCTGCGCGGCACTGTTACTGCGGGAATAAATCCTTCCGCGATAACTTGCGATTGCTTGCAGCGGTACTCCATCAGAAAGATTACGATGTGGCATGGGATAAACGTGGTGGCAGGCCGAGTGCTGGTGAATTGGCCGTACTGGCTGCAGAATACAAGCCGCGGCATTATAACGAACCGCGCGTCTATCTCGCGCATCTGGAAGTGGATGATTTTGCCGTTGCCCGCATGATCTATGAAGCCATCACAGGGCGCGAAGCACCCGAAGCACCGTTCACGCTCAAATCACCGCTTGAGACAGGATGGCCGGATCTGGCCGAGCAGATGGATTACCGTGAACGTCAATCTGAATTTGGCAAACGTATGGAAGTAACGCTCGCGAACCACATCAATGCACTCAAGAAGGATAAAAAGGAGATTCCCAATGAACTACTGTTGCAAGCGAGCCTTGCCTATATCATCGCGAATTATGCCTATAGTGCGCCAAGCTTCAGCTTGACGATGACCGACACACGCAAGGATAAATTCACCTTCTCCGAACGCCACGAGGGCTTACAGGCAGCACTCGTTATCCCTGCGTTTGTAGCTCCGTAGCAAGCCATTTGCGGAAGCTCTGTACCACAGGTCGCTTTGCTTTTGTCGGTGTGGTAAGTAAATAATACTCATACGGACTCTTGCTGATGTACTTCTCGCTGAGTGGGGCCGTAAGCGTGCCATCGGCAAGCGAAGGGGCTACCAGGAATTCCGGTAGCAGTGCCACACCCATACCACGCTTTGCGGCTTCGATCAGCATGAAGAAATGCTCAAATCCGATACTGTATTTCGGTTTGGCGATCTCGACCTTCTGTTTAGCGAGCCACCATTCCCACAGTTCCGGCCGTGTGGTATGTTTAAGCAGTGTATGCACTTTGATATCCCCCGGTTTTGTAAGCGGTGTACGCTTGAAGAGTGTAGGGCTGCCAGCGAGTACGAGTCTCTCACTCATTAGCTTCTGGCTATGCAGCTTCTTCCATGCAGGGTGCGTGCTCGAGCGGATAGCGAGGTCGTATTCACCAGAATCAAAATCGGGTGCGCCATCGCCGGCCAGCACGTGAATAGAGATAGAGGGATAACGTTTCTGAAAGCGTGTAATGAAGGGTGTTAGCCACTGTGTGCTCAGCGAAGGTAGGCAGCTGATGATGAGTTGTTCGCGCGCGCTGGCCGTGCCTTTGATTTTTCTGGTGACGCTACGGATGTTTTCCAGTGCGGAATGCACTACAGAGAACAGTGCGGCGGCTTTCGCAGTCGGCGTCATTTTCTGGTGGCTGCGTTTGAAGAGTGCAGCACCGTAAAAATCCTCGAGAAGCTTGATTTGTTTACTAACCGCACCTTGGGTGACCCCAAGCTCTGCTGCAGCGCGGGTGATATTACTGTGGCGGTACGCCGCTTCGAAAGCGCGGAGCGCATTCAGGGGCGGCAGGGGTGGTGTGGTATGAGTTTTTCTCATGGTATAAGGAAATATATTCGGTTGTGGGTTTTTAGCAAGCTGATAGTGTACATCCATAAATCACGAAGGAGACCATCATGACCCCGTTCCATCTGGCGATACCGGTAAAAGACCTGTCCGAAGCCCGCGGCTTTTATGGTAAGCTGCTCGGTTGCGAAGAAGGCCGCAGTGCGGAGAAATGGATCGATTATAACTTCTTTGGCCACCAACTCTCGCTCCACCTGAAGCCGGAAGAGTGCGCCACTGCCAAAGCCAATGCCGTGGATGGCAAGGATGTTCCCGTCCGTCACTTTGGTGCGATACTCGAGTGGAATACCTGGCATACACTTGCCGATAAGCTCACCAAACACGGTATGGCATTCGTGATCGAACCCTATATCCGTTTCAAGGGCGAGATCGGTGAACAGGCGACGATGTTCTTCATGGATCCGAGCGGTAATGCGCTGGAGTTCAAATCGTTCAAGGATATGTCGCAGATTTTTGCGCATTAAAGCCTTCAGGTTCCTTGACTCTCTGCAGGGGTTGGTGCAAAACCAACTACAGTTAATCCAAGGAGTGACTATGTCTGTTATCGCAGCGCGCATGATCGAGCTCGGCATCGAATTGCCTGGCGCCAACCCACCGGCAGGAAACTATGTTCCATTCGTACGTACGGGCAACCTCGTGCATATCGCGGGACAGACCTGCAAATGGAACGGTGTGATGCAATTCGAGGGCAAGCTCGGCAAGGAGCTCACTGTCGAACAAGGCCAGAAAGCGGCACGTTTCTGCCTGCTCAATATCCTGCTGCAACTCCGCAATGCGTGTGAGGGTGACCTTGATAAAGTGAAGCGCGCGGTGCGCATGACGGTATACGTGAATTGCGCCGCGGATTTTTATCAGTTGCCACAGGTTGGTAACGGAGCTTCGGATCTCATGATAGAAATATTCGGTGAACGCGGCAAGCATGTGCGTTCTGCTGTCGGTGCCCATAGCCTGCCGCTCAACAGTGCAGTTGAGATCGACGCCATTTTCGAGCTGAAGGAATAATGAGCGCGAATCCTAAAATAGCATCCGGTACGATGTATGTGTCACCAGAGGATGTGGTGGCCGCAGGCAAACGCATCGCGGCCTATACCCACCGGACACCGATACTTGAGTCCCATCTCCTGAATAGCTGGTTCGGTGGGCACCGTATCCATTTCAAAATCGAATGCCATCAACGTGTCGGTGCCTTCAAGGCGCGCGGCGCTATCCACGCATTGCTTGCGCTGAAAGAACGGGGAGTCAAACCCGAGCATGTGGTGGCGTTCAGCTCGGGTAACCATGCGCAGGCAGTGGCATGGGCAGGACGTGAACTCGGTATCCCGACCACGATCTATCTGCCCGAATTCGTCTCTTCGGTGAAGAAGCAGGCAACCCGCAGCTACGGTGCAAAAGTGGTCGAAACCAAAACGCGTATGCAGGCCGAAGAAATGGTCGCCGATGCCGTGAAGACCGGTGCGACATTGATTCCCCCATACGATTCCGACGATGTGATCGCGGGGCAGGGCACTGCAGCGCTCGAAGCCTTCGAGGATGCCGATGTTGCCTTCGATGCCGCATTCGCGCCTATCGGAGGGGGTGGGCTTGTTTCCGGCACGTGGCTTGCGGCGCAAGCTATAACGCCAGCTACACAAGTGTTCGGTGCAGAGCCACTCAATGCGAACGATGCCGCACGGAGCCTGCGTGACGGTAAAATCTTCCGCTGGCCGGATTCACCGGACACGATCGCGGACGGTGCGCGTACACTCGCGGTTTCTGAACGCACCTTCCATTTCATCAAGAAGCTCGGTGGTATCTTCGAGGTGACGGAAGAAGCGATGATGTATTGGACGCAGTGGCTGACCCATCTGCTCAAAGTAAATGTCGAGCCGACGAGTGCGATGGGCATGGCGGCTGCACAGCAATGGATCGCAAATCTTCCTGCGGGTACAAGTAAGAAAAATATATTGGTGATTATCTCTGGCGGCAACCTTGCGCCCTCAAGCTACAAGAAGATATGGGATAAGGATTTCCTGATCGCGACACCCGCGCCGGTTATCCCGGCTCTACGCTAATACATACTTAGTTAAGCGGCGGGATCCAGCAGAAGCCATAGCCCGTACATACGGCACGGCCATCACAGCAATCCGAGTTTTTGGTGCACGCTTGGCCTTTACCTAAGTATCCCACCCTTACGCAGCATTTGCCGCTCACGCATTCACCGCTACAGCAGGTAGAATTCGTGCTGCACGTAGCACCCACCGGGTCCTGATTTGCGAGGCAGTTTATGGTGGTGGGGCACGAACCTGTGTTATAACTCAGGTTCCAACGCGTGTTCAGATATTTGGTGACAGCTACGCGGTCGGAAGGTGTTAGCACCTCGTTATAGATTATCACTTCCGCGATATCACCATTGAAACTGTTGCTGCCGGCGGCGTTCGATGCACCAACATAGGCGTCGAACAGGTTGTTGAGGCCCATCGCGGTGACATCGATTGGTGTCAAGCCCGTGCTAGCAATTTCCGTACAGCCATCATAAAGAAACACGTTACCACTCGC
>RGZB01000170.1 GCA_010031735.1 Pseudomonadota bacterium | reverse complement strand
AGTAGCGGTTCTACAGGTAGTAGCGGTACGAGTGGAACCAGCGGAAGCAGCGGCACTAGCGGTACCGGCGGCACAGGCGGAACGAGCGGTAGCACAGGAACGAGCGGAAGCTCTGGAACCAGCGGTACAAGCGGTACAAGCGGTTCTGATGGAACGAGCGGAAGCTCTGGAAGTTCTGGTACAAGCGGTAGCAGCGGTACGTCAGGAAGTTCTGGTACAGGCGGAAGTAGCGGTACCTCTGGAAGTAGCGGTTCTACAGGAACAAGTGGAAGTAGTGGTACATCTGGAAGTAGCGGCACATCTGGGACAAGCGGTAGCTCTGGTACAGGCGGAAGTAGCGGTACATCTGGAAGTAGCGGTTCTACAGGTAGTAGCGGTACGAGTGGAACCAGTGGAAGCAGCGGAAGCACAGGAACCAGTGGTAGTAGCGGAACTGGTGGAAGTAGTGGATCTTCAGGAAGCAGTGGCACTTCTGGTAGCAGCGGTAGCTCTGGTACAAGTGGAAGCAGCGGTACAGACGGTAGTAGCGGTACGAGTGGCACCAGCGGAACAGACGGTAGTAGTGGAACCAGCGGTAGTAGTGGAACGAGCGGTACCGGATTCACTACGATATCTAATCCGGCAGACAATCGCATTTTGACTTCTGATGGAAGTTCTAATAGCGCTGTAGCAGAACAGAACTTGAGTTTTGATGGTTCCTCTTTGACTGTTACCGGATCTTTGTATGTAAGCGATACTATCGTGGCTCAGAGGCTACGTGTACAATACGTAACATCTTCTACTAGCTTCGTAACTGGGTCTTCCAAATTCGGTATTGATTTAAGTAACACTCACGATTTTACGGGCTCAGTAAATATAACTGGATCTTTAACAATAAACGGCACATCATACATTGCTGCAACTTCAGGAACTAGCGGTACAAGCGGAAGTTCTGGAAGCAGTGGTACAGATGGCACTAGCGGAAGCAGTGGTACTTCTGGTAGCAGTGGTTCTACGGGTACGAGTGGCAGTAGTGGTACCTCTGGAAGTAGCGGTAGTACTGGAACTAGCGGAACAGGTGGAAGTTCTGGTACAAGTGGAACCAGTGGAACTAGTGGTAGCTCAGGAAGCAGTGGCACTTCTGGTAGCAGCGGTAGCTCTGGTACAAGTGGAAGCAGCGGTAGTTCAGGCAGTACCGGAAGCTCTGGCACAGGAGGTACTAGCGGTACTAGTGGAAGTAGCGGCACTTCTGGTAGTAGTGCTAGTTCAGGCACTAGTGGAAGCAGTGGTACTTCTGGCAGTAGCGGTTCTTCTGGAACAAGCGGAAGCTCAGGTACAAGCGGTAATAGCGGAACGGGTGGAACCAGTGGTAGTAACGGAACGAGCGGAAGCAGTGGAATTTCTGGTAGCAGTGGAAGCTCAGGTACCAGCGGAAGCAGTGGTAGCACAGGAACCAGTGGAACTAGTGGTAGCTCAGGAAGCAGTGGCACTTC
>RGZB01000169.1 GCA_010031735.1 Pseudomonadota bacterium | reverse complement strand
CTTCTATGCGTCCCTTCCAATTCTGCATCATTACATTCCCGTGCCGGGCCGTCGGCTTGCCGATATACAGGGCAAAAAACGGGGTTCCATGCTCGGAGTAGTACGACAATGCCGGTTCTATGCCATGCTTGGCGCCGCCGGTAGTGAAAGCATCCATGAAGGGTAAATATTAAAGGTGAAGAGGGAAACGGTTTAGGCATAGTGGACGCCGAAACAGATACTTTGATCCGCACCGGGGGCCGTCAGGGTCGTAAATTCTACGTAGGATTTGTCCCAGGTAATTTTCTGTCCCTTAAAGAGAGGCAGGGCTCGGATGAATGGATCCGTACTGGCCTGCATCCGGTTCATGTTGTACAAAGGGATGCGGTAGATATCTTGGCGCTCGTCGGCGTACAGGGTAAGAAACGCCTTTTGTGCGTTGGCCACGCTGATAGGTGACCGGCCCGAGGGGGCGGCGCTTATGGCACTAACAGAGTAGTATTCCATCGCCAGCAGGGCCGTGTACCTTAGTTTAGGAAGGTCCGGAAATGCCCAGCGCGTAGCTGTCGATCCTGAGGGAACGTAGATCTCGACGAACTCAAACTTTTCAATGCGGTGCATAGTCAAAAATTAGGGGGCGGGCGGGATTGCCCGCCCCTGTTAGGGTTCGGATTAGTTCACCGGGGTAACGTTCTGTGCCAGGTGACCGGCCAGGTACAGGACGGCGCGAGAATTGGTCTCGACGGCCGCCATAGTGGCAGGGAGGATGCACTCAAGCACGTTCTGTTTAGATCCCACCAGGACCACGCCGGGTTCGATCGGGTACAGGGCCGAATCAGAGCCCTTCTGCTGGTCGATGACAGCGGCGGCGCTGCCGTCCTGCGTCTGGGGAACGTCGTAGAAACGGTATGCGTCGAGCTGGGGCCATATTACGCGATTGTTGACTGTCAGCGTGAAATAGGCATTGTACCAGGTATAGAGAGACGCTGCAGTGTTCGCGGTTGAAAAGATGATACTATTCGGGTAAGTCACGAGCTGGAAAGTAGTGTCCGTCGAGCTTGTCGGCTTCGCGAAAAACAGCGCCGCGTGTGAAATGTAAAACGCATCCTGCAGGTTCAGGAGGTTCGACGTGTTCGTTACGGTGCTGAAATTGTCGTTTACCAGCAGGGGGAACCGGTAACGGGTCGCGGTAGTGGTTAGGAGTACTTCCGAACGGATGTAGGACTGGGAGAGGACGGCGCGGTTCAGAGAAAAGCCGGCCGACTGAATGGCCTCTTTTGCCTTGTCGAAAGACATACGAGAACCGAGGGTAGTAGCTGCCATTTTTTATCGATTGATCGGTTTTGTGAATGAATTACAGGCCGTCTTCTTCGTAGCCGGCGAGCACACTGAGGGGATCACCAGCCATCACGCTATTTGCGCCGGAAATTACGCTGAGGTTGTCCTGAATCTCGCCCACCTTCATAGGGATCGAAAGGGTGTCCGCTACGCCGGCGATGAACTTACCCGACGGGTCGGCC
>RGZB01000168.1 GCA_010031735.1 Pseudomonadota bacterium | reverse complement strand
TGTCAAACGCATCACGCTCGGTGAGTACCTCGAAGACTACATTCAGAAGCGAAGGAAAGCAGTCAAACCAGCAACGGTGCTCGTCTGGCAAATTGCGCGCGATTCGATGCTGAAGACCTTACCGAAGACCATTGCATTGGCTGAAGTTAACGCGGGTCACGCACAGGATTGGCTTGACGCAATGCGAGTTGACGGATTGCAGCCAACGACCCAGTACAAGCGACTGCAATTTGCCAAACAGTTCTTCGCACATGCCGTTGCGTCAAAGGTGCTGACGACCAACCCATGGCAGTCCGTCAGGCTTGCTAGACCGAAAGTGTGCAGCAACGTGGAGGTACCGATCGAAACGATTCGGAACCTGTTGAAACATCTGGAACCACAGTGGCAAGCGATCGTCGGCCTGGCTCGCTACGGTGGCCTGCGTTGTCCGTCCGAGGTATTGTCCATCCGCTGGGAGCAGATCGAATGGGAGTCTGGACGCATGACCATACCGAGTCCGAAGACCGAACATCTCGCAGGCAAAGACTCCCGCGTCTGCCCCTTGTTTGCCGAACTTCGGGAAATCCTCGAGCCCCAGAGACGGGAAACGGGCTACGTGATCGAGAAAGACGAAATGCGAGCGTTAGCCAACCGACCCACAGGTTGGGCGAACGCCAACTTGCGCCGGGAACTCCTGCAACGGCTCGAGGAGGCCAATATTAAGCCCTGGCCGCGTTTGTTTCACTCGATGCGTGCTAGTCGGCAAACGGAGCTAGAACGCCAATACGGCCTTGCCGCGGCCTGTGCGTGGCTTGGCAACACAGCCTCGGTTGCCAAGGAGCATTACCTCCTTATCACGTCCGACGCATGGCAAAAAGCGACGCAAAATCCGACGCACTAAAGTCCGTTAAGGTCGACTAAAGTCGGCATAAAAACGAAAAAACCCTGGGAAACGCAATGTTTTCCCAGGGTTCAGATGGAGGTGAAGGGACTTGCGGACCGCATTTTTCCCTGCGTATTCTAGCGGTTTTCAAAAACCGACGCAGTTTCTGACGCAGTTGCCCACCTCGTTCATGAACATTCATAACCGTTCATGAACACCTCTCAGTATTAGCAAAAGTTGACCAAGCTATTAATTTGGTTTATGATCTGTATTGATGGATCTTATGTTAGGAGCAGGGATCGCTCCATTTTTCAAGGACGATTTTTATGCCTGCTTTCTTAAACGACCTTGTCAAATCTCGCCGCTTTTGGGTTAGCGTTGGTTCGCTTGTGGCGATCGCTTTCAAGGACAAGCTCCCCTTTTCGGAGGAGCAACTCATCAACGCCGCAATCATCATCGGCTCTTGGATCGTCGGTGAGTCGCTCCGATCCTCAAGCCTCAAGGTCGAGGCAAAAGATGGATGAAGAATCAGTCGGTGGCATCTACGTCGATCGTTTCGGCGGCGTCAGACCGCCCGGTAAACGGCTTGCCTATGCGGTTGCTCGTCGAGCGTTTCTGACGGCAGATCGCTGCGGCGA
>RGZB01000167.1 GCA_010031735.1 Pseudomonadota bacterium | reverse complement strand
AAAGCCTCGTTGTACGAATCGCCTTCGGCCGGCCTCATCTATGGGGATTCAAAGATCGGCGGCCTTCCCCTCGGATCCGATTTCGGTTTTGTTTTTCTGGTTCTTGGCGTGACGTTGGTCGCAAGCTTTCAGTCTTTCTGCTGGTCGTGATGCTGACATCGATAGCGTGTTCGACGGAAGCCTCGCGACGAACATCACGGCGTAGCGCTGATTGAGCCCCGCTCATGGCAAGCCGCGGCCCCTCGGTCGATGGAGATCGACGCGCGATAGACCCTCGTAATTCGTGAACACGCCGGGGATGGATCACGATGTATCCCTTCGGGCTCGTTTCGGTAGCAGCACCGCGACTCGCACCAAGGTGCCCACTCGACAGTGTGGGCAGCGGTTCACATCGTGGCCCGTCAGCCGCTTCATCAGTACTTGCCAGGATTCGTCTTTGACGGGCTCGATGACTTTCGCATTCAGAAGCTTTCGGGCGAGTTTGAGTTTTTCAGACTTCGCGCGACTAGCCAAAAATCCGAAGTGCCGGATTCGGCAGTAGCCATCAGGCAAAACGTGACCAAGGAAACGGCGCATGAACTCTAGCGCCGTGATCGTCATGTGCGCTGTTTGATTATTGTTCTTCGAGTCGCGATAGCGGAACGTCACTTGGCCATCAGCCGTCACGTTCTCGATACGGTGATTGGAGATCGCGATTCGATGCGTGTACTGACCAAGATACTTGATCACTTGCTTGGGCCCAGCAAACGGTGACTTCGCGTAGACGACAAAATCTTTTCTCGCGGCATCGATCAAGAGCATTTTGAACTCGTCTGGGCTCGCATAGCGAGCCATCGACTCCGGGAACTGGAACTCAGAGAAGGCCTTTTCAAAATACTCCAGGAACTTGCCGCGAAAGACCTGAGAGAGGATCTTCAATGGCAAAAAGAAGTTCGGTCTCGTCTGGATCCATCGCTCACCATCAAGGCTCAAGCCTCCGCCCGGCACGATCATGTGGATGTGCGGGTGCTTTAAGAGTGTTTGCGTCCAGGTGTGAAGCACGGCTGTAAAGCCGATTTCGGCTTTGAGCCTCGTGCGCGCCACCTCTTTGAGGGTCTCCGAGGCCGCGCGGAACAAGATGTCAAAGCCAATTTGTTTGTTCTTGTCGTGACAAAAAATCAGCGGCACAAGCTCGTGCGGGATCGTGAAGACGACATGGAAGTACCGGACCGGAAGAAGATCGTTCTCACGATCCTGGATCCAGCGCTCCTTGGTCAGGAACTGGCATTTCGGGCAATGCCGGTTCCGGCAGGAGTTGTATGAGTACTCCTCTATATCGCAATGATCACACTCAAGCTTGTGGCCGCCCAGGACCGCAGTCCGGCAGGCCACCATACTGTTTACGACCTTGGACCAACTTCTCGGCATCGCCTCAAGTTGAGACATGAAGTTCCGAAAGATATCAGGAACTTCGTACCGAGGTTGGCAGTCCGCGGTCGTGGGGGGGGTAAGGCGGGGCCG
>RGZB01000166.1 GCA_010031735.1 Pseudomonadota bacterium | reverse complement strand
ATTCTCCGCCAACATCTGCAAGCGGCCGATGCCGTTCACCACCCGCAAATCCTTCGTCGCCACCACCGGCATAATCACGCCTTTCAGGTAAAGCGTTTTCGATATGCTGGCGGCGTAGGTAATCCACCGGCCCGAATTCGCCTTAAGCAGTGGCGCGAGTGGCATATCCTGCGCTTGCATGCACGGATAGAATTCCGGCGTATCGGGCGTTTTATCCGGCACGGCATCCGCCAGCGCGTCCAGATCGACACGCGCCAGCGCTTCGGTAATATTTTTCGGTGTGTCGCCACAATCAAGGTCATTGGTCGCCCGGTTGAAGGCGACGTTAACCGCCTTTCGCTCCGGCAATTCCATTGACCGAGTAATCACCACTGGCACTTGTTTCACCCCCATGCGCTGCGCCACATGATGCCGCTGATGGCCGGAGATAATTTCCCCGTCCGGCGTGGCATAAATCGGCAACACGAAGCCCAGCTTACGCAGGGATATTTCAATCAGATCGAGGCGGCGGGGATCCGCTGCACGGGGGTTATAGGTGGACGGGTTCAGGCTATCGATGGCTACCAGTTTCATACGCCCAGCCTTTTTCTTAGTTCTGCAACAATGGCTTCCTTATCAAAGCCGACGCGCTGCTTGATTTCTTCAATCCATTCAAGGAACTCGCCGCGCTCGATGACGAAACGGTACGGGCCAATCGTGGCGTTGGTGTCGGCTTCCTCCACGTCGCCCTGTTCCTCACCGTCAATGCCATCCTCCTGCAATCGCGCCATCGTCGCGTGCAGATTGTTTATTTCTTCCTCGTTGAATCCGGTCTTGGTTTTGTCGTACCCTTCCTCCTCAAGCTCACCAATCTCAAGGTGAAGCAACTGGTTATCCCATTGGGATTTTTCGCCCAGCTTGTTGTCGGCGATGCGATAGGCGCGGGCTTTCGCCTTGCTCACCTTCATGATGCTCACCGGCACTTCCTTCATGCCTAATTTCTGCGCCGCCATGTAGCGAACATGGCCCACCACGATGACCATTTCGGAATCCACCACGATATTTTGCTGGAACCCGAACTCCTTGATGGATGCCGCCACCTCATCCACCAGATGCGCGTTTATCCTAGGATTGCGGGCGTATGGGATAAGTTTTTCAATGCTGACAGACTCCACTTTCATGGCTTTTTACTCCTGCAAAAAAACGAAACGAAATGGCATTCCGGGCGCTGAATCTAGCGAAATGCCGGGCCTTGCGTCCCCGTATAGGTTCGGGCCGGGAAGGACCCGGACATGCCCCCCATTTTCAAAAGGAGGCCCGTCAGAGGTTGATCGCGGTCACCGACATGCTAGAGCATGGCAAATAACCAACTGCTTTATAAAGGTAATTATATGCAAGAATCTAACACACACGCCGCCGCCATCGCCGCCTTAAACGACCGATTACGCCATACTTTCTGGGGCGGACAGGTCATGACCACCTGCGGCGTGAACGCATTACCGGAGGAAACGCGCATCAAAT
>RGZB01000165.1 GCA_010031735.1 Pseudomonadota bacterium | reverse complement strand
ATGTGGAGCATCTTCCGCATCATCGCCGTGCGGGCCGGTATGTCGTCAGAGCCTGGAGTGAAACCGAAGCCCGATATCTGCGAGCGGATGTTCCGCTTCTTCAGTTCTTCGGTGTACAGTTCGTGCGGCAGTCTTCCTGACCCTAGATCGCGGAGCATGCCGCCGTGCATGTCCATGATGAAGTTGTAGAAATGCTGGTTCTGGGCCTTGTTGAAGAACTGTTCACCGAAGATCAGGGCGTTGCACTGGCGGATGTACAGTTCGTCATAGAAGAGGATGAACCGCTCATCCGGCGGAATGGCGGCGAAGAGGCACGCCATGACCGTATGCCCGGGGTCGATTTCCACGTAGCGGGTCCAGTCGATGGGGACTTGCCCGTCCGGCAGTTGAGATCGCGGAAGAACATGGACCGCCGTGTTGAACGTCGGGTACATGAGCGTGGATTCGGTGGTGAACTCGCCCTCCGCACGCATGCGGAGTTCGTCCACGCCCAGAGCCGACCAGCGTTCGATGTTCTTCTTCTTCTCTTCGTCATCAATCGCGGAGTTGTCCAAGAAGCGCAGCACGAACTTGCGGATGATCGCATTGGGATCGTTCTCCGACTTCTCCGCACGTTCACACAGTCCAAGGAGCGCATCATTCTTGGAATGGGGCATGGCCGACCAAATAAAGCGGCCCTTGCGATCCGCGAGGCGGGCCTGCATCTCCCCAACCCATGCTTCATTTGACAAGTCCTCGTCACACCAAACCAAGTCGGCGGCGAAACCTTGGGGCGGTTCACCTTCCGACGAGAAGCAGTAGATCGTCCAGCCGGTAATCAACTCCGCCTTCTGGAGATAGCCGGCGTTCTTCTGGACCCAGGCGATGTCTTTGATCATTCTCGGAGGAATGAGCGGCGGCGCAGGCTTGGCCTCTCCCCTTCTCGCATCGTCCTTGCCTGGAATGAATGCCCGCCACCTGTTCGTCTCCTCGTCCCGGATCATCCGGAACGCACCGGGGCGAAACAGAATCCTGTGGATCACCATGCCGATGTGGGTCCACCCCTTTCCCACGATCACAAGGTTGCCGCCCTCTTTGGGATACTTGTTGTAGGGATCCTGGCCCGTGGCGGCACGGGCGATCTCTGCCGCAACACAAAGCGTCTTGCCAGCACGGTTTCCGCCGATCACGATCCGCTCGCTCGCCATGCACTTGTGGATCTCGTCCTGCTTGGGCATGGGCGTGTACAGACGCAGCGCCTCAATGCGCCGTTCCGCGATTTCCTGCTGGATCTCCTTCATGGAGTCCAGCGCATGCTTCGTCATGCCCGCAATGGGCACGCTAGCGGTCGGAGGCGGGGGGATCTTGGGGTGCTTGCGCATGGAGTTCAGAGAGGACGATGTCTATCGCTTCCACTATCGACTTGTCGGACGGTCTGGTCCCGGTGGTGAACTCTGAGCAATACCGTCTCAGGTTCTTCAGGACGATGACCGCATCACCCAGCCGCTGGAGTTCCGTCTGC
>RGZB01000164.1 GCA_010031735.1 Pseudomonadota bacterium | reverse complement strand
TGATGTCCCCAAGCGCTTCCATCGCGGGAGAGTGCCCGTAGATGTCGCCCCCTGCAATGGCCCAGCGTGGGCACAGAGCGGGAAACTGATCAAAGCCAGACTCGCGCAGGATCTTGTTGTAAGGCGCTCCGAGCTCGAAGTAGACCGACTTGAAAGCCTTATTCTTTGCATCCTTCTTCGAGATGTCTCGATCTTCCCTGGGCTCGATCGCATGGACGATCGTGACCCAACTGTCCAGGCTTCCGCGGTCCCAAAGGTTCTGCACGGTGTTCGAGCAATTCTTGTAACCGAACTCGGTCACGAGCTCGTGGACGGTCTTGTCGAACTCGCGATAAAGCGTTGTCACTTCGCCCCTGAAGTTCTGAGCGATCGCGTACTCTCCGATCGTGAGCGGGTAATGGCGAATGACGTCGTTGTAGTCATCCATGACCACGGAAGCAGCCGTGCCGAACGCGCCGAGCTCCTCGTAGATCGAGTGAAGCGCCCGATAGGTGTTGGACTTGGCGAAGATGTGAAGCATCATCTTGGTCACGTCGTTGAGCCAGACTTTGACCGGAGCATACTTTGCCAGGTCTGGATCTGCGGTCCCGAGCTTGAACCAGGGACGCGCAGGCGAGGTCATGCCTGCCATCATGCCGGCAGCGAGAACGCGCAGGGCTTTGGTGCCGGTGGAGTCGTAGATCGCGTTGTGACGGCGCTGCCCGCGGTTGCGGTCCTGGACGAAGAATCGCCCGTTACGCGGGAGCAGATAGTCTGAGATCTCTTTCCAGTGCGAGTACCAGGTAGCTCGCTCAGTTTTCAGGTGTCCCCATCGGATCAGGTATTGCGTTCTGTCGGTGAGATATTCTTTCATTGACCTAGCAGATCACTCTTTCCAAGGGTTAGCGCTGTTTGTTTGGTTTGCGCCCCGCTTGTAGTTATACCCGTAGACGCGGTCCCCGACGGGGAGCCACCTTCGCGGATCGGGTTAAAGTTGCTGCCGTAAAGAGCATTTGCTGCGTTCGCCCTAGATGGAAGGATCGCGTTCTGGTTTGCCAGGTCTCGTCTCTTCTGCTCGGCTGCTCGCTGTTCAGCTACCACGGCTTGATTCGGTTGTGCTGGGCCTGGCTTTCCGCCCAAAGAGTCGAAAGCGTTTGTTACAAACGTGATCGCGTCGTTTACGGCATCTGTAACAGGCTTGCACATACTTAGGCACCCAAGAGCGTGTTAGTACCGATTTGACCTGACTGTGCTCCCATCGGACCGGTGAGAGATGTTGATCCGGCAGCATCGGGCCTCCCGTACAAGGCTTCTTCAGGCTTTGCTTTGCGTGGCTTGATGGCATCGGCCTTGGAGAGCTCTTCGGCACGCTTGGCTTGTTGCTCTGCCTGCTGCATCTGGCTTTGCATAATTTGATTTGTTTGCTCGCGCCGCTTGTCTTCAATGACGGTGGACGCTGCAAATCCAGCTCCCATCATCAAGCCTGCGGTCAAGATACCCCCGGTAGGATCGCACATAGGTT
>RGZB01000163.1 GCA_010031735.1 Pseudomonadota bacterium | reverse complement strand
TCCTGCGTCAACGAAGACCGCGTCGGGCTCCCATTCCTGGATGAGTGCAGCCACCCTCGAGGCCAGGTCCATGTTGTCGATGCCGCGATAGACCGCAGGGCTGAATGCTTGGAGGCCCTGGCGCTTGAAGATCACGGATCGGTCATCCCCGAACCGGGCAGGATCGACCCCGATGATCTTGGGAGCGTAGCTCACATCCCGCTCGGTCATGACCCGATTAGCTGCGGCCTCGACGTCTGAGAGCGAGATGAGCTGATCGTCGCCGGCTGCGCTGAAGTCGCACATGTACTCGCGGGCAAAGGAGGTTTCAGACATGTCGCGCTTCAGGCGGTAGACTTCTTCGGGATCGATCGACCCGGTATCGTAGACGGTGAACTTGAGGGAATGCCACTCGGGTGTGGACTGAGCCTTGAAGAAGAGCTCGGAGAACAGGTTCACGCCTTGTGGTGTGCCAATGAAGAGCGCCCAGCCCTTCCGATCGGATAGCGCAGGCTGGATAATGTCGCCCCACACCTCGGGCTTGATCTGGGCCACCTCATCGATCACGGCTCCGTCCAGGCGAACTCCTCGCATCGCGTGCGGGTTATCGGCCCCGAAGATCCGGATCGTTGCGCCGTTATGCTTGAACTTGACCGAGAGCTCGGACCCGTTATGCTTGAACTTGACCGAGAGCTCGGACTCCTGGATCTCGACCAGGTTAGTGATCCGAAGCGGCTCCACGCGCTGCTTGAGACGCGCCCACGCGATCGCCTTGGCCTGCTTCAGGAAGGGAGCGACATAGAAGAACAGGCCCAGGTCTTTGTCGAAGCGGAGCGCCTTGTCCAGGAGCTCCATGATCGCGAGCTCGGTCTTGCCTGCTCGACGGTGCAAAGCCAGGACGGTGAATCGCCTGCGATCGCGGTGGCATTTGCGCTGCCAGTCTCG
Organism: Pseudomonadota bacterium; assembly: GCA_010031735.1. Classification (GTDB taxonomy): domain Bacteria; phylum Pseudomonadota; class Alphaproteobacteria; order Rickettsiales; family RGZB01; genus RGZB01. The sequence continues at coordinate 591 of RGZB01000163.1, read as the reverse complement.
CGGGAAGTATTGCAGGCTGATGTCCTTCTGTTCAGTCATTGCCCTTTAATTCTGCCAGCGCTTCACGGGAAATGCCGTTAATTTCCTCATGGTCTAAAGAACATGGATGCGGATATTTATTGTCAGTACCTTCAATAATCATGACCAACGCATTCCTAAGTCGGGCATTCTCGGCTTCGAGCTTTTGGATCTTATCCATGACGCAATCGCAGCCGCTGAAGTGTGTCGTATGTGGTATCACGCTTCGCCTTTCTCTTCTGGTGGAACGCCCGTCACCACGCGCACTAGGAAGCCGCCCGGATCGGAGCTCTTGAGCTCGGTAGGGAGAACCTTCGCGATCAGGCTCAGGAACGCGGTGGGGTTTTCCTCGGCCTGGCGCACCAGGTACTCCTCTCCCCCGACCTTGGAGAGCGCACCCAGGATCATTTCCTTGAGCGCCCCGGTGGCCTTGTTCGGCACGCCCTTGGGCCTGCCCTTCCCCGCGTTCGGTGGCTTGGGACGTTCCTTCTTGACCGTTGCTACTTCAGCAATGGGCAGTAATTTACTGGACATGTTCAGTTGCCTTTCTTAACCGTCTTCCATCTCGCAGGC
>RGZB01000162.1 GCA_010031735.1 Pseudomonadota bacterium | reverse complement strand
CGCTCGTGAAGGCCGCGAGAGACGAGCACAAGAAGGCACTCGACAAGCTGCGAAAGAATATGGAGGCCGCCGAGGCAAAAGGCGAAGCCAAGTTCCAGAAAGCAGCGGACGAATACTTTAAGGCAAAGGATGCCCACTACGACATAGCCGAGCGTGCTGGAAAGTTGCAGGAAGAACATGCGATCTTAGGACAGAAACTTGGGGCAGACCCAAGTAACGAAACACTCAAGTCGCAGTTCGCCGAAGCAACGCGACTAATGGAGGACAGTTTTTCGGAGATGGAGGCTGCCGAAAAAGTGATGCGAAGGGCCGACGCCAAAAGAGAGAAGGCTAGGCAGGAAATGCGAGCCGCCACCGCGATTGCTCTCCGAAAAGAGGTGGATGCTGTAAACAAAGAAGACGGCACGCAGTCGCGCAACCGGGCTCGTGTCGAAGAGATGATGTCAAGCCCGGACCGAATCGCATCGCAGTCGCTGCTCACGACGGACACGGCAAACTTTGCCGCAGTCCATGCACAATCCCTTGAAATCGCCGCTCGCCCTGTTGTCGCTCAGGAAATCAAAGCAGCCAACGAGTACGCGCTGCGAGCTGTAAACCCTGAGATTCACGGCCAGGCGATGACTACGCCTATTTCGTTTGAGGAGTCTGTTCGCGCCTACGCTCGCGTCAAAGAATACGACCACGACGCCGACAGCATTCCGGGAGCGTTGGGGTCACTCCAAACAAGAGGTTCAGTGACGAGACTGGCGGCAAGCGACTCTGCGTCAACGCACCTGCACGAGATGGCACACCACATTGAGTTTTCTACTCCAGAGGTCAGGCAGTTGACCGCAGACTTCTTGGAGTCAAGGACGCGCGGCGAACAGCAGGTAGAGTTCTCAAAAAAGTTTCCGACGCACGGATACTCAGAGGATGAGCGTGGTTCTCCAGACGATTTCAAGAAAGCATTTATTGCGACAGGGCACTCGGAGGAACGGGCCGAAGTGCTGGCGCATTACTCTGGAAAACGATACGGCACTGGATCGACGGAAGTGTTGACTATGGGAATGGAGCTGATGTACCGAGACGCTAGGGCTTTCGCTGCCGCCGACCCAGAGTGGTTTGACCTTGTTGCGGGCATCACTACCGGAAGGATTTTGACTAGAACCAGAAGGGCTAAGAAATCTCAGATTCCGTTCAGAGATTCATGAAATGCCAGAAGTTTCAACCGGATCAGTTGTCTACGTCATCAACGAGAAGACACTCGCGGTCTCCTCTGCTCAGGCTAGAGAGCGAATGGTCGCGATGCTAAATCGTGCCGTGCAGTCCCAATTGATCGAATATTCGCCTGCGTTCGGCAGCAGAGGGCTTTTTGCGGCGCGAGTGGTTGCAGAGCTCGTCGGCGGCAAGATTTCCAAAACAAACGATTCGTCATCTCAAAAAGGCGTCGTCTACTGATGGCGAAGTATGACCACATCGACTTCACGCCACCGGCAGGCGTTCGCGACGAAGCCGCGAAGGGGCTCGCGTGGCGCGACGAGTTCAACCGC
>RGZB01000161.1 GCA_010031735.1 Pseudomonadota bacterium | reverse complement strand
GTTTGGGATGCGGTTATATTGTTCTTCCGGGATAGGCTTGAAGTCCTTTTTCCAAGCAAATCATGGCATGTTGAAGATCTTCTTTTTTCAAGACATAAGCAATACGAACTTCGTTTTTACCTAAGCCTTTGCTGGCATAAAATCCGGTTGCGGGTGCCATCATGACGGTTGCGCCTTCGTAGGAGAAAGATTCGAGCATCCATTGACAGAAAGCATCGCTGTCATCAATAGGAAGTCGAACCACCACATAAAAGGCTCCCCCGGGATTAGGACAAACAACACCCGGAATTTGTTTTAAAGAATGTACCATTACATCGCGTCGCGATACATATTCGTTGATAACTGCATGGAAATAGGATGCATCGGTATCAAGTCCGGCCTCGGCACCAATCTGTTCTAAGGTCGGCGGACTCAAACGAGCCTGTCCAAATTTTAGGGCATTAGCCATCACTTCTTTGTTTCGGCTAACCATCCATCCGATACGTGCTCCGCAGGCCGAAAAGCGTTTTGATACGGAATCGATCACAATGGCATGTTGGTCTAAGCCATCCAGCTCTAAGATAGAAGTATGCTCTTGACCGTCGTAGCAGAATTCGCGATATACTTCATCGGCAAAAAGGAAAAGATCATATTTAAGTACGATGGCTTTTAGCGCTTCGAGTTCTTCTTTGGAATATAAATAACCGGTTGGGTTGTTAGGATTGCAAATAACAATGGCTTTGGTATTTTCGTTGACCTTTTCTTCGAAGGAAGCGATGCTTGGCAGCGCAAAACCGGTTTCTACCTGAGCAGTCACCGGAACGACCTTCACGCCGCTCATTTGTGCGAAACCATTATAATTGGCGTAGAAAGGTTCGGGAATAATAACCTCATCACCGGGATTGAGGCAGGTCATCATAGCAAAAATGATGGCTTCAGAGCCTCCGGTGGTAATCATGATATCGTTAAATGATACATCTACATCGCGAGAGGTGAACGAAGCCGCTACTTTTTTGCGTAAGCTTTCGTTACCGGCGGAGTGAGAGTATTCAAGAACATGGAGATCGGTCTGTTTAACAGCATCGAGGAAAGTTGAAGGAGTTTCAATATCGGGTTGACCGATATTGAGGTGATAGATGTGAACTCCATTCTTTTTGGCGGCCTCTGCAAAAGGAACCAATTTACGTATTGGGGAGGCCGGCATGGCGACCGCTCTTTTGCCCCGTCGGCCGCCGCCGGCGCCCGGAACCGTGCCGTGCTCCGGGCGTCGCTCCGCCATCCCCGACCGGTCATGACCACGCTTCACGTCGTCGACGCTTTCACGAGCGCCCCCTTCGCCGGCAATCCCGTGGCCGTCAGCCTCCTCCCGCGGCCGGCCGACGAGCGCTGGATGCGGATCGTGGCCCGCGAGATGAATCTCTCGGAGACGGTGTTTCTCCACCGACGCGCCGACGGCTTCTCGCTCCGCTGGCTCACGCCGACCGTCGAGGTGAAGCTCTGCGGCCACGCCACCCTGGCGAGCGCCTTCGTGCTCCGGGAGACGGGCGTGC
>RGZB01000017.1 GCA_010031735.1 Pseudomonadota bacterium | reverse complement strand
GAACCGCTTGAGGTACCCGAACCGCTTGAGGTACCCGAACCACTCGAGGTACCCGAACCACTCGAAGAGCCAGAGGATGAACCCGAGCTGCCGGAAGAACCTGAACTGCCCGATGAGCCTGAAGAGCCACTAGCGCCAGAGGAACCCGATGAACCCGAACTGCCGGAAGAACCCGAAGAGCCTGGGCCGCCTGAAGAACCGCCGGAGCCGCCGGAAGAACCCGAAGAACCCGAGCTGCCAGAAGAGCCACTAGAACCCGAAGAACCCGAGCTGCCGGAAGAACCCGAACCACCCGAAGAGCCGCTGGAACCTTGATCCCCGGCATTGATTTTCGTAACAAAGTTCGGCACACCGGTAGCATCCGCGGTAATATTCCACTTACCGCTACCGCTAGTACCATCCTGTACAACGGGCTCAACCGCACCACTGTGGGCGCGGGTGGCAATCAACACACCTTTGGTCGGGCCGTCACCGCCGTCGACCTTATTATCGATATACCGGAGCACCTCTACGGTCACCGGGTTCTCATTCATGTCTACACCACCGCGGACACGCCAGACATTATAGAAGCGCTTATCCGGATCCCATGCCCACTCCGGATCGAGCATGGAAGTAAAGTCCCAACCATTCCCCGCTGTGCGGGAGGCCGGACGGTTCCAACCCAGTTTCATACCGGTATCGGTCGGTGCCTGGAGACCTGTGAAATCACCCGACATATTGCCGGAGAGTTGCATCTGACGGAACATGACCGTCACTTCGGTCGGCTGACCCCCACGCAGGGCATCATCGATGATGCCGTTACCGTTACCCGGTACGTTGGCCGCCGGATCCGTGAAATAGTCGTTAGGGTTGGTAAGGTCGCCTGGTAATTGGTTGTCGTGCGTAGTGCGGAACACATCCATGCCGCGGGTATTATCCCCGTATTCCGACATGATTGCTTGACCTTGGCCGGTTTTTTTGAGGTTTGCAACCGCAAGCATGCCCATGAGGACCACCGCGATCACCGTCATGACGAGAGCGACCTCCGTCAAGGTGAAACCACCTCTTATTTGGCGCACTTGATTCTTATGTTGCTTATCCGGCTTCAAGGCTTTTTCCCAAACTAAAACTTACACTACAGCTGTAAATGCACGTCCATGCAAGCATGGAGCACCATTACGGGATTATGCCACCCCTTTCATCAAATGTAAATGAAGTTACGTGGCAGTATTTCCATAAGCCCTTAAATATTAATCATTTATTAAGTATTGGCCGCGGAAAGCCGCTAAAAACTTCAATTTTCAAGGGATTTCTAGGCGTGATTTTTCAACCGGTGGCATTCGTAGGTTACCTGCAAATTGGGGGCAAGACATTGCAACTGTGGGATTTATGCACCCACTACCCTTTAGAGGCTTCAATGAACACATCCAATTGCTGTCCGATAAAGACATTAGAAGCACTACCGTCGATAGCATATATCACTTCCAGCACACGTGTATCGACACGTTCATTCATATCCCCAGTGAGATTTTGTTTAGGCTGTACATACGGCTCCACCCGCACGAACCTCAGCGGGAAGGTGATTTCTTTATTACTGCGTAGCACCGCCGTGGCTTTCGCGGTCGGGGTAAAGCGCCAGAGATCGTTCTCATCGATCGTCACCCGGAGGTAGAGAGGAGAATCCGAACCCATGAGAATGGGTGAGAGCGACGCCACCGTCCCGGCTGAGACGAATTCACCCGGACGCACACGCACTTTCAGCACACGGCCATCCACCGGCGCGTAGACAGAGATTTTATCGAGCATCACTTCAGCCAGGCCCAGTTCCGCGCGTGCACTAGCCACATCGGCTTCCGCACGGAGCTGATTGGTTTCTGCCCTCCGGCTTGCATAGCGACGGCGCTGCTGCTGGTTTTCGCTCACCACCAGGCCGGTTTGCATCTTATCGGTACGTTTAAGCTGGTCATTCTCATCGGCGAGTTCGACCTTCGCTGTTTGGAGCGCGGCTTCTGCCACCTTCACTTGTTTTTCTTTTACATCGAGATCGGCAAGGGCGGCCCGGTCATCCAGTTTGAAAAGCAAATCGCCTTTTTTCACCACCTGACCTTCCGTTACCACCACCTGCTCGACGATACCCGAGAGATGGCTGCCTACATTGATGTTCCGCGTATTTGCCTCAACAATACCAGTACCCGAAACCGTATTCGGATAAGGCGTCGACGGCGGGACAGAGAGCTGATTGGCCGGTGGCTCCGGTGGATTACCGAGTGTATTTACAAACACCATGGCGCCTACGATGCCAGCAACGGCAAGCACCACGGTCTTAAAACGGAATCTAAACAATTTCATAATCCAAGTCCTATAACACAATTATTCTTTAGGCAAATACCACACTATAATACCCGGTGTTTTACATCCGCCAATGCTTCCACCCGCTCGACCTTACCATCATCCATATATGCAATACGGTCCGCGAATTCGAAGATACGGCTATCATGCGTCACGATAATCACCGTGGTACCGAATTGCATTTTCATGTCCCGGATGAGTTGCATGATCTTCGCACCTGTTTCATGGTCAAGCGCACTCGTCGGTTCATCACACACTAATAATTTCGGGCGGTGTACAAGCGCACGCGCGATCGCTACACGTTGTTGCTGACCCCCAGAAAGCTGGTTCGGTTTATTATCGATACGTGTTCCAAGCCCCACATCCTTCAACAATTCCCCTGCACGCGAAATCGCTTCATGCCGCTCGACACCGTTGATGATGAGTGGCACAGCCACGTTCTCCGCCAGCGTCAATGACGGCAGCAAATTGAATGACTGGAAGATAAAACCAATATTGCGTGCACGAAAATCCAGGCGTTCACGGCCGCTCATCTTCGCAAAACTTTTGCTGAGCACCGAGCAATCCCCTTCATTCGCCGTTAAAATACCCGCTACAATCGAGATCAGTGTGGTTTTCCCGCAGCCAGAAGGGCCAACGAGCATCATGAGCTCGCCTTCCTTCACCTCAAGGTCAACCCCGCGAAGTGCTACGACTTCTGCAGCATCCGTACCGAAACGCTTGGTGACACCGTGGCAAGAAACGGCGATGCCGGCAGCGGTGCTGGCAGAAACATTGTCTTTTGGTGGAGCGGCCGTGAAAGAAGGATAGTGTTCGCGCATACTATCCCCTGAAAACCACGGCCGGATCGACCTTCATCACCTGGCGGAGTGCCAGTAACGATGCGATCGCGATGATGAGCATAACCCCCGTACCCGCGAATAATAGCAGGCCTGGCGTCATGCGGAACGCAAGTACCGAATCATGGACCTGTATACCAAAGAGTGCGGTGAGACCCACCCCGATACCGTAGCCGATCACACCCACCACAATTGCCTGGAGCAGCACCATTTTCGCAAGCACGATATTTCTGAGCCCCATGGCTTTCAGTGCTGCATATTGTTTGATATTCTCACGGATGAAGCTGTAGAACGTCTGACCGGCCACCGCCGCACCCACGATGAACCCGAGCATCACCGAGATGCCGAAATTGATTGGGATACCCGTGTTCTTCATCCAATATTGCAGTGTCAGTTCTTTGAACTGCTGCTTGGTATAAGCTTTAAGGCCGGTGCCCTTGCTGATCTTCTCCGCAAGCGCGTTCACATCTGCATCTTTCGACGCCTTCACCAATATATAGGTGAGTTGGCGACGGTTCTGCGGCGCGAACAGTGTCGCACGCGTATAGGTAGTGAATATCTGCGGTTGCAGTACGAAGTTGCGTGAGGATTTCGAGAACGCCACCACCACCGCACGGCGGTCGTTGATCTCGAGCTCATCCCCGATCGCGAGCGGGCGATCCTTTCCATCCGGGAGCTTCACACGCAGGCGTTTTTGCGCTGCCTCATAATCCACGATCACGGAATCCGCACGGCGTATATCATGGATATTCCCTTGCACCATACGCGGAGCGCCCACCAATGTGGCATCATCAAGGCCGGTGAGATCGATGGTCTTCGTCTGGCCGTCCGGCAATTTCGCGATCATGAAATTCTTGTACATAGGTGCCGCCCACTCTACACCCGTAACACCACGCACACGCGCTAGATCCGTATCGCGGAGCGGCTTATGTTCTTCGACATATTGCACACCCGGGTCCATCACCCAGATATCGGGAAGGCCAACATCGCCGATGAAACTATGCGTGCGGCTCATGAGGCCAAGGAAGATGGAGGGCTGTTGCGTCATAATGAGTGCGGCAAAGGTGATACCTACCACCATCGCGATATATTTACCGCGGTCTCCGAACAACATCTGCATCGCGATGTAATACATTAGTCCCTCAAAAAAACACGGGGATAACCATAGCTTTCTCGGTCTACGTTGTACAGGGCTTATAAAATAGCTATAGTGCTGCCATGCATAAATTTATCACGCGGATACCAAGCCTCCTCGCCCTTGTTTTACTGATAGCCTCCTGCGGCGGCAGAGAGCCTGCCACTGTCATTATCCATCAGTTGGGCGATCAGGATAAGACCTGTGAAGAACTCGCCTACGAACTCGATAGCATCGATAAGAAAGTCGCCACATTGCTGCCTAAGCGCGATAGCATCGTACGCAATGTCGCGAGCATCGGTGCGGCGATTTACATCAATCAGGCAGCGATCATCTTCATGGATTTGAGCGAAGCTGCACAGCACGAGATCAATGCGCTCTATAAACGTTATGCTTACCTGCTTGCGATTGCAAAAAAGAAAGACTGTCTGGCTGAGGACTATGACCTGCCGCCCCTGCCACAACCCCTGCCGAAAAAGAAGCAGTAACGGCTTAAAATCCTACATAACACTAGAGAATTCCGAACAATTCTGCTATCCCTCCGGCTGTTATGGAACTCTATCATAAAGCGGTATTTGCCTTTCTAGGATTGCCTTTCAGTGTAAAGCTGGGCGTCTTCATATTGGTGAACGCGTGGGCGATTCTCTGGCTTTCCATGCGTCGTGCTACCATGCGCCCGGGCTTGCCGCTTTTCTATCTCGGCCTGGTGGCGCTCGCGATCTATGTGCAATTCGGCAGCTTCTATCAAGCACTTCCAGCACGTGCAGTGACCGCCGAGCAGACTACCGCAAAACCGCGTCAAAGTTTCGTTAATTTCTTCGCACTCTACGATACCTATTACGCCGCACGTTATTTCGTTGAGGTAGGTTACACCGGGCTGCACAGTACTACCGCGTATGCCGATAGCACTACGGGTGCACCCCTCATCTCCACCAGCTATGTCCGTAATCTACAAGTACCGGAAACCGTCTTACCCAAAGCAGATGCCATCATCGAGGGCCGCGAGATCTACCTCCCCCGTTTCAGTGAAGAAAGCTGGAGGCAATTCACGCAGGAGATAGGTTATCTACGTCAGATTGGTTTCCCTGGCTGGCTCAATCAGGCCGTACATGGCACTCCTTCTATCCAAAGCCCCCTCTGGATGCATTTAGGCGGCGTGTTCAGTAAATACCTACCTCTTTCAACGCCGTGGGTATTTGACGAAACCATGGATAGTAGCGAGATAATACCCTTTGTCGACATCACGCTTTTCTTCATCACCAGCCTCTTCGTCTGGCTCGGCTTCGGATTTGCAGGCATGGGGCTTACTTTCATCTATTTCGGCATCAATGCTATGGCGAATATGGCTACCATCGGCGGTGGTTATATGCAACTTGCGGCTTTTGCCACCTTGGCGGTCGGCCTCTCCCTGGTTCAGATTCGCCATACCTTCCTTGGCGGATTATTCGTAGCGCTTGCCGCCTGCCTCAATGGTTTTTTCATCGTATTCTTGATTCCTACAGCACCTGGCGCAAACTATATCCTATCCTCTGGATACCCGCAGGTTTGATGATCGCCCTTTCTTTCTGGGCCGCACGCCGCACCGGGATCGCGGAAGGTGCATTACTGATCGGCACTACGACCCTTTATTTCTACGGCAACCTGCCGAGGGAATTCTATATCGTGCTGACTCTCCTCCCCGCTACGATCGCACGTCTTTCCGCGCGACCCCTCCGCCGTCGCTTGCTGCTTACGGTATTCACCGTTTTCTGGATCAGTGGCGTACTGGTTCAAAATATATCTAATAATCTGTTATTTAATGATTATTTCATATCAGGCGGTATGTTGGTGTTGCTGGTGTTCTGGCTGGTATCGGCCGCTACTACACGCGCATCCCTACCTGTCCCGGAACCGGTCGGAGAAAAAGAGGAGGCATCAGAGCCGGAGGCCGAAGAAAAACCGCGAAAATCCTTCCTCAAACGTAAACCCAAAGAAGCCAAGGCTTAACGCCCAAAAAGACCCAGAAAATACTTGTAAAGCCCTCGGATATTGTTATATTGCCCCTCCCAATCCCTATTTAGGAGTATACGATGGCACGCGTAACCATTGAAGATTGCGTAGAGAAAGTAGAAAGCCGTTTTGAGCTAGTGGCAGTTGCTGCACAACGTGCGAAATCCATCGCTTCCGGTTCTCCGCTCACCATCGAACGCGACGGCGAGAAAAACACCGTGGTATCGCTCCGCGAAATCGCAGCGGCATCCGTGAACGTCGATAAACTCCGTGAAGACGTGATCCGTTCCTTCCAGAAACCGTCGGATATCGATGATAAACCGGAACAAGCGCCGGCAGTAGAAGACGTGCAGAGCCTGATCGAACAGGAAATGGAGGACATGAAAGTCCTTCAGCAGCGTGCACACGAAGCAGAAGCGGACGAGAACGATCTCTTCGCTGAAGACAACCTGGACGTTAAAGACTAATCCAGATTGGCCTTAAGTCCGCTGATTTTAGAGGCGTATTTCGTTTACCTTTATGGGTCATTTATGTTAGTGTGATATCCTTAAAAAGATATCCACCCATGGAAGTAATGACGTCCGTCAAAATGGAAGAAGGCCTTTCTCGTCTTATCGAGACGCTTAAAAAGCACCACCCCGACGCCGATACCGCGCTTGTCGAGAAGGCCCATGCTTTCGCCAAAAAACACCACGGCACGCAGCTACGCGCCTCGGGTGATCCATACTACCATCACCCTATCGCCGTCGCTCAGATACTTGCCGATTTCAAACTCGATACCAGCACCATCATCACCGCGATCCTGCATGATACGGTGGAGGATACCGATGTCACCTTCGAGGATATCGAACGCGAATTCGGCAAAGAGATTTCGAAGCTTGTGGATGGCGTCACGAAACTCACCAAGCTCGAGCTACAATCCGAAGACACCAAGCAAGCGGAGAATTTCCGCAAACTCCTGATCGCGATCTCGGAAGACCTCCGCGTATTGCTCGTGAAGCTGGCTGATCGCATCCATAACATGCGTACGCTTCATTTTATTGCGAAGCCGGAGAAACGCGCACGTATTGCCCATGAGACTATGGAGATTTTCGCACCGCTCGCCGAACGTATCGGTGTACAGAAAATGAAGGATGAGTTGCAGGATCTCGCCTTCCGCGAGCTGCACGGCGAAGAATATAAATCGATCATCAATCGCTTGGAGTACCTGCGCTCGAGCGGAGGCAAAGTGGTCGACAAGATCGTCGCCGACCTCAAGGAAACGCTGATCAAGGCAGGCATCAAGGCATACGTCTCGGGCCGCGAAAAAACACCGTATTCCATCTGGCGTAAGATGGGTATGAAGAACGTGAGTTTCGAACAACTCACCGACATCATCGCCTTCCGTACTATCGTGGATAACATCGAGGATTGTTATAAAACGCTCGGCATCATCCACGCGACCTACCATAACGTCCCGGGCAGCTTCAAGGACTTCATCTCACTGCCGAAAGAAAACGGCTACCGTTCCATCCACACGGTGGTAATGGGCCCCGACCACCAACGCATCGAGATCCAGATCCGCAGCAAAGAGATGCACGATATCGCCGAGTTCGGGGTTGCCGCCCACTGGGCGTATAAGCAAGGCCAGCAATTCAACACCGACGGCAAACAGTACCGCTGGGTGCGCGAACTGATGACGATCATCGAACAGGCGCCCTCGGCAGAAGAATTTTTCGAGCACACAAAGATGGAGATGTACCACGACCAGGTATTCTGCTTCACGCCCAAAGGTCGCCTGATAGCGCTTCCGCGCGGTGCAACCCCGGTGGATTTCGCCTTTGCCGTACACTCCGAGGTCGGCCGCACCTGTGTCGGCGCCAAAGTGAACGGGCGTATCATCCCCCTTCGTACACAGCTCAATAACGGCGACCAGGTCGAGATCATCCGCTCGAAATCCCAGAAACCCTCCCCTACCTGGGAAAAATTCGTCGTCACCGGTAAAGCACGTTCTGAAATCCGCCGTTATGTTCGCGTCGAACAAAAATCGGAATACATCCAACTCGGTAAGAATATCCTCGTCAAACTCTTCAAGGAAGAAGGGTTGGAAATGCATGAGAAAGACCTCGTACAAGTACTGCCACTCCTGGAAAAGCAGGATATCGAAGAGCTTTATGCCGCGGTGGGCGAAGGCCTGATGAGCAAGGCCGAAGTCTTAAAAGCGGTCTATCCCGACCGCGAAGTCGCTACCAAACGCAAAAAGCTCTCGATTCTGAATCGCTTGAAGCGCCACAAGGAAGAAGAGAGCGGCGAGAAGAAACTCTCGATCCCGATCCGCGGTATCGCACCGGGCATGGCGGTGCATTTCGCCGGTTGCTGCCACCCGCTTCCGGGCGAAAGCATCGTCGGGATCGTCAATACCGGTAAGGCGATTACCATCCACACCGCTGATTGCCACGAATTAGAACGTTATGTCGATGAACCCGAACGTTGGATCGACGTCGCCTGGGAAGATGACTCCAACTCCGCTGTCTTCGTCGGCCGTCTCAAGCTGTCGCTCGCGCACGAAACCGGCAGCCTGGGTACGCTTGCGAATACCGTCGCCAAGGCCGGTGGCAATATCAATAACCTCCGTATCGTCTACCGTTCAACGGAATTTTACGAAATGTTGGTGGATGTTGAGGTAAAAGATGTTAAACATCTAGCGAATGTGATGGCCTCGCTCAGGGCAAAATCGGCGATCTATTCCGTCGAACGCTACGTAAAAACGTAAGAAGAATACGCTAATGTCGAAGAAATTGAAGCATACACTCCGCCTAGGGGTGAATATCGATCACGTCGCGACCGTGCGTAATGCGCGCGGCGATCTGCATCCGTGCCCGGTACGTGCAGCAAAGCTCGCGAAGAAAGCGGGTGCAGACGGAATCACTGCACACCTGCGGGAAGACCGCCGCCATATCCGCGACACCGATATTTTTGCACTCAAAAAAGATGTGAGGCTCCCGCTTAATATGGAAATGGCCGCCACGAAAGAGATGCTGAAGATCGCACTCAAAGTGAAGCCACATGCCGCATGCATCGTCCCTGAACGTCGGGAGGAGATCACCACCGAAGGCGGCCTGAATGTGGTGAAACACGCGAAACAATTAAGAAGGATGATCGCGGAGCTGAAGAAAGCAAAAATTCGTGTATCCCTTTTCATCAATGCCGACCCCAGGCAGGTAAAGGCAGCCGAGGAAGTAGGTGCCGATATCGTGGAATTCCATACGGGCGCCCTTTGTCATGCGAAAGATAAGGCAACCTATAAAAAAGAACTCGAGAAACTTAAAAAAGCCTGCGCGCTTACGAAAACACATCAGCTTGAATGCCATGCAGGCCACGGCATCACCTACGATACGGTCGAAGATATCGCGAAGATTCCGGAGATCGTGGAGCTTAATATTGGCCACTTCCTGATGGGCGAAGCGATGTTCGTCGGCATGAAGAAATCGATCAAAAGAATGCGCAAACTCATGGATAAAGCGAGAGCATAATGATTTACGGCATCGGCACTGACATCGTGGATATCCGCCGCATCGCAGAAGCAGTGCGTGATGATAAATTCGTCGCGCGCGTCTTCACCAAAGAAGAGATCGCACGTACGAAATCCATTAAAAGCAAAAAACAACGCGACGGTTTCTTCGCCAAACGTTTTGCTGCCAAGGAAGCGATCGCCAAAGCGCTCGGCACCGGCATCGGTAAATCCGTGATGTTCAAGGATATCTCCATCAGCAACGATGCGAAGGGTGCCCCTAAAGTGACGCTCACCGGCAACGGCGCGAAATCCGTATCGGCGCTCGGCAAGGGTGCAACCGTACATCTCTCGCTTGCCGATGACTATCCTTACGCGCAAGCTTTCGTCGTCATCTCCGGTAAGTAGCCCCATGCGCTTCTCACCCGCATTCCTGGACGAACTCCGTAGCCGCCTACGCACCTCGGAGATCCTTGGAAAACATATGAATGTGATTGCTGGTGGGCGCGGTGAATTCAAGGCACTCTGCCCGTTCCATCAAGAGAAAACCCCGTCCTTCACCATCAGCGACGACAAAGGCTTCTACCATTGTTTCGGCTGTGGCAAACACGGTGACATCATCACGTTCCTGATCGAGAAGAATGGACTTTCTTTCAGTGAGGCCGTGACAGAGCTTGCCAAAGAAGCGGGCATGCCACTTCCGGTCGTAAGCGAACAAGACCGTGTACAGTTCCAGAAAACCTCGAGCATACACCAGACATTAGAGCGTGCGACGCAGTGGTTCGAAGCGCAACTGCAAACCGAGCAAGCAAAGGCGGCACGCGACTATCTCGCTGGCCGTGGCATCACAGAGGAAACCATCAAGCATTTCCGTCTGGGTTTCGCACCCGATGGCCGTGATGCGATGATCCAGGCGCTGACAGCACGCAACATCACACTCCAGCAACTGAACGAAGCGGGTCTGGTCTCCATCATCGAGAATAAATCGCCCTACGACCGTTTCCGCGGACGTATCATCTTCCCGATCATGGATGGTCGCGGACAAGTGATCGCGTTTGGTGGTCGCATCATGGGTGACGGGCAACCGAAATACCTGAATTCACCGGAAACCGATGTCTTCAAAAAAGGTTCGGTGCTGTACGCCTGGAACTGGGCACGTGAACGTGCCTTCCAGAAGGGCAACATCGTCGCGGTCGAAGGCTACATGGACGTGATCGCACTCCACAAGGTCGGCATCACGAACGCCGTCGCACCGCTCGGCACGGCAATCACCGAAGCGCACATCCAGCAGCTCTGGAAAGTGGCGAATGAACCCGTGATCTGCATGGATGGTGACGCAGCGGGTTTGCGTGCCATGAAACGTGCCGCGGAACTCTATCTGCCGTTACTCAAGCCCGGCTACTCACTCAAATTCGCCTTCCTCCCCGCGGGGCAGGATCCGGATGATGTCATCAAGAATTATGGCGCCAAAGGCATGCGCGAAATCTTGAGTAATGCAAAAACGCTCTCGCAAGTGATCTGGGATTTAGAACTCTCCGAGATGAAGCCGACGACACCGGAACAAAAAGCGGCACTCGAATCCAAACTGATGAAACTCTCTGAGAGCATCAAAGACAAAACGATACGCGACCATTATCGCTCCTTCTTCAATAACCAACTGTGGGAGATCAAGCGCAGCACACCGGCAAAAAAAGATACAAAACCCTGGGACAAGAAGCGCGTGACCCACATCGAACATGTATTCTTGAAACCAGACGATCCGCGTGGCCGTTATGCTTGCATCTTGGTAAAATTGGCACTGAATCACCCCTATCTCCTCAAAGAACCGGATATCGAAGAGGCCTTCGCCCACTTGGAGACACCCGCAGAGATCAGACCCCTGCATGATGCGCTCCTCGATGCCGCTGCAGAACTTGAAAACCCCACCGCAGACGAGATAAAGGAACGCATCCCCGCGAGCGCGAGCGAGACCTTGGTCAAGAATCCGGCACTCAAAACCTACGCAAAACCGGAAATCACACCCGCTATTGCAAAAGCAGAATGGGACTATATATCAAGTAGTTATAACTTATTGCTGCTCGATGAAGAATACAAGGAAGCGGCGGAAAACAGTGCCTCTAACGCCACAGAGGAAAACTGGGAACATGTACGCGCTTTACAGAAACAAATCGAACAGTTGAAGGCTGTGGTACAAAAACATAGAATGCACCACGAACTGCTTTCCGAATAATTAAATTTCCATACGGAATTGGATGAGCGATTCGCCCCTTACACCAGGAGTGGAATAGTATGAGTTTTTTGTTGTCGTTACTCAAGAAATCGGGTAAAAGCGCGGGTTCTGATAAATCAGGCAAAAGCAAATCCGATTCCTCATCCAAGACGAAAGCATCCGATTCGACCATGGCAAAATCTTCTGCAAAAGCGAAAAAGAAATCCCCTGCTCCTTCTAAAAAACCGGCTGCTAAAAAGCCCCAAGCGAAAAAACCCGTAGCGAAAAAACCGCCTGCTAAAAAACCAGTGGCAAAACCGGTCGCTAAAAAGCCTGTCGCGAAACCGGCAAAAAAAGCGGAGAAGAAACCTGCAGCCCCGAAGAAACCGATCGTAAAACCGGTCGCTAAAAAGCCTGAGAAAGCTCCTGCTAAAGGCAAAAAAGTTGGCAAAATCGATCCGAAACAGGTCGATCTTTTTGCCGATACCGCTGCAAAAAACAAAACCATCGCACCCGCGAAAGAAACCAAACCGGCAAAAGGGGCGAAGCCTGCAAAAGCAGAGCCGGCAGCGGAAGAGAAAAAAGCGGGTAAACAGAAACCCGAGGGCAAATCGGGTAAAGGCTCGGATAAGGCGACACTGGCCAGTGTCGTAAAGAAACTGGTCGCGATGGGCAAAGAACGCGGTGGCTTCATCACCATCGACGATATCAACCTCGCACTTCCTCCGGGCCAGCTGGCACCAGAATATGTCGATAGCGTCATATCTGCACTCGGTGAAGCAGGCGTACACGTCGCCGACAAAGAAGATGAATTCGCGGACATCAACGAAGAGCAGCAGGAAGAGCAGGAAGAAGAGCAGGAAGAGGCTACGGCCTCCCGTACCGACGATCCGGTGCGTATGTATCTGCGCGAAATGGGTAACGTTGAGCTGCTCTCTCGCGAAGGCGAAGTCGAAATCGCGAAACGCATTGAATCCGGCCGTGAAGTGATGATGTCTTCGCTCTGCGAAAGCCCGACCGTCATGAAAGCACTGATGGTATGGTACGATCTTTTATCCTCTGGCAAACTCTTACTGCGCGATATCATCGACCTTGATCCGAACTACGCAGGGGATATGGGTATCGAGATCAGCGCGGAAGACCAGCGCCGTGCCGCTGAAGAGCTGAAAGCGAAAAAAGCAGCAGAAGCAGCGGAAGAGTCCTACGAAGAAGAACCGGAAGAGGACGAGGAAGAAGGCGCCAAGAAAAAAGGGCGTAAATCCAAAGCCGACAAGGAAGAAGAGATCGAGCCCGCTGCAGTCGCTGCAGAGGAGATCGAAGAAGAAATCGAAGAAAGCAGCGTCTCGCTGGCAGCGATGGAAGCTAAACTGATGCCGATCGTCACCGAGAACATGGAAGGCATCACGCGTCTCGCGGCAAAAACGCTCCGCATCCATGAGAAGCGCCTGACCGCTGCACTCGGCAAAGGTGTTTTCACGGACAAGGATACGAAAGAATATGCAAAACTCATTCCACAACTCGTGGAAAAAGTGAAAGCACTGCGCCTGAACGAAGAAACCATCAACGAACTCCTAGAGAACCTCTACACGCTCAATAAACGCCTGATGGCATCCGAAGTGAAACTCATCAAGCTTGCGGAAACACGCAAAGTGAGCCGTGAAAGTTTCCTGAAGAACTATCCGGGCCAAGAACTCGACCCGACGTGGGTGAAGAAAGTTTCTGCGCTCAAGGATAAGGGTTGGAAAGAATTCGCGACCGAAGATAAAGCGAAGATCGCTGAAATCCGGGGCGAGATCGAAGCCATCGCACAAGAACTCGGCATCGATATCACCGAATTCAAACGCGTGGTGAACGCTGTACAGAAAGGCGAGCGCGATACCAATAAAGCGAAGAAGGAAATGATCGAAGCGAACCTGCGTCTTGTCATTTCCATCGCGAAGAAATACACCAACCGCGGCCTGCAATTCCTGGATCTTATCCAAGAAGGCAACATCGGCCTCATGAAAGCGGTCGATAAATTCGAATACCGCCGTGGTTATAAGTTCTCGACCTACGCCACCTGGTGGATCCGCCAGGCGATCACCCGTTCCATCGCCGATCAGGCGCGTACCATCCGTATCCCGGTGCATATGATCGAGACCATCAATAAAATCGTCCGCACCAGCCGCCAGATGCTGCATGAGATGGGCCGGGAACCGACACCGGAAGAACTCGCAGAGAAGCTCTCCATGCCGCTCGATAAAGTGCGCAAGGTGATGAAGATCGCAAAAGAACCGGTATCGCTCGAAACGCCAGTGGGTGATGAGGATGGCAGCTTCCTCGGTGACTTCATCGAAGATAAGAATGCCGTGCTCCCGCTCGATGCGGCAATCCATTCGAACCTGCGTGAGATCACGACACGCGTGCTCGCATCACTCACCCCGCGTGAAGAGCGTGTACTCCGCATGCGCTTTGGTATCGGCATGAACACCGACCATACGCTCGAGGAAGTCGGCCAGCAGTTCTCGGTAACCCGTGAGCGCATCCGTCAGATTGAAGCAAAGGCGCTGCGCAAACTGAAACACCCGAGCCGCTCACGTAAATTGCGTGGCTTCCTGAACCAGAGTTAGAGGACATAAGGTGTCATCTTACCTCCTGCTCCTCGCTGCTATTAGTTACCTCAGCGTGGTGTTATACCTGTCGCTTTGGTCGCTTCGCCATACGACATTCGACACCAACAAGCAGGTCGGAAAACAAGTATTGAAGACCGTAGGCATCAGCCTTGTAGTCTATATACTCCTCACTTTTGCCGGAGCGCTGGGCTTCGTAGCAGAGGGTAGCACCTGCAGGGTCTTTTTCAGAGGCAATTTCGTTACTAACCTTGATTTCATCCCTTGCTTCAAAACGAACCTGCAAACGATGTTACTGCTTCTGGTGGTGCCTTTCCTGACAGGCCTTGCAATCAGCACACCCATCGTTGCGTGGAAGGCAGCAGCGCAAGTCGAGAAAGCTCGGATGGCGAAAGCCACGAAAAAACCAGCGACGAAAAAAAAGAACCGTAAGCGCAATAAGCGTTAGCCCCTGCCGGCGAATCTTCCCTGGGTCTCACCTAAAGCCATCAGCGCGACACGGGCCATGCGATAATACTCCGCGGCATCTTTACCGAGTTCTGTCATTGGCATCCGCGTATCATCAAGCGCCGCCGCTACGGGATATTTCTCGCTCGGGAATGCAAGGCGCGCCCCTTCACGCAGAAGGAATCCTGCAAGCCCATTGTATCCCTTATCACGAAATTCTTGGGCACGTGCATGCTTCAGCGCGAATTCCACCGCGAACATGCCGCCACTCGGGAACGCTTCCGCTCCATCAGGATAATGTTCTTGAGCACCGTTCAGGCGATATACCACCCGATCCGCCTCCGTATGCTTCTCGATTTTCGTGACATCGAGCCACACGGGTTTCGTTCCGTCTTTATCGGTCTTCGCCATCGCCTCATGCATTTCCATTGCAGGCAATGTGGCTACTTTTCCAAGATGGAGGACATAGTCATGCCCTACCTGTATTTTACCTGCGTCGAAATGACCTGCTCGCGGGGTGGCGGCATCTCTTGCTGCCTCTGCTTTCACCTCGGGATCTGTCGAGACGATACGCTCTGTCGGGCATTTCACCATTTTTTCTTTATCGAGTTCGGGAAGTGACTCCGGCGTGAGGCCAAAAAGGAATTTCGCGCTGCGAAGTGCGGTATCACGCGTATCTTTATCCCCGAAATTCGGACGGAATACGGTTCCGGCACTGGTCATCGGTTCGTTGTTGGGTAAACGCTGGCATACCGCGACATGCATCTTCCCATGATATTCACAGGTAATGATGACGGTACCAGTCAGTATCACTTCCGGATTAGCCATAGGTTCTCCTCTTGAAAACTAACTGTAGCAGAAAACCGTTAAGACTTTATTACTGCCTTGCACCGCGCGGGATCGGAACACCACCACTACCGCCTGCCGCATCTTCGTCGCTATTAAAGCGGCCGATATTGCCAAGGAATTGCTGGATGATATTGAAGTTATCGCCTTCGGTCGCGGTACGGTCTTTGGCGATCGCGATCTCGCGCGCATCCGCTGCGGTATACTTATTCACACTGCTCACGACACCTTCCGGATTGAAATGGATTGCCCACACCGTTTGGTCGACGACATCGGGGCTGCCAAGAGCCACTGTCTCGGTTTTTGTGCTGATATAATACCAGCAATTATCGCCGAAACTGGATTCCGTCGAAGGAGTGCCCAGCAGCTCTTTCACTTGCTCTTTGGTGGTCGTACCGGTCTGAACCTGGTCGAATTTCGAGAACCGGGTCACATAGCCCCTGTCCTCTTCCGTTTTGATGCAGGCGGAAACCAATACCGCAAGCGCAATCAAGGAGAAGAATTTATTCATGTTTTTCATATGGTTATTCTTTATTTTACAGCCTGTATTTAGGGCATCCGATTTTTTTTGCTAAAGTACTGGATATACACCCCATTATGAGCTATAACCGCCACCCTGACCGCGTGGAACGGCATTTTATGCCCTCTTACTCGCACGAATTATGTATAGAAACAAAAAGGATACATTGCAATGGCTGTTCCAAAGAAGAAGAAATCGAAGTCATGCCGCAATATGCGTCGTTCGCACCATGCACTTAAAGGCATCAACCTCGTTGAAGATCCGACGACGGGCGAACTGAAACTTCCGCACCGTGCCACCACAGATGGCTACTACAAAGGTCGTCAGATTTTTGTTGCTCCGGAAGCGACCGCTGCTGGCGAAACGAAGTAAACTGCGTACAGTACTGCACGCAGTTACTCTCCCCATTAATAAGCCACGGCCGCGATGAATGCTTCTCGCCATATAACGATTGCTCTAGACGCGATGGGTGGTGATCACGCTCCTGCCTCCGTGCTTGAGGGCGCCGCACAAGCACGCCTGCGTTATCCGAACGTGAAGTTCATTGCTTACGGCGATGAAACCAAATTAAAACCGATCCTCGATCGTCTCCCGGCACTCAAAGACGCCTGCAATATCCACCATACGGCGGTTGCCATCACCAATGATGAAAAACCTTCTGCGGCGCTCCGCAAAGGCAAGGATTCAAGCATGGGTCTTGCGATTCGTGCTGTGGGGGATAAGGTAGCGGACGGTGCCGTTTCTGCTGGCAATACCGGCGCTTTGATGGCGATCTCCAAATTCACGCTGCGTACACTCGAGGGTATCGACCGTCCGGCGATGGGCTCCCTCTTCCCCACGATGCATAGCGAATGTGTCATCTTAGACCTCGGTGCGAATGTGGAATGTGATGCGAGCAATCTCTTCCAGTTTGCCGTGATGGGCGATGCGTTCGCACGCGCCGTGCTCGGTCGTGAGAATCCGCGTGTGGGCCTGCTTAATATCGGCTCTGAAGATATGAAAGGTCGTGATGAAGTGAAGGAAGCTGCACAGATGCTTCGCAATGTCGGCGAATATATCCGCTTCACCGGGTATGTCGAAGGCAACAACATCGGCAAAGGCGAGGTCGATGTGATCGTAGCTGATGGTTTTTCTGGCAACATCGCGCTCAAAACCGCTGAAGGCACTGCAAAGATCTGCGCACATTTCTTATCACAAGCGTATCGTAGCTCCTGGATGGCGATGCTTGGCTATCTCTTCGCAAAGCCTGCACTTTCTACACTCTACAAAAAAATCGATCCGCGCCAGCATAACGGCGCTATGTTCTTGGGGCTTAACGGCATCGTGGTAAAAAGTCATGGCGGTGCGGATGCATTCAGTTTCTTCAATGCCATTGACATGGCAGTCGAGATGATTGCGCATAACGTGAATGAAAAAATCATTGAAGAAATCAAAAATTCCCGTCATTTGATTGATAAAGCGGAACCAAACGCCGCTTAAATAAGGACTCCTTAAATGGTGCATTCGGTTATTTCTGGCCACGGCGCATATCTGCCTTCGAAAGTGGTCACCAACAAAGATTTAGAAGCCTCGGTGGAAACGTCCGATGAGTGGATTGTTGAACGCACAGGCATTAAACAGCGTCATATCGCTGCATCGAATGAATTCAGTTCTGACCTCGCATTTCATGCAGCGAAGGATGCCCTCTCGAATGCAAAACTTTCTGCGGATGATATCGACCTGATCGTCGTTGCGACCACTACGCCAGATAACACTTTTCCTTCCACCGCCACCCGCGTGCAGCATCTGCTCGGCATGACAAAGGGTGCCGCGTTCGATGTGCAGGCCGTATGCGCTGGTTTTATTTATGCGCTCGCGACCGCGGATAAATTCATCCGCTGCGGCGATGCGAAACATGTGCTCGTGATCGGTGCGGAAACACTCTCTCGCATCGTTGATTGGAAAGACCGTGGCACCTGTATTTTATTCGGTGACGGTGCCGGTGCACTGGTGCTTTCTGCATCGCAAGATACATCACGCGGCATTCTCTCTACGCATCTGCACTCCGATGGCAGCACACGCGAAATATTATTCGTGAATGGTGGTGCGGGCACCGAAGCAGGCTTTTCCGGCAAGATCCACATGCAGGGTAAAGATGTCTTCAAACACGCGGTGGCTAAACTTTCCGATACCACACTCGAATCCCTGAACAAAAACAAACTCTCCGTAGCCGATGTCGATTGGGTGGTGCCCCACCAAGCGAATATACGCATCATGGAAGCGATGGCCAAACGCCTCGATCTTCCGATGGAAAAAGTGGTCACGACGGTCGCACATCATGCCAATACCTCGGCCGCTTCTATCCCGCTCGCGCTCCACACGGCAGCCAGCGCCGGAAAGCTCAAAAAGGGCCAATTAGTGTCACTTCAGGCCATTGGCGGCGGGCTTGCCTGGGGCTCCTGCCTTGCCAGATGGTAAAAAATCGCTGAATTACAATGCTCTATATTGCTTTTTGGTTGACTTAGGGCCAAAAAACCGTTAATTTGCATAGGATTGGAGGGAAAAACCATGACCAAAACACTTACCCGCGCAGACCTTACCGAAGCAGTTTACCGTGAAATCGGTTTCTCACACACCGAGTGTGCAGACCTCGTTGATTCCGTAATGGAAGAAGTAATCAAAGGGTTAGAGCGCGGCGAAAGCGTGAAGCTCTCTTCTTTCGGCACGTTTAAAGTGCGCCAGAAGAAACAGCGCATCGGTCGTAACCCGAAAACCAAAGTGGAAGTTCCGATCACGGCACGCCGCGTCGTCAGTTTCCATGCTTCTAACATCATGATCAAACGCGTGAATACGAGCCTCAAGGGAACCTCAGGTTCTTCTGGTGGCAATTCCTAAGATCCACGAAACCGTTTTAGCCGCAGTATTCTCCTCTGAGGTAAGCCTCTATGCTGCCAGATAATCACCCGAAAGCGCCCGGCGCCTTCCGCACCATCGGTGAAGTAGCGACCGAGCTCGGCCTTCCGCAGCATGTGCTGCGTTTCTGGGAAAGCAAATTCACCATGATCAAGCCGCATAAGCGTCGCGGCGGTCATCGTTATTATCGCCCGCAGGATGTGGAAATCCTGAAAGAAGTCAAAGCGCTGCTACACGAGAAAGGCTTCACCATCAAAGGTGCACAGAAATTCTTAAGCACAAAAAATAAATCGACCGTTACACCGAACCAGCCCGAACTCTTCGGTGCAGCGGAAGCGGTTCCCGCATCTGGCAAAAAGGCGGCGAACAAATTGCCGCAAAAAGATGTCGATAAACTGAAGCGCATCTTCAACGAACTCTGCGAACTTAAGGACATACTGAACGCACAATAACCGAGATAACGCTTGAATGCGGCCGGTGAATTGTGTTTATTACGCTCGAATGGCAACGGGGCGTAGCGCAGCCTGGTAGCGCGTCAGACTGGGGGTCTGAAGGTCGCAGGTTCGAATCCTGTCGTCCCGACCATTTAGCGATGGCCCAGGGCCATTCGATAAATGGTGGATATGCAGATGAGAACGTCGTTCGACAAAACAGTAAAACTGTTTTGGACGGCATCGCCGCCCGAAGGGTGAGGAACCGCATGAAGCGTTTACGAATCAATCCTGTCGTCCCGACCATTTATCGTCATTGCCGTCTTATATTCAATCTGCTAAAACATCTTCATCCTTAAGGGAGTAACCGCTTCCCGTATCTTGGGAAGGAAAACGTCAACATACTTGCTAGCATCAGCATGGCGTTTTTAGGGTGTGGATCCATCCACATTTTGGTGAGACTTACGGCAAATGATCTGTCCAGAGCTGGGCGGAATGATTTGTCGTATGTATTCACCTCCGCCCGGCTCGCTTTGTCATCGTCATGAACGCATTCCTCACTTCCATCCCACTCGTCGCCCTCGCCGAGATCGGCGATAAAACGCAGTTGCTTTCCTTCATCTTGGCGGCGCGGTACCGCAAGCCGGTTCCGATCATCCTGGGCATCTTGGCCGCAACACTCGTGAATCATGGTATTTCTGCCTGGGCAGGGGCATGGCTGGCCACGCTCATGGATAGCGCTTATCTCACGCTTGCAGTATCCATCCTTTTTCTCGCAGTCGGCTTCTGGGTGTTGATTCCGGATGCCGCACCGGAAGAGTCTTCCGTATCCACAACACAGATAGGGCCCTTCTTAGCGAGTGCCTTCGCATTTTTCGTCGCAGAAATAGGGGATAAAACACAACTTCTGACCGTGACACTCGCGGCGGAATACCATTCGCTCTTTGCCGTCGCTGCCGGCACGACGGTCGGGATGTTGCTCGTGAACGTCCCGGCGGTGCTGCTAGGTAACAGGATCTTAGAGCGTGTTTCGCTGCCAACTGTGCACCGAATAGCCGCAGCTATCTTCATCGTATTCGGAATATGGGGTCTTATACGCTACATATTTGGCTAAAAGATAAAGCGTAGTCCCAGTTCAATCGAGTGGATCTGTAACGGATCCGCTGTAAGACCGCTATCTTTCAGATCACTCAGCGTGCTAAAGAAACGATAGCCTGTGTAGATTATGGTTCCGTCCGTCAGCTTATAGCCGATACCTGCCATCACCTGACCTGCAAATATCGAATCATCGGCATCAATATTCGTATATCCAAGACCCCCGCCGATATACGGTACAAAATCCGAGCTATTGTTGAAGTCGTAATACCCATTCAACATGAATGCCCAGAAGTTGTCTGTTTCACTTGAACTCGCGGAAAGCGTAGAGCCACCAAAAGTAATCTCGCCACCTTGTATCCATTGATGTCTTGCCTCTGTTTCGAAGCGGAAACCATTCTCAAAAGCATAACCCAATGCACCCGAAGCACCGAAAGCGGTATCATAGCTAATATTCAACTGGTTTGGTGGCGGGGAAGTGGTATCTTCCACATTCTGATCCTGGATTATATCCACAGTTCCCGAAAAGTTCAGATACAGACCTTCTTTCGCCTGAAGCTGCTGACTACCGAAAAGCAGGGCTGTAAACACGATTAAAAAGTTATATTTTTTCATGCGGATGGATTACCTCAAAAAACGTTGGTCAGCATAAATATTACATGTAGCGTATTAAAGTAAAGATTTTTCCGCTAATACAGATCCCAATACTGATGGTATGCCGGCTCTTCGTTATCTTTCTCTGCGGCATCTACTTTATCCGGTGGCAGCTGGTAGGCACCGTCGTTATCCTCTGATGCAGCAGGTAGCGGCACGGAGGGTGTCTGCACCGGCAGTGGGGCGTAGGCAGGGGTTGTCGGATAATACGGATAATAAAACCCCTGCGGTATTACAGGTGCCGGCATGACCTGCGGTTGTGGGGGCTGGACCTGCATGGGTACTACATATCCCGGATTCTGCGCTGCATATCGTTCAAGACGCCGCTTCTGTACAGGCTCCAGCGGACAGGATTGCCCCTGCAATATCACCGGGGCTTTATTGCGCTCACGATTCTTGCCAGAGGGCTCGTTTGCATCTTCATCCGATTGTTGCTTCATTGCCTGTTCGATCTGTCCCTGCCAACCTTTAAAGGCTTCGGGGATTTTCCCCTGCTGCTGACGTTCCAGCCATGTGTTGCCATACATTACGGATGGCACATTAGGGGGTGGCTCTACCGGGCAAGGATAATAATAGATGCCATCGTTATTGTTTTCCCGGTAATCCATCGACATCGCCGTGAATCTCCCATCGTTATCGACGGGGTAGTAGCGCCCATCGGGGCTTAAGCGATAATCCGGGATCATGCCGCGATAATAGGTGATGGGCTTCTTTTGGCAGCCCACCAGTGTGCATACGATGAATATAATGGTGATAAAACGCCCCATTTAGACCCCTTTGCCGCACGATACAACGCACAAAGAGAAAGGCGCAATGAGCTAGATCAAGTCCAGTGCATCCAACGCACAATTACGCAATTCTGAAAAAGTATCTTTATCAAATTTCTCTGGATACTCTTTAATGAGTGCTTTCTTCGCTCTATCGTACGAAATATCGGAAAGAATATGCTCTACTTCTTCCGGTGTGATGGTTTTGAATTGTCCACCATCCTCTATGACCTTATATAGTATTTCCATTCGTTGCGTATGGTTCAGTTCTGTACTCATCACTTATGTCCTTGTCGGTATGCCACTATCGCGATCGTCGCGATGCGTAAATTGTGCGTGGGTATATAATTCTAGGCGCATATCCATGCATCGTTGATAGAGTTCGTCCAAGCGTATGGCATTGCGCTCAGAAGACCATTTTTCGTCAAAGCGTTGGCGCACTCCGAAGCGGTCGATATCCTTGATGCGCCCTACGGCCTCGACGGCGGCAGCAATGGCTGATTCCTCGTTTACACCATCTACCATATACCCTGTGATACCCTCATCCACGATCTCCTTTACCGAACCAGTATCAATTTGGCCCAGTTTACGGTAAGCAATCACTGGTGTACCCGCTGCCATGGATTCGATGAGCACTCTACCGAACGGTTCCGACCAGCTAATAGGGAAAAGCGTCGCTTCAGCGCCGCCGTAAAGAATCTGCTTTTCGTTCTCGTTTGCCTCACCTACGAAAATAACCACCGCTTTTTTATTGTGTGCACATTGGATCTTCGCGATCTCCTTTGCGACTTCCCCGCGTGACCTGCCGACGAGGTTACTCAGGAATTCCTTATCCGTCACCGTAATATGTGGCTGCACGTGCGCTGCGAAGTATTCTTCATGTCCCGCATGATTGTTCGTAGTACCCGCAATAATGAGTGGCATTCCGCTACGCCTTGCGATTTCGATCGAGCGATGTGCGCCCTTATCCTCACCGAAGCGCCCGATATGTGCAAGATATCCTTGTGTATCCTTGTGTATCCTTTTCGTAGTGGAAGGTAAAGGAATCAAGCCCATGATAAGCGACCCCAAGCAATAGTCTTGGGTCGTGTATCTGGCAAAAATGCTCTGCCTGCGATTGGGAGATGGCAATAACAGGATAACGGTAGCTTTGGTGAATCTCCATATTGGAACTGGGCAGATCATGTTCGTGTGCAACCACGAGAGGCAGCAGGCCAGCAGCAGCAAGCAATGGAATACGCATCTTGGAATGAACGTGAATCAATTCGAAGGGATTCATCGCAGCATCAGCAATCAAAAGTTTTGCCAGTTCATCGTTTTTGAATTGCGAGGTGGGATCATTATAGCCGGTGGGGCCATACGGTATGGTTCGTAAGGTCACCGAACCAAACTTACCCTTACCGTTATCAATACGGATATGGTTCTCTTCCATTTCAATAGGCAGACCTAGCCGTGCCGCGATGTTTTCCGTAAAGGGGATAATCTGCGAGCCCTGAGGACCATAAATAGTGATATCATGCGCACAAACCGCAGCCTGGAAGGCTGTCATCTGCGCCATGCTCCGCTGGGTTCCCCCATAGCATTCCGGAGGTATGTGTTGGAATACGGATCCGATACGTGCAATTCTCAAAGGCCGTCTTTCTAAAAGTTCACCGACTTATAGCTCTGGCTAGCGTTTGACGCATGGCTTGGCATGATTATATACTATAATTCGACTAATTTGCATCAATTGAATTATCTTGCAGTTGAATCGAATGAGCGTAAAACACCAGGCATTAAAAAAACCCGCCCATTTCTGGGCGGGTTCGAACAGAAGAGAGGGTACTCCTCCATTCTAGGGTATTCTAGTCCGTTACTTCTTCACGAAAAGCGTGATTAAGATAAGGAACAGAATTGTTTCCGTGATGGTCAGCGGAGCGGCAAATACCGTCGGCAGAATCAGCACGAGCAGCGGTGATACAAACATATGGATCACTGCGATGAGTACAAAGAACACGATACCGAGCACTAAATAGTTACCAAGGTTTTTCATGTTCCAATCTTTATAATTAACTGTCATATACATTCTCCTCTTTGTTCTTGAGACCGGGGGTTGATACGCAAGGCTTTCCCGATCTATATAAATGTAGAATATCATAATTTCCTATATTTTTCAATTGCTTGACTGTATTTTTCCACTGCGTCGCACTATGCTTGTATGATACTGTATTGAAGTCGAATTTTGCCAATAACCCACCATTTAATGATGCGGTGCAGCGACGAATTATCTAGGCTGAGCCTTGATTTCCAGCGATTTACGCGGGTTTTGGCAAGCGCATTGTCAATACTATGTGCGGATTTCGGCAGCCTCTTTGGCGAGCTGCGGCAGATAGTGTCGATCGTAAAAGGCAAAAAGTTCCGGAAGGATATTCCTTGCGCGTGATGCACCCACGGCACGCTCGATAATCGGCAACGCTGCAAAAATTTCTGCTGCACGTTCATCAGGGCGGTAGTGATCGAAGTCGAGGGTGGCTTCGAATGCCTCGATACGTTTCTTGATACGTGCCGCGGTGAATAGATTGGTGCGTTTTAGGGTAAGTGCTTGCGCCCATTCCTTCGCGCCAAGAACCCCGCGCGTATTCCACGGCCCTATACTGGCACGGTCTTTCTTGTAGGCCGCATCGAAACGCGGGTCGCCGGAATAACGGTGCGCGCCGCGCTGCCGGAAACGATCCTGCGGTCCATCCGAGAAGTGAGTGAGTTCTTCCGTCAGCGTATGCCAGAAACGCGGGTATTCCCTGCCACCATGCGTCACGATCACACCCCCCAGATTATAGGGTTGATACATACACAGTCCAAACACCGTATATTCCTGCAACTCGTCTTTATCCTTTGCTACATAGAGCGAGATGCCGCCGAAGAAATGGCGGAAGAAATTCGCATTCGTATCGGTGGCAACAAAGATCGGAATCTGCATCGAATGCGCGAGCATCAAGAGTTCCGGCTTTTGTTGTTTCAGGCCTTTGATGGTATCACGCCGTGCTTTGCCGATCGCTTTATCCCGGTTGGTCGCGATATCCAGTATCTTCCACTGTTGGTCTAAGAAAGCGTCTGAAGTGACATATGCCATCCGCTTCTTATGCCAGTTGGTCAGTATGTGTATGAATTTCTCGGAGTTGAATAGACTGGTCTCTTTATCTTCGGCATTGAGCGAAAAATTACCCTGATGCGCTGCCTTCACCTCATCGAAAAGTGCGCCACCATCCCTGAGGCCGAACAACTGGCGGAAGATGCGCTTCATCACATCCTCTGCATGGCGTGTGAGATAACCTTTCTGGTTTCGTATGATCTCGTCGAAATTCACCTTGCCTGCCATGGCGCTGATGCGTTCCTTGATGAGTTTCTCGAGATCGATCGGCGACATGCCGTAACTCCCGCCCATACATTCCGCCAGGAAGATGCGGAATGTCTCGTAACGGCGGAACGCTGGCATACTTGCGCGGCAATATTCGAACATCAGTCGGCATTTCTCATAATGCCATTCGTAATAACTGGTCTGATGCAGTGCATGCATGAAGTTCGGCAGGAACAGCTCTGTCAGCCGGTTATCCTTGGAAAGTACCGAAAGCTGTTTACGGATGATATCTTTGACACGTTGTTTAGCAAACGGACCTTTGAAGTCGCCACGGTGAATATAAGCGATATCGAGTCCCCAGCCGAGCGGCACGGTATAAAACCCGCCGAAGCCAAAGACGATAAAATCACCCTGCACGAAAATCTGTTTCTGTATCTGACGGACGAGCGATGCCATAAATCAAAGCTAGCAGATTAGTTGCGTATTGACCATGGGCTGCGTG
Source organism: Pseudomonadota bacterium (assembly GCA_010031735.1). Lineage (GTDB taxonomy): Bacteria > Pseudomonadota > Alphaproteobacteria > Rickettsiales > RGZB01 > RGZB01. Next base: position 9,511 of record RGZB01000017.1, on the reverse strand, counting down.
CATGAAATGCTAAGGAATGCAGAATACGGTTACATTACACATCACTGCTCTCGGGGGCCTGGGCGACGGCATCGCTGAATATGAAGGCAAGCGCATCTATGTCCCTTATACGACCGAAGGCGATGTCGTAACGGCACGTATCGGAGAAAAAACCGCTGATGGCTACCGTGGTCATTTAATAGAAGTGAACATCCCCTCGCCGAGGCGCCAGGCAGCACCGTGTCCGTATTTCGCTGAATGCGGCGGTTGCGACCTGCAGCATCTTTCCAATGAAGATTACAGCGCCTTCAAACTTTCACGTGCCAAACAGGCTTTGGCGGAGGCGGGCTACGATCCGGCGCTGCTCACCCTCCTGCACCGCATCCCGGTCGCAAGCCGTAGACGTGCCGAATTCAAGATCGACGGCCCCAATCTCGGCTTCTTCAAAGGCGGAACCAATGAAGTGGTGCCTATCGACCAATGCCTAATCCTGGCGCCCGCGATTGATGCCTTGATCCAACCGCTCGCCGCACTCGTGAAGAATATGAACGGTATTAAAACCATCTCGCTTACAAAGGCGGATAACACCCTCGATATGTTCGTCAAATGTAGTAAGCCTTTGGATGAGATTAGCAAGAATACATTCGTCACGTTTGCGAAGATCCACATGATCGGCAGACTCACGGAGAATGTAGGGGATAAAACCATCGTGCGTTATCTTTCGGAAATGCCGGTAGTCACGAACGGCACCACACCGGTAGAATTACCCGTGGGTGCCTTCTTACAAGCCTCGCATGAATCGCAGGAGTTGCTGACGAATTGGGTGGTAAAGCAGGTAGGCAAGAAAAAACGCGTGCTCGATATCTTCTCCGGCATCGGTACGTATAGTTTACCGCTTGCCGAAAAAGGGCTGAACGTCACCGCCTATGAGGGCAGCCGCGAGATGGTCGATACATTGAATCGTGCGGCGAAACAGCATGGGATCAGGTCGCTTAAGGCAGAGGTCGTGGACCTGGTAAAGAATCCGGTCGATATCGAAACACTGAGTGCCGCGAATTGTATCGTCATCAACCCGCCACGCCCGGGTGCAGCCGCACAAACGCGCACGATCGCCGCGTCGTCTTTAAAGGAGGTCGTGATGGTATCGTGCAATCCGGCCAGTTTTGCGCGCGACGCGAAGATGCTCCATAAAGCAGGTTTCCGGATCACGAATGTCGAGGCACTCGACCAATTCACCTACTCCACGCATCTGGAGATCATGGCGAAGTTCGTTCGTAATTAACGAGCGCTTAAAATAAAAAACGGCGATTCGTCAGAACCGCCGTTTTTATCGTTTGTAGGATTGAAGTGTTAACCCACTTTTTTATCCATGCGTTTGCGCATGTTCGGATCCAGATAACGCTTACGGATGCGCACCGATTTCGGCGTCACTTCCACCAGCTCGTCTTCCTGGATGTAAGAGATCGCTTCTTCAAGCGTGAGTACTTTAGGCGGTGTGAGTTTCACCGCTTCGTCGGCACCGGCTGCACGGATGTTCGTCAGCTGCTTGCCTTTCAGCGGGTTCACTTCGAGATCGTTATCGCGGTTGTGCTGACCGATGATCATGCCCTGGTATACTTTCACGCCCGGGTTGATCATCATGAAGCCCCGCTCTTCTAAGTTCCAGAGTGCGTAGGCTACTGCCACACCCGAATCGGTTGAGATGAGCACGCCATTACGACGGCCTTCGATATCGCCTTTGTACGGGATGTAGCTGTGGAAAATACGGCTCATGATACCGGTACCGCGCGTATCGGTAAGGAACTCGCCTTGATAACCGATAAGACCACGGGACGGTACGATGAATTTGATACGGATCTTGCCACCGCCGGACGGGGACATATCCTGCATCTCACCTTTACGGAGCGAGATTTTCTCGACTACAACGCCGCTATAGGCCTCATCGACGTCCACCTGCACTTCTTCCGCCGGTTCCAGGATATTGCCTGCTTCGTCTTTTTTGGTGAGTACGCGCGGACGCGATACAGAGAGTTCGAAACCCTCACGGCGCATATTCTCGATCAGTACGCCCAGCTGTAATTCGCCGCGGCCACCGACTTCGAATGCATCGTTACCAGCCGATTCCGTGACACGGATCGCGACGTTGCTTTCCGCTTCCTTGAACAGACGTTCGCGGATCATACGCGAGGTCACTTTGCTGCCTTCGGTGCCTGCAAGCGGAGAATCGTTCACCGTCATGGTGATCGCCATCGTCGGCGGATCGACCGGGGTTGCTTTGATCGGATCTTTCACATCGGTCGCACAGATCGTATCGGCAACCGTCGTCTCCAGGAGACCGGCGATCGCGATGATATCACCTGCCACTGCTTCTTCCACCGGGATACGTTCGATACCACGGAAAGTGAAGAGTTTGGTCACACGGCCTTGTTCGATTTCCGTGCCATCGTGGCGGAGCGATTTGATCGCCTGGTTGATCTTCACACGGCCACTATATACTTTCCCGATCAGGATACGGCCGAGGAAGTTGTCGGCGTCGAGAATAGTAGAAAGCATCGAGAAGTGCGCTTCTTTATCCACATTCGGCTCACGTACGTAAGACACGACGAGGTCGAACAGGCATTTGAGGTCGACGCGTGGGTCCTCCATGCTCATCGCAGCCCAGCCGTTACGGCCGGAAGCATACGCGATCGGGAAGTCCAGCTGTTCGTCGTTGGCATTGAGCGCCACGAACAGGTCGAATACTTCGTTCACCACTTCGGTGACGCGCGCATCCGGGCGGTCCACTTTATTGATGACGACGATCGGGCGAAGGCCAAGTGCAAGTGCCTTCATCAGGACGAATTTGGTTTGCGGCATCGGGCCTTCTGCGGCGTCGACGAGCAGCAATACGCCGTCCACCATGGAGAGTACGCGCTCCACTTCACCGCCGAAATCGGCGTGGCCAGGCGTATCGACGATGTTCAGCTTCACGTCGCCCCAGCGGATGGAGGTACATTTCGCCAGGATCGTAATACCGCGTTCTTTTTCGATGTCGTTCGAATCCATCACGCGCTCTGCGACGTGCTGGTTGTCACGGAACGTACCGGACTGTTTCAGCATCTGGTCGATGAGCGTGGTTTTGCCATGGTCGACGTGTGCGATGATGGCAATATTGCGTAGTTCTTTCATGATGGACCCTTGCATAACGATATATCTTTTGAAGGCGCGCGTTATAGCCGATTTCTGCGCGCTTTACCAGCGTTATCTACATAAAAAAGCTGATTTCAAGGGTGCTTAGACGGAAAAACCGCATTTCAGAGTTGCAGAGCGGTATTGTCTCGATATAATGAAGCCCGTGAGAAAGTACATTTACATCGCTATCATCATTGCCTGCGCAATCGTCATTTTTGTCGTTAAATAAGCGCGCCCGGTTTTGGTGTTTTACCCTTATTTTCCTGCTACTTATGGCAGGAGTTTCGGCATGCGCTTTTATTCGTCCGGATCCCGCCGTACCGACCGATCTTCCCTTGAGCAGTTGGTCTCCTAAAGCCCGTCCTCAAGCGGTCATCATCGCGCTTCATAGTTTTGCCGACTACCGGAAAGCTTTCGCCGAGATGGCACCGTGGTTCAACGAGCGTAATATCGCCCTTTATGCCTATGACCAGCCAGGTTTTGGTGAAAACCCGCACAAAGGCCTCTGGCCCGGGGATGATGCCATGCGCGAGGCTCTCGAGAAGACCTATACCGCCATACGGGCAAAACATGGCAAGACGCCTATTTACCTGCTCGGCGAGAGCATGGGCGGTGCTACGATCCTCTCCACGCTGGCACGCCACCCGGAATGGGATATCAAGGGTATTATCCTGGCTGCTCCCGGTGTGCGTAAGGATATCGACTACCGTTATGGCGGCAATGCACTGATGGCGCTTGCCACCACCTTTGCCCCAAGCTCCACTGTAACGCTTTCTTACGGCACGCTCTCGCCCGCCGCCACCCGCCGGGTGACCACCGACCCGAACATGGTGAAAGAGGTGCGGATGGATACGTATTACCGCCTGCTCGGTTTCTCGGATGACGCCTCGGATAATGCAGAGAAGGTAAAAGTGCCGGCGCTGATTTTGTATGGCAGTGGTGATCGCATGATTGAGTCGATCGCGATCTGCCGCCTGAATGAATCGCTCGAGGGTTCCACCCTGCTCTATTTCCCGAATGAGCCGCATCTGCTGCTGCAGGGCGAGCATTACATCTCCCATTTAAACGATATCTACGATTGGATGCGTAAGAAGCCTTCCCGCCATATCGATAGCCTGAAGGTCCACGCTGCCGAGGAATGCAGTAAGTTTAAGGACTAGTGGGTGTTTTTGCCGAGCGTATCGCGGCGGAAGCGCATGAACAGGATATACGCTACCGGAATCACGAACAGACTGAAGAACGTACCGATCGTCATACCACCGATAATCGTCCAGCCAATTTGTGCACGGCTTTCTGCACCAGCACCGTGCGAGAACGCAAGCGGCACCGCACCCAGGATCATCGCAATCGCCGTCATCAGAATCGGGCGGAAGCGAAGTGTCGCGGATTTGCGTGCCGCTTCGATGATGCGCATGCCTTGGTCACGCAGCTGGTTTGCGAATTCTACGATCAGAATACCATTCTTGGTAATCAGGCCAATTAACGTTATCAGCCCCACCTGGCTGTAGATACTGAGTGTATTGCCCGTCACGAACAATGTGAAGAGCGCACCCGTCATCGAGAGCGGTACGGTCATCAGGATCACGAGCGGGCTTGCGAAACTTTCGAACTGCGCCGACAGCACAAGATAGATGAACATCAGCGCGAGGATGAAGGTAAAGGCTAAGCTCGAGGATGATTTCTTGAACTCGCGCGATTCGCCGTCGTAATCCACACGCATCGTAGGCGGCATGATGGCTTGCGCTTTTGTATTCAGCAGGTTCAGCACCTCACCGAGCGACGAACCCGGCATGATACTGCCCGTGATCTTCGCGGCACGCATCTGGTTGAAGTGGTTGAGCTCACGCGGCGCTACCGTTTCGTGGGTGGAAACGATGTTCGAGAGTTTGATCATCTCGCCCCGGTTGTTACGGATATACATATTGTCGAGCGCTTCCGGCGTGGTGCGGTCCTGATCGGCGATCTGCACGATCACATCATATTGCTCGCCGTCTTTTTTGAAGCGCGTCACCTTGCGCCCGCCGAGCAGCGTTTCCATCACACGGCCCACCGCGTCGATATCCACACCGATCGATGCAGCCTTGTCACGGTTGATATCGATCGCAAGCTGCGGCTTGTTTAGTTTGAGATCCGTATCGACGTTGATAAGCTTGCCTGATTTCGATGCTTCCGCCACGATCTGGCCAACGATGCTGCTAAGCTCCTCGTAACTGCCTGTGGTCTGGATCACGAATTCTACCGGCTGTGAACGCGGGCTCCGTCCAAGTGACGGCGGGCTCACCGGGAAGGCAAGAATGCCCGGCAGCGAGAAGATCGGACCCATCAGGCCGGCGATCACCTGTTGCTGGGATTTATCGCGCACAGACCAATCCTGCAGCAGCGAGAAGCCGATACCTTGCGATACGGTCGGCGTGCCTGCCACCACGAAGTATTTTGCGATCTCCGGCGTGTTTTGATAGATCGGTTCGAGTTTCTGCATCCAGTGCGACATATAATCGATGGTCGAACCTTCCGGTGCGATGCCGATCGTTACGATCACACCACGGTCTTCTGTCGGTGCCAACTCGTTCTTGAGCAACATGAACAGCACGACACCGAACACCGCCACCGCGATACCGATGAAGATCACACGCTTCATGTGTTCGAGCGACCAATCAAGCAGCGATTGGTACCAAAGCTGCATACCTTCATGGAAACGACCGACCTTCTGCATGAACGGACCGTAATTCGTTTCATGGCGGAGTAAGCGCGAGCACATCATAGGGGAAAGCGTCAGTGCTACGAAACCGGAAATGATCACGGCACCAGCGAGTGTCAGTGCGAATTCGGTAAAGAGCTTACCGGTCGTACCCGTCAGGAACGCCACCGGCGCATACACCGCCGCGAGCGTGATCGTCATCGCGACCACCGCGAAGGAAATCTCGCGGCTGCCTTTTTTTGCCGCTTCGATCGGGTCCATACCCTCTTCGACGTAACGATAGATATTCTCGAGCATCACGATGGCGTCATCCACCACCATGCCGATCGCGAGCACGAGTGCGAGAAGCGTCAGGGTATTGATGCTGAAACCGAACGCATACATCATCGAGAAAGCGCCGATCAGCGATACCGGAATCGTCACCATTGGAATGAACGTAGAACGCACACTGCGTAAGAACAGATAAATCACGGCGATCACGAGCGCCATGGCTTCGAAGATCGTATGATAGACGTTTTTGATCGAACGGTCGATGAACACCGAGGTGTCGTACGCGATTTCGATTTTCATGCCCGGCGGGAGTGAAGGCGTCAGTTCGGGAATGATGGCATAAAGACGCTTCGATACATCGAGCGGGTTTGCGACTGCCTGCTTCACGATACCAAGTGCAACTGCCGGCTGGCCTTTGAAGCGCGCAACACGGCGTACGTCTTCCGGCGCCAGTTCTGCGCGGCCGACGTTACGGATACGTACGAATTCATCGCCGTTACGTTTGATGATCACGTTCTCGAACTGTTCGGTGGTCTTCAGATCGGTTTCGGAAAGTACAGTGAACTCACGCGTTTTACTTTCGATACGTCCTGCTGGGATCTCCACGTTCTGTGCACGCAGAGCGCTTTCCACATCCTGCGGGGTCACGCTATAGGCAGCAAGGCGTGCGGAATCGAGCCAGATACGCATCGATACACGGCGTTCACCGATGATGCGTACGTCCGCCACACCAGCGATGTTCTGCAGGCGATCTTTTACATAGCGGTCGGCGTAATCACTGATTTCCATAGGCGTGTGGTGATCGCTTGAAAACGCGAGATAGATAATCGGCTGCGCGTCTGCCTCGACTTTTGCGACGACAGGCTCATCCACCTCATCCGGAAGTAAGGAGCGCACACGGCCTACACGGTCACGTACGTCGCTTGCTGCAACGTCTTGGTCGCGGTCAGCGGTGAAACGTACCACTACCTGGCTGTTCTCTGCACGGCTGATCGAGCTCATCACCTCGATGCCCTCGATACCGGCGAGCGAGTCTTCCAGGATTTTTGATATCTGGGTTTCCATGATCTCTGCGCTTGCACCCGGATAGGTCGTATCCACCGTCACGACCGGCTCATCGATCTTCGGATATTCACGCACCGTCAGGCGTTGGTAGGAAATGACGCCGACCAGCACCAGCACAAGGGTTAGTACTGTCGCGAAGACCGGTCTTTTAATACATAACTCGGAGATATTCATGAGTGTATGACCTTACTTACCTTATGCCTGCTTTGGGTGGTGCTGCGGGTGCAGTTGCGGGTTTTACGGACGCAGGAGACGTTGTTGCAGGCGCTGCAGCAGGAGCAACTGCCGGAGCTGCTACTGGAGCTGCTGGCGAAGCAGGTGCCGAACCTTCCGGTGCCTTTACAATCACATCCGCACCGGGCGGCGTTTTCATATACCCTGCAGTGATCACGACATCACCCGGGGTGAGTCCTTCGAGGATCTCTACTTTGCCGTCTTTACGCATGCCGGCCTTCACCGGTGCGGGAACGGTCTTGCCGTTCACCACTTTCATCACCGACACATCATTCCCTTTCGGGATGAGTGCGGATTCCGGCAACAGCAGCGCGACACGTTCATCGAGTTTCAACGTGACATACGCGAACATACCCGGACGCATTTTTTGTTCCGTGTTCAGGATTTCGGCTTTGACCGCGATGTTACGCGTATTCGGGTCGATGCGCGGGTCGATCGCATAGATGATACCGGAAAAATCGATGTTCGGGAATGCATCCACTTTCACTGTCAGGCGTTGGGAGGGCTGCAGCTTGCTTAAATATTTTTCCGGCACGTTGAACGTGACGCGCACGATATCGATCGATTCCAGGTGCGTGATATCTTCGCCTACTTTCACGAAATCACCAACACTCACATCATGGATGCCGATGATGCCGTTGAACGGTGCGGTGATTTTGGTTTTCTCGAGTTTCACTTTGGAAGATTCAAGCGCCGCTTCCGAGGTTTTCAGTTTTGCACGTGCTTCATCTCGCGCCTGCAGCGAACCCGCACCGCGCTTGCTTAAGTTCTCTGCGCGTTCGTTGTTGAGCTGGTTCAGTTTATAGGTTGCTTCGCGTTCGTTCACTTCTGCTTTATAGACACTATCGTCGATATCAAGCAGTGCACTTCCGGCAGCGACCCGCGCCCCTTCTGTGAAATAGATATTCGTGATGCGGCCTTCCACTTCGGGACGGATCGTTACGGATTGATACGAGCTGAGCGTACCTACCGCATTGATCACTTCCGTGATTTTTTCCGGAGCGACTGTAACGGCTTCAACCGGTGTCGGCATTTTGGGCGGCACGAAGAAACTGAAGCGCTGTTTAAGACCCCAGGCAAACGAAAGTACTAGTGCGAGGACAACCACGGTGATAACGCGGCCGCGTGTCAGAAATTTTCGTTGGGTTGGCACCGGGGTACGAAGCTCTGGACTGGCCTGCATGATATTTTCCGTAAGTTGAAGGTGAGCGCGGGAAACATAGCGTGTTTCGGAATAAATTTACAGTATAATTACAGGATAAATTGCAGAAATATGTGCACTCTGGTAGATTGTGAAAATGTCACACATGGTACAAGACCCGCGCATCTCACGATTGTTGCATGATATTTTTGGTCTGGATTTCAAACAGTTCAAAGGAAATCCCGAAAATCTCAAAGCGGCTTTCTACTCGCATGACCTCACGCTTTTTGATCTGCGGCAGGTTTTTAACCTCATAAATGCAAGTGAATTATCCACCCCGTTTCCGGATGAACCCACCCGCTCGATTACTATTCCTGCAAGTATCCTGATCGGTAAACCGGATGCAACGGAAGCCGTACTTTGCCTCTCACAAGTACACGGGAATGAACCGGTCGGGCTTTCCGTCATGCTGTTCGCGATGGCGATGGCAGAAGCCGATCTGCTCCGATGCAAAGTGTATGGCGCGATCGGCAATGATTCTGCTGCGCGTTATTATTGGGAGGCATACGAAGACAATCCTGATTCACCGCCGTATCTGCGCGCGAACACGCGCACACTCGTCGGCGAGGAAGAAAAGATCGACCTCAATCGCTTCTTGCCGGAACGTGCAGTGCAAGCACGGGAGAACCGCAACAAACTGATCCATATGTTGCTTGCATCGGATAACGTGATGCTTCGTCGTGGTGCAAAACTCTGCAGTATCGCCTGCCTGCCGGAAGTGGAGATGATCTTTGATCCGCACACCTCCCGTCAGGAACCGGATGGCATCCGCACCATCAATATTTCTGGCACGCAACTCGCACGTCTTGAACATGCAGAAGGCCATCATGCCGGGTTGCTCCGCGGTGTACCACGCGATATCCGCGTCTTCCCGGCCGGTCTTCTTGGCAATC
>RGZB01000160.1 GCA_010031735.1 Pseudomonadota bacterium | reverse complement strand
CCCTCGTCCTCACCCCCGACGACGCACTCAACGAACTCGAGCCCGAAACCGGGACTCCGTGGAAGCGAACCCCGAGCCCGGCGCTTTCTTGCCACTCCCACTGGTTGCGCCCCGACTGCGAGGGGGGCCGGGCCCGCCTGTCGCAACCCGCGGCTGAATCTGAACCCGCCCTCCGCGCGAAGGTGAACCCCCTCCACGCACAACACGGGGGTTCCCGCCCGTGAGAGCCACCGCAACCCCTCTGTTGTCCGCCGCCGGGCGGGGGGACGACGACTTCATCGCATTCGCCGAGGCGCTCGACCTGGCCGGCAAAACCACCCAAGCCGCCCTCGTGCGGACCTCCCTTGCGATGCGCTCCTCGCTCACACACGCCCAGCGGTCACGCCTCGGCGTGTCCCCCACCCTCGATGAGGCGACGTGGCTCTCACTGAGCCGCGAACGCGCACGCCTCGCGCGAGAGTTCGCGACAGCACTCTTCGGCGAGGCCACGGCCGTCCGCCTCGCCGCACGACCCGGTGCCGCGATCCTCGACCGGGGGGTGTACGTCACCCTCGACCTGTCAAACTGTCCCCTCGTCAACCTGCCTCACGCCCCCCAGGTGATCGCTCAACTGTTACTGAACAACACCCCCCTCGCACCCGAAGCGATCCTCGGCCTCTTCGAGATGCCCGGCCTGCGCGCTCAAGGCGTTCTTCGACGCGTATTACGCGTTCGTCGGAGCGGTCCAGCGAAACCAGCTAAAGGCGAGGAACGAGGCGTTCAAAACCGTGCTCCAATCGGAGATCGGTAGAGCGCTGAAGTGGGAGTACCGCGACTACTTGGCGAACGCATTCCCCAAAATCCCCGCCCTGGTCGACATGCGCGCGACCCTGTCCGCCTGCGGCACGAACATCGACGCCATCCTCGCCAACACGCGCATGCTCGGCCTCGGGGGACTCGTCGTGCGGGGCTTGGACGCCGACCTGAAGCCGTTCGCGGGTTCGTTCACGACGATCAAGAGCCGCAGTGACGCAAGCCTGTCCATACCCAACGCCGGCGACTGGCAGAACGCCATCCGCGCCACCCCGCCGACCCGCCTCACCCATTGCGTGGCCACCCCAAACAGGGCCGGGACCGCCGCCACCTGCACCTGCACGTACGGCACGTTCACGCTCGCCGCCCCACTGACCCCGCCGCCGACGCGGCCCGCGCACGGCACAGGATCGTGCTCCGGTCGTGAGGTCTAGCGAGAAGCCTTGTGTATGCCCGACGTTTTCGCTGCGTCACGGTGGACAACGGTGGGCCCTCTGGTAGGGTCGCGCCGAGGCAAATCGATGAAGAACAACAGTTACATCAACCAGCGCAGGGTCGACCCGGTCGGGCGGGTACAACTACCCTGAGACTTCGCCGGTTCGTTCGTTGTCGTCGAGCGGGTCAGCCCGATCGAGGTCCGTGTACGCCTGGCCGAGTTAGTCCTCAAGGAGGAACGGGCCCTCAAGGAGGAACCGGCAGAGTGCCCCCGTCGGCGTGAGTGGGTCCAAAGAGCGTGCGG
>RGZB01000159.1 GCA_010031735.1 Pseudomonadota bacterium | reverse complement strand
GGGCTTGGCCGGGCGACACCGTGATGGTGATCGCCGTGCTCTCGTCGGCCACGGTCGCGAGGATTTTGGTGCTCAGGCCGCCGCGGCTGCGGCCGAGGGCCTGACACGCCTGCGACTGGCTCGCCGAGCGGTTCGTTTTTTTCGTCGAGCCCCCGCGGCATGCTGATGAGCGCGGACGATCGTCGAATCGACGAGAACCCGACGGACATCACCGAATTCCGGGGCCTGCGTGAGGAGTTCGAACAGTCGGAAGAGGCGACCCGAATCGACCCAGCGACGAAACCGTTGGTAGACGGCCAGCCAGCAGCCGAACTCGGCGGGGAGATCTCGCCAGGGGATGCCGGTCCGGGCGAGGTAGAGCAACGCCTCGAAGAAAAGCCGCTCCGACAGTTTCGGCTTCTGACCGCACCGGTGGCCCGGCACCTGAGTCACGTGACTGACCACGACTCATCGGTAAACTGGTATCGCATGGCATCCTGCCGCGAAAACGATGCGAAACGTATCGGCTGTCGCGAGTAAAAACGTTAACAGGGCCTAGGAAAACCTACCTTGATCGCAGAGGCGCGGAAGCGTTTGGCAATGCTAAACTCGATGGTGAAAAGTAATATCCACTGGCGTGACTTGCAGGCCGCATGGTAGATGCGGCTTCACTTTTTTGACTGGCACTGCCGGACGAATAATGCCTTTTAATCTTCGTCACGTATAGCGAGATATGCCAGTTTAGACGACACCTCGCCAGCGATCTGGGACGAGCAGATGTCTATCATCTCATCGTGATTAAAGCCATATTCATTTGTCATGTGCGCCATAGCTTCTACGGTCGGCTCGCCCTCACCAGAGGCAAGCACAATCCCGAAATCTTCAGGGAAGAACGGCCCCTCGTTCTTTGCGAGCATAAAAGCCTCCAGCCTATCCGCAGTGATTGCGAGGTATACGTACAGGCTTTTGCTATTCACACGTTCCCCACGTATCAGCAGAATACAAATCGCTTTCTCGGGAATTATGTTTTCCATTCGTACCTGTAGCGCAACCACATTTCGTAATTGATATGATGTACCTGATTAGCGTTTAGGTTAGCACTTTTTACATTAATGCAACAAGAAAAATATTATGTAGTCACCCCTGAAAATCCCTCAATTCGCCGCTATTTTCAGGCAGACACGCCCCTTTTCGCCAGCTAAAATCTGCAGGGTTTTGCGACTCTTATCCCAAAAACCTTGCGTTTTTCTCTATCATGAAACCTCGCAAAAACGCTGATTTCGACCAACTTCAACTCTTCAACGCACAGTTCTCTCAGCTCTTGAACCCCGACCATCCACTCGTTCATCTTGCAGACAAGATCGACTGGCCTCGCTTCGAAACCGCGTTCAGCCCTTGTTTTTCCAGCGATAACGGCGCGCCCGCTCTCGCAACTCGCCTCGTCGTCGGCCTGCTCTACCTCAAACATGCCTTCAATTTGTCCGATGAAGCGCTCGTCGAACGTTGGGTCGAAAATCCGTACTGGCAATATTTTTGCGGCTTCAAAACCATGCAGCACGAACTACCGCTGCATCCCACCTC
>RGZB01000158.1 GCA_010031735.1 Pseudomonadota bacterium | reverse complement strand
CATCGCGGAATCGTCTGGGTCGATGAGCGTCGCAATCGTTGGCTCCACCAAAGCGACGACGTTCTTGGCGTACCAAATGGCTGAATGCTTCTTGCCTTCGTAAAACGCATAGTCTTCATGCGACGAAGGCATGTTTTCGAGTTTCGCAACCGAGCGAACCGCTGCATCCAATAACAACCAGCCCACTGCCACTTGAGACATCAAGAACAAGAAGCGGTTGGCCACCAAGGCCACTCGATGCGTTTTCCCTTCCTGAGACCAACCCAGGAATGACATCGCGGCCTGAATGAGCGATTCCTGCGCTTTTCCTAGAACGGCCACCTGAGCCCCTAGGACGGGGTGACTTGAATGGGTTTCGACAAAGGAAGCCACATCGCCAAGGAATTGTTGGAAATACGTTCCTCCGGCCTGCCCCAGCTTTCGAGCGACCAGATCCATCGCCTGAATATGCGTCGTCCCTTCGTAAATGGTGAAAATTTTGGAATCGCGAGCGTACTGTTCGACAGGATAGTCCTTCAAATAGCCAGCTCCTCCGTACACCTGGATGGCCTGGCCACAGAGCCTGTAGGCTTCTTCAGAGTTGTACCCCTTCACCAAAGGCGTCAAGAGTTCGACTTGCCCCTTGTGGTAAGCCGCTTTGTCAGGGTCGACGGTCGCAAGCTGTCGTGCGAAATCGTTGTGCATGGCCAGTTTCACCACCAACGCCCTCATCCCTTCCGTCGTTGCCTTTAACTCAAGGAGCATCCTTCGAATGTCAGGGTGCTGAATAATGGACACGCGCGGAGCGGCGGGATCCTTCCACTGTGTGTAATGGGCCCCTTGTTTGCGGTCTTTGGCATATTCGACGGCGTTATAATAGGCACTGGCCGTCACGGACAGGCCCTGCACACCCACCGCGATTCTCGCACTGTTCATCATTCGAAACATCTGACTGATGCCCATGTTTTCAACTGTGCCCACCAGTTCACCCATGCACTGGCCGTCTTCGCCGAAATTCAAAACACACGTGGCAGACCCATTGAGCCCCATTTTGTGTTCAATGGATGCAACCTGCACATCGTTTGGCCTGCCCCTCGAACCGTCCGCCTGAATGCGATATTTCGGAACGATGAAGAGCGACAAACCCTTCGTGCCTGCCGGAGCCCCCTCGACGCGTGCCAACACCAAATGAATGATGTTGTCTGCCAGGTCGTGGTCACCGCCAGAGATGTAAATTTTCGTGCCCCGAATAGAGTACGTCCCATCAGCATTCTTCTTTGCAGAGGTCGTCGCAGAACCCACATCGGATCCAGCGTGGGGTTCTGTGAGACACATGGTGCCCCCCCATGTGCCGTTGATCATCTTCTCAACGTACTTGTGCTTTTGTTCTTCCGTCGCACACTCGGCCAAAGCCTCTGCAGCTCCGAAAGCAAGGCCTGGGTACATGTTGAAGGCGACGTTCGCGCCGGTCAGCATTTCTTCCACGGACACAGTCAACATGCTGGGAGCGCCCTGCCCTCCGTGCTCATTCCCGTGTCGCTGCGCCCTAGACTTCGACCCTGTGAGCTTGAGCCTTGGAATCGTCGGTCTGCCCAATGTCGGGAAATCAAC
>RGZB01000157.1 GCA_010031735.1 Pseudomonadota bacterium | reverse complement strand
CCAGGCGATCCGAAACGTCGCGAGAAAAAACGACGCAATCCGTATCGGCATAAAGCCACGCCTCCGGGTCCAGTAGCGCCGCCCTGCGAACGACCATGCGAACATGCGCGGTAATAAATGCGCCCAGTTGCGGCTGATGGTAATCACGCTCGATACGATCGACTGCGCGAAACCAAACGTGGGACAAAAGCCCGGATTCGTCAATGTCGTCCTCGCCTGCTGCAAAGGGCATAAAACCAACCGGGCAGTCATTGGCAAGCACCAATTCGACCGGCTCGACTTGCTCAACGGTTTTCCCGTAAGAGTGATTACCGGTCGCTTTTACCATCGTTCCGATCGGGCCCGACGGTCCGCCCTCGCATGTCATCCGCAAGCGCTCTAACCTCGAAACATATTCGAGCATCGAAAAGTCATCGTCCCAAAAATAAGACTCATAAACGGTAAGGGTCCAACCTTCGCGCTTGAGCTGCTCGACCTCGATGCTCGTTAGCCAAGTATCGGCAATGTGGTCTTGAGAAAACACGGCGCGAATGCGACCGTTGATCTCGGTTTTATAATAAAACGGGATGCGGTTTTGCGGATGAGTCGCGCTGATCCTGGCGACATAAGTGCGAGCGTACTTATTGATTTTGCCGAGCGTATGCGACGCGAAACCGGCAGGCATCCGGCAATCACGCATCGCGGCAGCATAAGCCTGATTGATGTCGAACTTATAAACTGGTCCCTCGTAGCGGTCCACGCAAAAACAAAATCCGCCACGCATCACATGCGAGCGGACAATGCCAAGCAACGCATCGGCAAGCGGTCGAATCGCGACCTTCGGCGGAATGTAGCGCCGGAAAATCTGAATGCACGCCGCGCCCATCGTCGGACTTAAAGGTTGCTCGAAATACTCGACCATGATCGACTGCGCACGCTGCATCGCAACATAAAGCCCTTCCGAGTCACGCATCGCATACGCGCAGTGCAAGGGATTGTTATGGTCGAATTCCTCGCGGTCCCAATCGATCACGCCAGACAACTTGGCAACCTCCGGCGCGAAATTGCGAGTAAATTTGTCTAGGCTCACGCCTGCAAGCCCAAGCATCGCCATCCCGTCCAGAAATTCCCAACCCTTCGCCTTTGGGTTTTCAACGTCCGATTCTGCGATGACTTTAAGCCCGCGAATCGCTTTCGACTTGGTTAAATAGGGGCGGATCACAAAACCGTCACCTTGAAGCAAAGCGGCAGCGACAAAGTAAGCGTCAAAATTGTTAGCGTTCCAACCGACAAAACGAACCCCCTCAAGCTCGGGGGTTAAAAAATGCGTCAATAAGATAGCGCGCAAATGCGTCATCGAGTCAATGCGCGACTCAAGCCTGATATTCAGCGCTTCCGAGTAAGCCGTGATGTATAGCGGGCGCGGGGTTCCGGCTGCGATCCTTGTTGTCTCGAAGTCATACGCGACGATCGGGACAATCTTAAGCTCGCGCTTAGGCGCGGCTCGCTGAAAAGGCCTAGCGCCGCCTGCGCTTTTTGCGTGTGATGGGTTGCTCATTGTTCGACTTTGGCAGGAAAAATACAACCGAATCGGCAGGGGTCAGCGCATAC
>RGZB01000156.1 GCA_010031735.1 Pseudomonadota bacterium | reverse complement strand
GTAGCCGATGGGAACACCGATCTCGTCGGCAATCTCTTTGGCTGATCGTCGGCCTGTGACGAAATCGTCAACGGCTCGGCGCTTATCCTCTTCGCTAAACTGGTATCGCTTTTTGCTCATTCTGGACTCCCGATCCTCTTATCGGAAGCCAGCCAAATGTCTCAAATTGATAGGCTCAACGACTCTCGGTCAGCGCCCGCAGTCCAACGGTTACGTGCGTTTTGAAAACAAGTACTATCGAGTTGACACGGCTCTCAAAAAGCAAGAGGCGCTGGTGATCGCGAACTCCGAGAAGGTCTCGATCTACGTGAAAGGCCGACTTCTCGAAGTTTACGAACGCGTCACCGATAAGAACCAAACCAAGGCGTGCAAGGACCACTACCGCGAGCCCTGGGAAAAGACCCTATCGGACCACGGTCATTACTTAAAACGCGCAGCCAGTCTGGGGCCACACGTCGAGCAGTTCATCAGTCACGTTCTTGCTCGCGGTGAGGGCTTTGTCGATACGAAAGTCGTCTGGGGAATTTTGAGTCTCGACAAGGGCTATGACGCAAGCTCGATCGATAAAGCCTGCCAATCGGCACTGGAGCTTGGCCAAGTGAACATGAAAACGGTTCGTCAGCTCTTAAAGATCATGGCGGAGCCGAAGAAAAAATCAAAACCCAGCGGCGACGAGAAAATTACGACGGCGGCCGAGGCCGGGAAAGGAGGAAAATTTGCTAGATCCATGAGCGAGTACAAACGGCATCTGCAGCTTGTCCACAGTAAACCATAATTAAACAAGGAAAATATAAGTGACGATAGACACCATACGCGATCAATTGAAAACTCTCAGGCTTCCGCAAGCGGCACAGGATCTGGATGCGGTGCTGGCGAAGCGAAAGCCCAAGGTCGACATCGCCTGGCTCGCCGAGCTTTTGGAGCTGGAGCTAACGCCGAATCAAGCGCGCCGACTTCCCCGAGAGGCGAAGCCTGGAACAGTTCAACTGGGACTTCAACAACAAGCTCCCGCGCGACCGGGTCGAAGAACTGGCGAGCCTCAAGTTTGTCGAAAGCAACGAGATTGCGCTTCTCTTGGGCAAACCCGGCACCGGTAAAACTCATCACGCGATCGCCATCGGCATGAAAGCGGCGCAGGCCGGACACTCCGTGTTCTGCACGAGTGTGAAGCGTCTTGCGACCAAGATCCGCAAAGCGCAGGAACGTGGGAACCTCGACATCTTGTTTAAACAAATATTGACGACGAAGCTTTGGCTGCTGGACGACTGGGGTGTCGTCAGCATGCCACGAGACGTGAGCGAGGAGATTTTTGATCTCTTCGACCGGCGAAAGCACAACTCGGCAATGATCATCACCTCGAACCGCGATGTTGACGAATGGCCGCAAGTTTTCAGTGATCCGGTTCTGGCCAGCGCCGCGATCGACCGGATGTTCGAGAATGCCCACATCTGCATTTACGACGGCGACAGCTACCGAATGAAAGGTCGAATCAAGTTCAAGGAAATTGACAACGAATGACCGACCAAATAGACCATCGCTCGTCAGGTGGTCAAAGTATCTGAGACGAGACCGGTCAAACTACGCGAAACG
>RGZB01000155.1 GCA_010031735.1 Pseudomonadota bacterium | reverse complement strand
CGCCTGTAACGCTTCCAGACTGGTCGATTCGGCATTCAACCCATCGACCGCCGACAACGCTTCCAACGCAATCGTGGGAATCAGCCCTGGCCATCGCTCGTCCCACTTCCGTGTTGATGAATGGTTTCGTCTTGCTCGTCCGTCGGCAACGTGTTTTCGTTCTTCTTGGCCTGTAGCATCTCACGTCGTCGGAGTAGTGTTTTCTCCAACTCGAATTCCGCATCGCAGATCACGCAATAGCTCGTCGATACTCGACCGTGAATGGGACACGTGTACCGATGTCGCCATGGTGATCGGTGCTCGGGAATGATGGTCATGGGGGCTTCCTTGCGTGATGGTGAACTAGCGGGATGGACGCAACGCTTGAAGCGTATTTACAAACGTCTGTTTCTCGATGGCTTCAACTGCCTGAAGCCTTTCCCATTCCTCTTGTGGAATGAATTGATGGATGAACCGATCCAGCATTCCACGAAGTTCATTAGCGGGAATAGCATCCACTTCCGCACACTGCGAACCGTGTTCATCGATAAACCGCTGGTATCGGCGATCCTGCTTTTTCGGTACGAGCGGAAGTAGGTCGTACTCTCGTATCTGGTTGGCATTAACGCCAAGCCTGACCCAAGTAAAATCACGATCACAAAGTTCACGCAATCGGCTTTTGCAGTCCTGCTCAATGTTCATCCCGCTTGGATCGAAGTCCCCGAAGTAGGCAACGTGAATAGGCTTCTCGATTCTGTTCCAGGTCTCGGCGATCGAGTACACAAACGAGTCCGAAACATATCCACGCAACGGCGACAGCCGCACGTCATACTTGTCGGTCACCGGATGGAGGACACCCGCTATCGCGTCTTTCTCGGCGATGACGTGGACGTAGTTAGGTAACTCCCGCCAAAAGTCCTTGCGGTAGGCATCCTGAATTGTTTCAACGTAGTCGGTTAATCCTGACCAACTCGATGGCTTATAGGTGGATCGCATCGAATCCACGATCCACGAATACGAGAGAATCCGTTGTCGTCGCAAACGCTTCAAGACTCGCCCAACTGCTTTGTAGTGAATCTTATCGGTCGATGGCTTCAATCCAGCACTGACCACTTGGTAGAAAACGGATCGCAGGGTTAAAGGCTGATTTTCAACAACGATGGACGCAATTCCACTTGCAAGCAAAAGATTCTCACCACGAAAACCGGCTTCGATAATGTGCTGATAGGACTCTCGCGTCAGCTGGCATGGCAACCTTAGTGAATCGCCAACGCTTCCTCAACCGCAACACTCATCTTTCTTCCTCCTTTGGTCCAAACGTCAACGTGTCTTTCGGCTCTCGGATGGAGATGCACTTGATCCCCCAACTCCGAAGTGCCGACTTCAGAAACTTTCTCAATCTGGTCATGCCATCCGATGAGCCCGACTTGTCGGGTAGGATCTCAACCAAGATGGCGTAACGCTTGTGCTCGGTGGTCATCTGGTCACCGCCAGCAACTCCACCTTGTCGTCGCGGCCTGCGACTGTTCGATGGTGTCCGTAGGAAAGTATGGGACGTCTCATACTTTGAGGTATCGCTAGGCATGTCACCTTGGCATCATTCGCCGTCTGG
>RGZB01000154.1 GCA_010031735.1 Pseudomonadota bacterium | reverse complement strand
AAATTTCCGCCACGCGGAATGTAACACTTTCATCGAAATGTTAGATATTAACGAGGTGTTACGTGGCTAAGCGCAAGTTCACTGAAGAGAAGGTTTTGCAGATTTTGAAGGAGGCGGAGGCAAGTTCCGTCGCCGCGGTTTGCAGAAAGTACAACGTCTCGGGCGTCACGTTTTATCGCTGGCGTACGCAGTACGAGGGCCTCAAGCTCAGCGAGGCCAAGAAACTTCGCGATCTTGAAGACGAGAATCGCAAGCTCAAGAAGATCGTGGCTGACCTCTCGCTCGACATCCACGGGCTCAAGGAAGTCATCCGAAAAAAGCTCTAAGCGCCGCTCAGCGCAGAGAACTGGTGAGGTATCTTCAAGAAGAGCTCACCTTCAGTGAGCGGCGCGCGTGCCGAGCGATCGAGATTGACCGCAAGACGATGCACTACAAGCCGGTGGAGAAGGATCCGCCGGAGTTGCTCAAACACGTGCGATCGATCGCGGAGCGCCATCCAAGCTATGGATACCGGCGCGTGCATCACATGCTCAAGCGCCAGGGCGTGAAGATGAACTTGAAGCGCCTAAGACGGATTTACCGTGAACAAAGGCTATTTCTTCGACGACAAAAGCGAAAACGGTACAAATTCGAGGGGCCGCGCCGGCCCGCCAGAATTCTTGATGGGCACAACCAGCTTTGGTGCATGGATTTTATGTTCGATCGCACCAAGACCGGACATCGCCTCATGATCCTCACGATCTTGGATCAGCACACGAGGTACTGCCCAGGCATTTTCGTGCGCAGCGGATTTCGATTTCGAGACATGCAATACGCGCTCGATGCGGCATTTTATAATGCGGGAAAGCCTGCCGGAATTTTGAGCGACAATGGCCTAGAGTTCACGCATCCCGTGTTCCGCGAATGGGCAAGGCAGAAGGGAATTGACCTCTTCTACATCAAGCCAGGTAGGCCGGTGGAAAATGCCTTCATCGAATCTTTCAATAGCACGCTGAGAAAAGAATGCTTGAGGAGCAATTCCTTCAACGATCTCGATGATGCGGCCGAAGCCATTGAGCGCTGGCGCAAAAACTACAACGAGGAGAGGCCGCATTCGAGTTTAGGGGATTTGACCCCAACAGAATTTGTGAAACAATTGAGGTAACTAAACCGAAGAGAGTATAACGATAGTTTGTGCTGTTACATCTCAAGTGGCGGGGAAAACGGGGCTCAGATCATGGAAAGAATGGCCCTCGCAGGGAGTTTCGAGATTTGGTGCGTGCCGTTTGGTGCTGATTGTCGATGATAGTTGAAGGATCGGAGGAATCCTTAGGACAGTGCCTCGGATTGTGTTAGGGTGCGTTGTCACTGAAACACGCTTCTTTTGAGTCTACGGGCATAGTGTCCATATCCTCTTTTGCGGCTCCCAGCCTTTAGGAGGTTTTAATGGGTAAGAAACTATACGTAGGCAATCTGCCTTATTCCGTAACCGATCACAGCCTTTCCGACGCGTTCGCTTCGTGCGGCACCGTGGAATCGTCCAAAGTGATCATGGATCGCGACTCGGGCCGCAGCAAAGGCTTCGGCTTCGTGGAAATGAGCTCGGACGCCGAAGCTCAGGCCGCGATCGCGAAGCTTAA
>RGZB01000153.1 GCA_010031735.1 Pseudomonadota bacterium | reverse complement strand
GGCGGCGCTGAACGCATTGCGAAACAACATGAAGCGGGCAAACTGACGGCTCGTGAACGCATCGACTTGCTTCTCGACGCGGGCAGCTTCACCGAGTTGGATAAATTCGTCACGCATCGCGCCACCGATTTCGGCATGGCAGATAAGAAGATTCCCGGCGACGGTGTCGTGACGGGCTACGGCACCATCGAAGGCCGGAAAGTGTTTGTTTTTGCTCAGGATTTCACGGTGTTCGGTGGATCGCTGTCTGGAGCCTACGCGCAGAAAATCTGCAAGGTGATGGATCTCGCGACACGCGTGGGCGCTCCCATCATCGGGCTCAATGACTCGGGAGGCGCGCGCATTCAGGAAGGTGTGGAAAGCCTCGCCGGCTATGCGGACATTTTCCTTCGAAACACGATGGCGTCAGGTGTCGTGCCGCAGATTTCGCTCATTCTGGGGCCGTGTGCGGGGGGTGCAGTGTATTCGCCCGCCATCACCGACTTCATTGTGATGACGAAAAATACGTCCTACATGTTCATCACCGGCCCCGATGTCATCAAGACGGTGACACACGAAGAAGTGTCCAAGGAGGCACTGGGCGGAGCGGTCGCGCACAACCAGAAATCCGGTGTGGCGCATTTTGCAGCGGAAAATGAACAGGCCGCTATTTTGATGACACGGGAGCTTTTGTCGTTTTTGCCCTCGAACAACTCTGAAGAAGCGCCGCGACACCCGGTGGACGACGAGGCTTTTCGTGAAGAGAAAAGTTTGGCGACGCTGGTGCCGTCGAATCCGAATAAGCCCTACGACATCAAGGAGATCATCAAAGCGGTCGTCGACAACAAGCATTTCTTTGAAGTGCAGGAACATTTCGCGAAAAACATGGTGGTGGGTTTTGCGCGGTTGAATGGCCGTTCGGTGGGAATTGTTGCGAACCAACCTGCGGTGTTGGCCGGATGTCTGGACATCGACGCCTCCGTGAAAGCCGCTCGCTTTGTTCGTTTTTGTGACTGTTTCAATATTCCGCTCATCACATTGGTGGACGTGCCCGGATTTTTGCCTGGAACGCATCAGGAATGGGGCGGAATCATCAAGCATGGAGCGAAGCTGTTGTATGCCTATGCCGAAGCCACGGTGCCGAAAATCACTGTCATCACGCGCAAGGCTTATGGAGGCGCCTACGACGTGATGGCGTCGAAACATATTCGCGCAGACATCAACTACGCCTACCCGACTGCAGAAATCGCCGTCATGGGCCCTGAAGGCGCGGTGAATATTATTTTCCGGAATGAATTGAATGCCGCCCCCGACGCCGCGCAGGAACGCAGCCGCCTGGTGAATGAATACCGTGAGAAATTTGCCAACCCCTTCAAGGCCGCGGAATTGGGTTACATCGATGAAGTCATTCGGCCGGAACAGACGCGTGAAAAACTCGTTCGAGCACTGGAAATGTTGAAGGACAAGCGTCAAGAAAACCTACCACGCAAACACGGCAATATTCCGCTGTAGGAGTTTTCCCTCATGGCCAATATTCGAAAAGTTCTGGTTGCCAACCGTGGTGAAATTGCGATCCGTGTCATGCGCACGTGCAAGGACATGGGCATTGCCACTGTCGCGGTGTATTCGGAGGCAGATCGT
>RGZB01000152.1 GCA_010031735.1 Pseudomonadota bacterium | reverse complement strand
TTTGCAAATTGTGTAGATACAATGTTGTGCTAATATTTAGCATATTTTCTTTTATTAGTTCCTTAAGACAACTTTCAAATTGTTGTAATAATTCTTTTTTCTTAAGATTATTATCCATTGTGCTAAGTTAATATTACGATTTATGCAATTATTTTTTTCAATTTATACAAAAAACACCGTAAATAAATAACAAAAAATACAACAAAAACAATGGAAACCTCCAAACCAAATATAAGAAAATTATTTTACCAATATTGCATAAAGAATGAATGGCAAAATGCAAAACAACTGTTAGCAAATCAAAAAAACCAAATTCATGTTTTATCCGTATTTTACGAAAAGGCAACTCAAGAACTTTTTGAAGATTTATTTTGCCACTTTCCTATTTTCAATAAAAAACAATTTTTGCAAAAAATATTCATGAAATGCCGTAAAAACAATGATATTGCCACGGTTCAATATATTCATTACAGATTTAAATATTCTTTTTTTATTTGCAACAAAAAACAATGGAAACAAAATGCCAAACGGAAACATCCAATCATATCACATTTTCATTTGCAAAATATAACAATTCTTTATAAGAAAAAATACAACAAAAAAATATTTTCAGCTCTTTTCATTTTAGTCTTGGAAAAAATGCAAAAAGAAAAACACAAAAAAAAATACCAAAAAATGCAAAATTTATTATTTGCAAAAATTATTAAGAATATTTGCCACACATTTATTTGTACAAATGGATTTTCAAATGTATCCTGGATAATTGCACATAATAATCATCTTAATATTCGTTGGAATAATTGCTTTTTGAATGTTTGTGAAAATGGAAAATTAAAAAATGCAAAATGGATTTTGGAAAATCATCCACAAAAAATATCCGACAATTGTTTTGCGGATTCATTGCGTTATAGTTTTGAAAATGGATATTTGGATGTTGGTAAATGGATTATTTCCTTAGTTGGTCCGAAATTTCTTTTTACAAAAAATCATTTGATATTTAAAAATTGTTGCAAATATGAACAATGGAATATTGTGGATTGGCTTTGTTGTCATTTTTCGGATTATTATTTTGCTTTATTTTTTGGGGAATTTTTGGCCGAATGGTTTGTGAAAATTCGTACGGAAAAAACCGTTATTTATTTCGAGAAAAAATATTGTCAGATTTGTGATGTGAATTGTGGGTTAATTGTTGCAGAAATTGAAACGGATTGCCATCATACTTTTTGTAGTGAATGTATTACAAAAGCATTTTCCCTGAAATCAAAATGTCCATGTTGCCGTTTGAATTTAAAGGAAAATATGTTTGCAAAAATTATATTTGTTTAATTTGCAAAAAAAATACTTTTTATTTGTCAGAATTATTTCATTAACTTAATTATTATGTAAATAATAATTAATGGAAATATTATGATTTATTTTGCAAAAAAATAAAATTCTATTTAATATCTGTGTAATTGTATCTTAATGCTTTTTGTAAAACATTGTGAAGAATTTATATAATTCTTGCAATTCTTCAATGTTTAATTCTTTAATGATTTTAATTATTTCTTTCTTCAAAAGGAGAAGGAGGAGGAGGAGGACGGTTAACGACTTCCCATTTAGCAAAAATAATGATAGGTTC
>RGZB01000151.1 GCA_010031735.1 Pseudomonadota bacterium | reverse complement strand
ATAACTATCACTCTGGGGGCATTGGCGGTTCTTCTGCTTTTGGCGGGGCGGGGGGATCTCAAGTCAGCGGTGCTGGTCTCTCGGGATTAACGAACAGCGGATCTGGAGGCGGCGGAGGTGCCCACATCAGCGCAGTGAACGGCGGCGCTGGAGGAGGCGGAGGATCTGGCGGTTATGTTGAGGCAATTATCTCCGGTCCGTCTTCAACATACGCTTACTCTGTCGGAGCTTCTGGAACTGCTGGCACCGCTGGAACATCTGGAAATGCCGGTGGCGCTGGTGGTTCTGGAGTGATTATCGTCGAGGAATACTACGCATAACGGCGAAGGGGAGCGCCGGTTGATATGGATCAGTCTTACATCAACATAGCATTCACGGCGATCGCAATGCTGTCCGGGTGGATCATGCGGATGATCTACGACAATCAAAAAGAATTGAAGAAAGAGCTCGCAGAGCTCCACAAGAACATCTCCCACACCTATGTCAGACGCGACGACTTCAAAGATCAAATCGCTGACATCAAAAAGATGTGCGAGATGATCCTCGATCGCCTCGACAAGAAGGCGGACAAATGATACCGATCATCGGCGGGTTGCTGGCAAGCCTGGCATCGAGCGGGCTTTCGATCCTAAAGGGTGCGGTCGAGAGCAAGGGGAAGGAAGCGGTCGAGAAGATCATCGGCACCAAGATCTCGAGCAATCCGACCCCAGAGGAGCTGTTCAAGTTAAAGCAGCTCGAGGCCGAGCACGAGCAGGCGCTCATGGAGCTCGAGATTGAGAAACAGAAGATCGAGCTCGAGGCGTTCTATGCAGAAAGTGAGGATCGCGATTCAGCCCGGTCTCGAGAGAAAGACATCGCGACCTCGAAGGACGCGCCGCTCATCAACAAGATCGCGACTCCGTCGCTTGCTCTGTTTGTGGTGGTCACCTGGGCTGGGATTCAGTTCTATCTCATGAGGCATGTGGTTGATCAATCCATGCGCGAGCTCGTTGCCCGCGTTCTCGGGACCCTGGACGGTGCGCTCATGCTGGTGCTGAGCTATTACTTTGGGGCGAGCCACGACCACAAGAAGGACATCAAGTCATGAAGCTGCAAGAACACCAGGCAGCGTTCCTGCTCGACATGTGCAAGCTGATCCAGCACGCGACAGACCAGGGCTTTGTGGTCACGGGAGGGGAGCTCTGGCGCACGCCTGAGCAGCAAAAAGTCTATGTCCAGACCGGGCGATCCAAGACCCTCAAGTCCAAACACCTCGACCGCCTGGCGATCGATCTGAACATCTTCAGGGATGGGAAGCTATGCTCTGTTTACGAGATCGAGCCGCTCGGGGACTATTGGGAGAGCCTGAGCCCCATGAACCGCTGGGGCGGTCGCTTCTCAAAGCTCAAGGACGGCCCGCACTTTGAGCGCAACATCTAGCCATAGGCTCTTTGATTGGAAGTGGGATCGACCTTCTCGAGCTACGCGCTCATCGATCTGTCAAAATCATAGCGCTTGATCTCTGGATACTTCGAGGCAAATGAGACTAGGATCTGTGATGCAGTCCTAATAGTCTTGGCCTCTTGAATCGCCTGGTCGATCATGACAGGTGCTGGCTTATCTGATCTCTTGGTCCACCACGCAATGGCTTTTGTCCTAGCGTATCCTTGATGCTCGAGGCAGACATACTCGCTTATTCGGC
>RGZB01000016.1 GCA_010031735.1 Pseudomonadota bacterium | reverse complement strand
TTTTTTCTGAAGCAACCTCCGTTACCGATATGGGGGTAGGCTATCCGGATACGCCGGGCATCTGGTCGAAAGCACAAATCGACGGCTGGAAGAAAATCACCGATGCCGTGCATAAAGCCGGTGGGCGCATGCTGCTCCAGCTCTGGCATGTCGGGCGCATCTCCCACCCTCATTATCTGAACGGCGAGTTGCCCGTCGCACCGAGTGCCATTGCCGCTTCTGGCCATGTAAGCCAAATGCGCCCGAAAGCACCGTATCCGGTGCCACGCGCGCTCGAACTGAAGGAAATCCCCGGCATCATCGAGGCCTATCGCAAAGGTGCCGAGAATGCGAAAGAAGCGGGATTCGATATGGTGGAGATCCATGGCGCGAATGGCTACCTGCTCGACCAATTCCTGCAGGATAGCACCAACAAGCGCACGGACACTTACGGCGGTTCCATCGAGAACCGCGCACGGCTGATGCTGGAAGTGACCGACGCCGTGGTCTCCGTTTGGGGTGCTGACCGCGTGGGCATGCATCTTTCCCCGCGTGGTGATGCGCAATCGATGGGCGATTCGAACCCCCTCGCCACCTTCAGCCATGTCGCACGTGAACTCGGCAAACGCAAACTCGCGTTTATCTGTGCGCGCGAATATATCGGCGAAGGCCGTATCGGGCCGCATCTGAAGAAAGCCTTCGGTGGTACTTACATTGCGAATGAGAAATTCACCAAGGAAACAGCGCAGCAAGTGTTGGATGACGGTGAGGCGGATGCAGTCGCGTTCGGGCAGCTTTTCATCGCGAACCCCGACCTGCCGAAGCGCTTCAAACTGAATGCGCCGCTCAACACCCCGAATCCGCAGACCTATTACACCAAGGATGAAGTGGGCTATACGGATTATCCGGCACTGGCTTAGAAACATGCCAGCAATCCATTAATCATTCCTTAATAGAGATATGATAGACTGAATATCATTTCAGCAAAAGTTTGGTTATGGCCGTTACATTGCACGATAAGAACCGCACACTTAATTATCAGGGACTGGCTGTCACCGAAACAGAACCGCTTTCTGCTTCCGCCGATGCGAATGAACATCTGACACGGCTTCTTGAACTCGTGGTATTCAAACCGTATCTCGCCAACAAAGACTCGCCGTGGTGGCATGCACAAATCGATGCCGCACGCATCGACGGAACCGACCCTGTACAGGTGATGGCACGCGATGCCCTGAAAGCCATTGTTACATACCAAGACCTAAGCGGTGTGAAGCCAACGCATTATGCCGGCTATGCCGCTATCGAGGAAACGCTGGCAGGTGTAATGAAGGCAAGTGAAGATAAAGACGTCGCACCGATTCTACGCATCATCGCTTCGAACTATCAAGGACTTGCGAACCTGCAACTCTCCGGCGACCCAGCGCGTGCGGCTGAAAAAGAAGATATCGCGCGGAAAGGTGCTGCCGCGTTCCGTGAAAGCTTTACCATTGCGCAAGCAAACGAAAGTGCAGACTTCCCGCTCTGGCAGGGCTTCTCCCGCTTCAACGAAGCACGCATCAACATCTTTAAGCTCGACGTGCCGGAAGGTCTGAAACTGCTCGAAGAATCCACAGCGCTTCGAAAGAAATGGGTGGGGGTGGACGTAGCCTCGCCGGAAATCCAGCAGGCACTCACGCTCGAATACCTCTATGCGAAGGTATTCATGGTGCAGCGAAATCCTGACCTTCCGCTGCCTGAAACACTTGCATTCGCCATGGAATATGAGCAAATGAAGCCGCCGTCCACGATACCGCTTGCCAAAACGGTTGAGACCATGTGGGGCGATCAGGAGAAGCGTCTCAATCTTGCCGCCGTGCGCGCTACGACCTCGGATAGGCAGGTCGATACCCGCATTCCCCCCGGCAGTTAAAGCATCGCACGACCGAACAGGTTAATACACCCCGCACAAAAATAGGATATGCTTGCAGTGTAAAGCCACTCGCAGTACGCTGGTGCGTGTAAACCATGTAAGGATGCCCACATGCATAAATCGCTGCTCACCACCGTTTGCCTTAGTTTACTTTTCTGCTTTACAGCCTGCGCCACACACACCCCGCAAAAAGCACCCAAGCAAATAGTGCAGAAAAAGAACTTCGCCGCGAAGAAAGCACCCGCTGCCCTCGCCCGCCAATCGTTCAAAACGCGCACGGAGGCAGAGATCGCGAGCATCGTGGGTAACGTGAATGAACCGAGCAGCCAGCCGTGGCTCAATTATATCTTCGATGTGCAGGTCTCCTCCGGCGGCCGCGCGCTCGAGCAATTCAACGGCCTGCATTCCAACCCGGAGAATACGCTCGGCAGCGCACACTCGCTCCGCCGCCCCGGCTCTATCGGCACGCATGACGAAGTGCATAGCACGCAGGTGAGCACGGAGTTATGGCACGATATCAGTATGGATAAAGCGCGCGCCTATATCGCGATCGACAGCAACCTGAAGAACACCGGTGAGAAAGTGCTGCCGCCGGATACCGCCAGCGGCAGCCTGAGGGCGAACCTCTACTGCGAAGAATGGGCGCAGGCGCGCGCAAGCACGTCCGATGCGAAGTTAAAGAAAGCGTTCAAGAAAAATTGGCAGAAGCAACGCACCGTGAAAGTGACGGCACCGATGAAACCGTACCCGGTGGGTGCGTACTGGGTGATCCCGGTGGAGGTGACACTGCCGAAATCCGATTTCAATTCCAACTGCCTGTAGGAGAATCTATGACGAACATCAAACATATCGAACCCGGCGCGCGTATGAGCGAAGCCGTCGTGTACGCCGGTAAGGTCTACACCGCCGGTGTGGTGGCCGATACCACGGTCGGAAAATCCGTGTATGAACAGACGAAGGATGTGCTCAACCAGATCGACGCGCTCCTGAAACAAGCCGGCAGCGACAAAACGAAAATCCTGAAGGCGAACATCTGGCTCACCAACATCAAGACATTCGACGAGATGAACAAAGCGTGGGACGCATGGGTCGTTCCCGGCAAAACCCCCGCCCGCGCGACCGTGGAAGCGAAACTCGCCGCACCGGGATATGATGTGGAGATCATGATCGAGGCCGCGGTTTAATATGACTGATGACCAAGTTAGCGTAAGAAAGAATTTAACTTTTGAACAAGCGGAGGGCATACACCCTATACCAGCTCAACTACAGCTTAAGGAAATATCACAGCAATTACGTTCCTTATTATGGAAGGTTGTTCATGACAGTATACAAAGAAGTTGTCGCTACTCCATGATCATGGAGGAATGGCGCAACATACTTTATGGCTATCATGTTGAGCACTTACATTTGATGGCTGATGATTTTAACGACACCAAGGAAGTGCAAATCAGAAAATTAAGAAAATTATTTGATGATGGTAATTATGCAGAAATTCTTGGTTTTATTCAATTTGTGCTTCGCTGCAAATCTTTATACAGATTTAAAGAGGAGGTTGAAGTTGCCTTAATAAAAAGTAAGGCAGCTTATAGAATTATTGATGGCATAACAATCATACCAATAGCATCAGAAGTTGAAAAAAATACGCTAGAAAAAGCATTTCAAGATTTGAGTACAATAGAATTTAACGGTGCTCGTGCGCATTTAAGCCAAGCTGCTATACATCTAACAGCAGGAAATTATGCTGATAGTATTAGAGAAAGTATACATGCGGTTGAGTCGGTAGTACGAATCTTAGAGCCATCCGGAGAGTTTAGCAAAGCCCTAGCAAAACTTGAGAATTCGTCTGGAATACATCCAGCACTAAAAAACGGATTTCGAGCAATCTATGGCTATACTTGTGAAGAAGGTGGTATTCGTCATCCACTTATTGATGGCTCCACAGCAAATGTTGATGAAGCAGAAGCACTCTTTATGATTGGTGCTTGCGCATCATTTGTCTCATATATCATTTCTAAAGCACGGAAGGCTGGACTTATCAAATAGCTACAACAACCCCAGCTCCGTGAGCTCGCGGAGTAATTCCTCCGGCAAGTTTTCGTCGATGGTGCCTTTCACTAAATCTTGGGGGGCGTCTTTGGGATCGAAGTAGCGCCAACCCTGGAAGGCGCGGTGCGGGCGCGGGACGACGCGGATCATCCGCTTATCATAGACGATGCCACAATGCGCGACACCATCGACCGTGAGGGGGCGCAGTTCCAGGATACGCTGCCGCGCGCAGATGAATCCCTTGATCACCCAGTAGATGGAACCGCCATCCAGCACCTCCGCCGCACGTTTCGGCATGTGGCGCGTGATGTGCATCAGCTCCGGTTTCTTGCCCTTCGCTTTCAGGCGCTGTTTCTGCCACGCTTCGAGATCCAAAAGCGATTCGGGGCCGACGGAAAGTTTGATCAGATGGAGGGTCATACGTTGTATATACGCCTAAAACACCGTGTTTTCCTGTGTTATCTCGACACTCTATATATAGGCGAAAAAGCGCGCGCGACCAGAGATGAAATGCAAAACCACCCTAAAAACCCGTGTTTTCTTGGTCAAAAAGCACAAAAAGTGCATTTTTCCTTAGAAATAGCGCGAAAATCACTTGACGAGAGCACGGAAGCCAAGCAATCTCTCGGTTCTGGAACGCTGCAAAACGCAGCATTTCCTTATAAGCAACCCTAGAGGAGACTACTAATGGCTAAAGCTAAAAAGAAATCGAAAGCCCCAGCAGCAATCCGTCCGGTGAAAAGCCGCCTGACGAAATCTGCTATCGTCAGCCAAATCGCTGAAAACACCGAACTGTCCCGCGCACAAGTGAACAACGTGCTCGCTGAACTCGAAGGCATCATGCTCGGTTCCGTGCATCCGAATGGCGCTGGCGAATTCATGTTCCCGGGCCTCTTCAAAGTCGTTCTCCGCAAAGTCCCGGCTCGTAAAGCAGGTACCCTCATCCGTAACCCAGCAACGGGCGAAATGATGAAAGCGGCTGCTAAACCGGCTTCCGTACGCGTGAAAATCCGCGCGCTCGCGAAACTGAAATCTGCAGCGACGAAATAACTTTTAATACGCATTCACGCACCGGCTTCCGTGGATGCACGGAGGCCGGTGTTTCTTTTAGTGGCCTATCCAATATCGAAGCTGAATAGAGTATCACCATGAATACGATGACCGAGAAACAACAGACGGTGCTCACCATCTTAGTAGGCTTAAGCTTCTGCCACATGATGAACGACCTGATCCAGTCGCTCCTTCCCGCGATCTACCCCATCCTGAAAGAGAAATACGCACTCACCTTCACGCAGGTCGGCATCATCACCCTCGCGTTCCAATTCACCGCGTCGCTCCTGCAACCGTTCGTCGGTATCGTCACCGATAAGAAGCCGATGCCCTACTCCCTCCCGGTCGGCATGACATCGACGCTGTGCGGCCTGCTCGTGCTCTCGCAAGCCTCGAGCTTTGGTTTTATCCTGCTCGGCGCATCACTGATCGGCTGCGGCTCCTCGATCTTCCATCCGGAATCCTCGCGCATGGCGCGCGTGGCAGCGGGCGGTCGCCACGGTTTCGCGCAATCGTTTTTCCAGATCGGTGGCAATGCAGGCACGGCGCTCGGGCCGCTGCTTGCTGCTTACGTCATCCTTCCGCACGGGCAAGGGAGCTTAGCCTGGTTCTCGGTTGCGGCACTCTGTGGCATCGTGATCTTAACACGCATCGGCGGCTGGTATAAAACATACCATCTCGGTGCGGCGCGCAAAAAAGCGAGTACGGTTTCGGCCTACAGCCGCAAGGTGGTCATCCGCGCGATGATCGTGCTGATGACGCTCGTCTTCACCAAGCATTTCTACCTCGCCAGCATGACGAACTATTACACGTTCTATCTGATCGAGAAATTCGGACTCAGCACGCAGCAGGCGCAATTCCGTCTGTTCATCTTCTTAGCCTCGGTCGCGGCAGGAACGCTCGCGGGTGGGCCGATCGGTGACAGGATCGGCAGGAAGGCCGTGATCTGGGTTTCGATCCTGGGTGTGCTGCCGTTCACACTCGCGCTCCCGTACGCGAACCTGCTCGGCACGGAAATCCTGAGCGTGTGTATCGGGCTCATTTTATCCTCGGCCTTCTCCGCCATCATCGTCTACGCGCAGGAACTTTCTCCCGGACGCACGGGCATGATCTCCGGCCTCTTCTTCGGCTTCGCGTTCGGCATGGGTGGATTAGGGGCAGCGGTCGGCGGCAAGCTGATCGATATGCACGGCATCGTGTATGTATATCACATCGCGTCGTTCCTGCCGGCACTCGGGATACTCACTATCCTGCTGCCACGCAAACTGAAGAACGCATAAAATTATTTGCTTTCACACAAGCCCTGCTCTGAAGTATGAATAATGTCCAAGGCAAAAGGACATACTATGAAAAAGATCAAAATCGGTTCCTGGATATTCATCGGGCTTATCGTCGGCACCCTCGCGGGCATCATCGCGAAATCCGCACCCGCACCGCTGCAACCGACGATTCTGGACTTTGTCGAGCAGATCAAACCGCTCGGCGGGCTCTTCAACCGCATCATCTTCATGGTGGTGGTGCCGATCGTATTCTGTTCCCTCGTTTCCGGCATCGCCTCGATGGGCGGCGGGAAGATCAGTGCCGTGGGCGCGAAATATTATAAGCTCGCGGCCGTGATGGTCGCCGCTTCCATCGTGATCGCCTTCACGCTGGTGACGATCGTGAAACCCGGAAAGAACGCAAGCGAGATCGTGAACGCCGCACCCGCCATCGCCGAGTTACAGAAACAACCGATACTTCAAACGATCGTGGAGTTCGTGCCCTCGAACCCGTTCGAAGCGATCGTGAATGCCAACAAGGGTGGCTTAATACCGATCATGGTGTTTGCTGCCTTCATCGGCTTCTCACTCGCGGGAAGGCCGAACGATAGCATCCTCCGCAAAGTGAACGATGAGATACTCGCCGTCTCCATCCGTGTGGTGGATTTCGCCATGTTTATCGCACCGATCTCCATCACCATCCTCATATTCACCACCATCGTGACCACCGGTTTCGACCGTATGGCCTCGCTCATGAGTTATGTGGGCGTGCTGCTCGGCGCACTCGCGATACAGCAGTGTGTGGTGTTCAGCGCCGTGCTGATCTCGGTGAAAAAATCACCCCTGAAATTCTGGAGCGATGCGCGGGAGGTGATCGCGACGGCGCTTGCGACCGCTTCCTCCGCCGTTACCACCCCGGTTGCCATGCGTGTCGCGGAAGAGAAGCTTGGCATGAAACCGGATGTCTCCCGCGTGGTGCTGACACTCGGCGTAACAGGTGCAAAGACCGCGACCTCGATGTTCCAGGTGATCGCCGTGCTGTTCGTGGCGCAGATGGCGAATGTCGAGCTGACCTTGACACATTACGCCCTTCTCTCTCTCACCGCATTCGTCTCCGGTATCGTCACCGCAGGTATCCCGAGTGCTGCCATACCGGTGATCGCGGGCCTGATGGCAACCGTAAGCGTACCGGCGGAGCTGATCGGTTTGATCGTAAGTGTCGATAGGATACTCGATATGTTCCGCACGGCCGTGAACGTGAACGGCAATCTGGTGATCGCAGAAGCCATCGCCGGTAAGGCACCTACGAAACCTGCCACGAAATCCCGTACCTCGAAACGTAAACGATGACCCCGCCGAACATCCTCTGGCTCGATACCGCGACCGATCTTTATGAAGTAACGCGTGCAGTGGAAGCAGGCAAGAAACTCGGTCTGCAGGTGGATGCCATCGATCCGCATGACGTGCATTTCGCTGCCGATAGCAAACAGATCGGCGCTTTTATCCAGGGCAAGAACCTGGTGGATGCATACGACGTATTAGTGGTACGCGCCTTCATCCCGATGATCTCGGAATCCCTCACGCTTGCGCGCCTGTTCAAAGAAGCAGGCAAAATCGTGATCGACGACTCTCTCACCACCGAAGGCTATGCCATGAGCAAGCTGCATGATTATGTCGTGCTCGCAAAGCATGGTATTGCGGTGCCGCATACGCACCAGTTCTCCGATGCGAACGATCTCGTGAAGGCGGCAGACAGACTGGGATATCCTTGTGTAATCAAAGGTGGGCATGGTTCCTATGGCAGGCATGTACACAAAGCAACCTCGGCGGCAGATCTGCGCCGGAAGCTGATGAAATATAAACCCGGCGAAGTGATGGTGCAGGAATATCTGGATGCGGAGGTCGATTACCGCGTGGTGGTCATCGGCTATAAGGCATTGCCGGTGTATGTTTCACGCCAGCCGCAATCCGGTGACTTCCGCACCAACTTCGAACACAACGAGATCGTGCTCGCAAAACCGATGATGGATGCGGCGCATCTGCAGGATATTGCGGAACGCGCGGCGCGGGCGCTCAAACGTGAATTCTCCGGAGTCGATATCCGTTGCCGTGGGAAAACGCCGCTCGTGCTCGAGGCGAACCGCAGGCCGGGCTATAAGGATTTCGAACGTATTACAGGCTTTGATGTGGCGGGCACATTCCTTGAATACGTCGTAGAGAAATACCACAACCGTTACGCTTAGACCCAAGCCATGAAAAACCCCTCCCTGCAGTAAAACAGGGAGGGGTTGAATAGTTACATTCCTAATGTGTTATTGTGCTGGCGCAGGAGCCGGTGCTGCTGCAGGAGCCGCGGGTGCGGCAGCAGGAGCGGTCGGAGCAGCTTCTGCAGGAGCAGCCGGAGCCACCGCCGCTGGAACTTCTGCTGCGGGCGCTGCGGGGAAGCGGTTTTTGGAAATCGAGCTGGAACACCACTTTTTCGTTCGGCGTGCTCGTTACAATCGTGGAACTACCCACACCTACTTCCATGTTGCCTTCCCAGCGTACGATGGAACCTACGCCCTCGTCCTTACCTTCGAACGTCCATTTCGCTGCCGGATCTTTTTTCGCCCACGGAGACCAATCCGCCCATTTCTTCTGGTTGTTCACGAGCGGGAAGATGATGCCCGCCGGAGCCGAGATCGACACGTCGCGCGAGACTTTGAATTCTGTCGGTTGCATCGCGGCATAACCGAGGAAAGCTGCGACGATGATGAGTATCAGGAAGAAAAACTTTTTCATGAGGAATCCTTATGAGCTTAGAATTTGTTGAAGGTATGTTGCCTTCAAGCGGCTGAAAGGTCAACACTTTTAGCAATATCCATCGATTAATGCGGCGTATTGTAGACAAAACCACTCACGGGGTAGATGCGGCTGGTGCCACCGTTCGGCATGACGAATTGCACGCGTGACCAGTCATTTTTTGCCGATGTATCGATGGCGGTCATATCGTGATAGACGACGCGGCGGCTGTTGTAGTCCTGGCCGAAATTGACGTGCGTAACCTGAATCTCACGATTACTGACCACCCGTTCCACCACTGCCACGTGCCCGTACGGCAGACGCTCAGTTTTCGAAAGTACGATCACGGAACCCTGGCGCGGTTTGTGACCGCGGGAATATTCCTTCGGTGCTTTATCCCACCAGGTGTAGGCATCGCCGTATATCTCGATGCCGGAGACATCGCGGGCATACGGCACACATTGCAGCGGTTCGAAGACGGTGAATTTGCCATGCGTGCAACCTGAAACCGTAGCAACTAAAACCAGCAACGCTAAAAAACCCCTCACCCACACTCTCCATTGTTTTATTTTGGTTCTACATTTTTACTATGGATTTTTTCTGTGCTCAATCTGAACGGTAACCAGGGAAATGTTTTTTTCTGTACGGTGACTTTAAAGCACCGCAAGGATGATAAGCATCACGACCGAGATGATCGTGGCGTTGCGGCGGACGGTGAACAGCCACTGTGGATAGAAACCACGGCGCTTCAACCCGAAGTCGATGAAGAGCTGGAACACTAAACAGCCCGCCTGCACCAAGAGCATCATCGACATCAGATTCACCAGCATCGTCGACCAGGATAAGAGCACCAAAAGCGAACTCGAGAGCATCAGGTTGTGCGGGCACTTCGATTCATAGAAAAGATACATCGCCCAGTGGATGCCTGCGATGAAAGCGATAGTGACGGCAGCGTAGGCACAGGCGACGAGCGGCATGTTGATCGCATCAAAGCCCACCAGTTGGCCTATGCTCGCAGCCACTAGCGGTAGTGTACTCAGATACGCTAAAACCCTAGCTAATGTGATGTTTCGCTCTAACATGGCGGAAAATTACCAGCAATCACACCGTTTCTCTAGTCCAAAAATGACAGGATACAGAATAACTGCGGGTTTGAAGCCTATAACCCTTGACTTTGGTGGTAAATATTGTATGTTCTACCCCGAGTTTAATCACTACTCTTTGCATGTGCAGGCTGCCACAACGTATATTTAGGCAGTGTATCCGAGGATACAAAGCGATCTGGCTTTTACTAGTTGATCCTACAGCGTTTGACCAAGAGTGCCCCACAAAAGTGGTGGGAGAATGAACTCTTAAAGCCCCCTCATGGTGAGGCGGCACAAACGACTTAAGGAGACTAAAATGGCTAACGGTACTGTAAAATGGTTCAATCCGACTAAAGGTTATGGCTTCATTCAACCGGAAGCGGGTGGTTCTGACATCTTCGTTCACATCACCGCTGTAAAAGATGCTGGTTTTGCATCTCTCGATGAAGGCCAACGCGTGAGCTACGAACTCACCAGCGAAAAAGGCAAAACCTCTGCGACGAATCTGAAACTCATCGCTGCCTAGTTTCATCTGTTACCAATAAAAAGTATGCCGGGTGCTGCGCGTCGCGTAGCACCTTAAGGCCGTACTTTATCCAAATTTCAAGGAATCCACATGGAAAACTTCCAGTCACTGGGGTTACCCCCGGCGTTGATGAATGCTCTTCAACAAATGAATTTCTCTACCCCTACCCCGATCCAGGCGCAAGCAATCCCGCTGGCGCTCGAAGGTAAGGACGTACTCGGCTCTGCCCAGACCGGCACCGGTAAAACCGGCGCGTTCGGTATACCGCTCGTTGCGAAATTACTCGCAAGCCCGCGCGGCTCTGCAATGGTTCTCACCCCGACCCGCGAACTCGCGGTACAGGTGTTAGAAGCGATCACTAAAATGCTCGGCAAACCGACCTCTATCAAAACCGCGCTGATCATCGGCGGCGATTCGATGCCGAAGCAGCTGCAACAACTGCGCATGCGTCCGCGCGTGATCGTCGGTACGCCGGGCCGTATCAACGACCACCTTGCACGCGGCACCCTGATGCTGCACGACACAAACTATCTCGTTCTCGATGAAACCGATCGTATGCTCGATATGGGCTTTGGCGTTCAGCTCGAGAAGATCGTGAAGTACCTGCCGAAACAACGCCAGACGATGATGTTCTCTGCCACGCTTCCGCACAATATCATGAAGCTCGCGGAGAAATACCTCACCAACCCGACGCGTATCGCCGTCGGTTCCAACAATACGCCGATCGCGAACATCAACCAGGAAGTGATCCACGTTTCTTCTGCAGGCAAGTTCGATGAACTGCTCAACCAGATCGAGAAGCGTGAAGGCTCCATCATCATCTTCGTGAAAACGAAATGGGGTGCGGAGAAAATGGCGGACAAACTGCGTAAGCAGGGCCATAGCGCCGATGCGATCCACGGCGACTTACGCCAGAATCAACGTGACCGCGTGATCCAGGCATTCCGCGGGAAAAAGCACCGTATCATGGTGGCGACCGATATCGCGGCGCGCGGCCTGGATATCCCGCACATCGAACACGTGATCAACTACGATCTGCCGCAAGCTCCGGAAGATTACATCCACCGTATCGGACGCACCGCTCGCGCAGGCGCGGAAGGTGCAGCGGTGAATCTGGTGTCGGGTGAAGACGGCCTCAAATGGCGCGCGATCCAACGCTTAATCAACCCGAATGCAAAACCGGAACCGGTGAAGCATGAGAATAGCCACCGCGCTCGCGGCGGTTATGGTCAGGGTGGCGGCAACCGCCAACGGGGCAATAACACCCACCGTGGTCAAGGCGGCCAGCGCCATGAACGCAATGATCGCCAGGAACACAGCAAACCTGTCGAACAGACTGCACCTGAACAAGCCGTATCTGAACAAGCGGCAAGCGAACATGCACCGCGCGCAGAACGTACCGAGCATGTAGAACAACGCACTCCACGTCATGAACAACGTGCTGAGCGTTCAGAGCAGCGTTCTGAACACCGCTCGGAACGTCGTAACGACGAAGGTCGCGAACATCGCCGTGATCGCTCGGAGCGCAAACCGCGCCACCCGAATGGCCGCAATGGCGATCGCAATAACCGTGGTTATGGCGAACGTACGTTCGAAGGCCGTAGCGAGCGTGGTGAACGTGGCGAGAATCGCGGTGAAGGCCGTGGCGAACGCCAATTCGGTGACCGCAAATTCGCTGGCGACCATAAGAAGCGTGATTTCCGCGGCGAACGCGACGGTAACCGCGAACAAGGTGGCAACCGCGACCGTGATCACAAAAAACGTGATTTCCAAGGCGAACGCGATGGCAATCGCCAGTACGGAAACCGCGAAGACCGCGCGCAAGGCGAACGTGGAGACCGTAAATTCGAGGGACGCAGCAACCGTGACCATCGTGATGGCAACGGCGGCAACGACCGTCCGGGCGGCGGCAAACCGCGTGGCCGTCATAACGGCGGCAAAGGTTCGCATTTCGGTGGCCCGAAACGTGATACCCGTTCTGCGGGTAATGATAACCGCAGCAACCGCGGCGATAAACCGAAGACACGCAATCATTTCACGAACAGTGACGATGATAAATCAGCAGCGTAGTTACAACGCTGGTTTATAAACGAAAGGCGGGTGTAGAAATACATCCGCCTTTTTTTATGTCGTTGAATGCAACTGGACTACACTATGAACGGATGGTTGGGGCGATATTGAACCGCCGCCTCCGCCAATCGTGCAAGATTAAGGCTCGTAGCGCCTGGCACAAAATGCCCGCTGCTTTCTCCTGCCGCGCGAACGACACTATCCAATAGATCAGCTGATGCACCGCTTGCAAGATCCTTTAAGACTCCGACCACCGGCGAGTTTGGATCGATATGTTTCATGCATTGCTTGAGTACTTGTTCTTCGATGAAATGCAAGGTGTTGAATATAGACGCGAGATTATTCGTCACGTCGTCTACCGTATCACCGTAGTTATTCACCAATGTACCTTTCTCGTGTTTGATATATTCTGCCGTCGCCGCGTAGGCCTGAAAGCCTTGGTGTTTCAATCTTTCCAGTTTTTGGCTGATGGCCACATCAGCTTCTTTATACATCCGGTTCGCGCTCACCAGCAGGTTGGCCTTCAGCCCCATTTGCTCCGCGATCAGCAACGTACAGGACATGTGCTTGCCGGTGGAAATCGTCTCGTCGACCGCGATCAATAATCCGTTTGCATTCGCCATCTCGATGCATTCCGGCGGGATCTTGTAATACATTGGCGCTAGTTTTCGCTCACCGATCCGTGTTGCAACCTTAAATATATGCGGCGTGGCATCGGTCAGCTCTTCGACCGCTAACCGCGTCCCCTCCGCCTGGAGGATGCCGCTTTTCGGGATGTATAAAATCGGGATGTCTTTCCTGCCCTGTAACATAGGCACTTTCGCATCAATGCCGAACCGCACAATGTTATAGGCTTTTTTGATCTCTGCTTCTGCGTAGGCTACGGCGTGCGCCATCGCCTCATCGGCTTTTCCGTGTTGACCGCGCATGGGATAGAACGTCATCGCATGGTGCTGACAGAATTTCACCAATTCCGGCATGAGCACGATATGGGGCGCGTTGCCGCGCGGCGTGGTTATTTTCTGCGGATAGGTCGTTTGTGGCAATGGTTCTGACATACCACCATCGTAACAAAGATTAGTTAATAATGTCTTAATACAGTAGGTTAGTCATAGCCTTCCGGTTTCGATATCGGCAACGTCCCACAATATAACTGTTTTTCTTATACGGGCTGTGATGTATATAGTTCGCATGCGCATCATCACCGTCCTATTTACCCTTATCCTGCTGGCTGCTTGCAGCCATATCACTATCGAACCCATGGCGAACCCCGCGGGCGACAAAGCCAAGGCCGCCGAGAAAATGAAAGACAGCAGCCTGCCGGATCTGCTGCAGTTCCTTGCTTTCGGTGAAGGGATAGAAAAACAGGAGGCGGCTTACCGTATCGGTAGCCTTGCCGTGATGCGTAACAACGAAATCGCACAGTCGCATCTTACCGGCACCGCATGCCCTGATAAATCGGAATTCGCGCCCGCGATCGCGCCGCTTGCTGCTGCACTCCGAAGCAAGGAAGATGGCTTGCAATTCGAAGCGGCGGCGACCTTGTTCGCCATCGGCCCCATCAATGAGGAAGCCTTCAATGCCTTAAGCGAGATCGGTGCCAGCAACGATAAAGACATCGTGCGTGCACGCAATCAATTCATCAATTACCTCTTCGTGGTGCCATGCGGCAAAACCACCCCGGCACCCGCGCCTGTTATGCCCGCTACCACCGCGCCGACTGAAGAGCCCACACCCGCGCCAGAAAACACCGGCCGATAATCATGACCCAAACCGCATACCTTGCCGCCGATGGTTACTTGGAACCACTGCTTGAAGAGCTTGGAACCCCTGAAGAAATCTACGGCAATCTTGTACTGATGCGGGGCGACGCCAAACCTGCTTACTGGGCACAGAACGTCTGGTACGATGTGCAGCGTGCGCCCGTTGCATCCATCAAGGATGCCGCGAAACAACTGCGTGCCATCCAGCGCAACTGGAGCGTTTATTCACACGACTTCCATCGTCGTGCGGCGCTCATCCAGGAAAACCTGCCACATATCTCGGCAAAGCCGGTGGAGTTCCCTTCACCGTTGCCGAAAGCACCGCTCGGTGCATGGACACTCATCGCACCTGATGCGATGTTATTCGCCGCTAAAACCGCAAGCCCGTATATCCATGGCGAAGTGCATTTCGTGGAAGACAAAGAAACACCGCCGAACCGTGCCTATCTCAAACTCTGGGAAGCCTTCACACTCATCGAACGCCTGCCGAAAAAAGGCGAAACCTGTGTCGATCTCGGTGCCTGTCCGGGGGGGTGGAGTTGGGTGCTTGCAAAGACCGG
Source organism: Pseudomonadota bacterium (assembly GCA_010031735.1). Taxonomy (GTDB): domain Bacteria; phylum Pseudomonadota; class Alphaproteobacteria; order Rickettsiales; family RGZB01; genus RGZB01. Next base: position 21,110 of record RGZB01000016.1, on the reverse strand, counting down.
TGCGGACGTGATCAGTGTCGATAAAGCACCGCTTGAGCCCCATATCGCGAAGATGAAGAACATCGCGTTCCGCAAGGAGAGCGCCTTCGGCATCAAGCCGGAGGTTTTTGGCGAAGTGGACTGGATGTGCTGCGATATCGCCTGCTATCCAGAAAGGCTGCTGCGATTAGTAAATGAATGGCTGAAGGCAGGTAACTGTAAGAACTTCATCTGTACGCTGAAATTCCAGGGGCCGACCGACCACGCGACCGCAAAACAATTCGCGGCGATCGAGGGCAGCAGACTTCTTCACCTCTCCTGCAACAAGCACGAACTGACGTGGATCAAGCTCTCGGATTAACGGCTAGCGGCTGCCTGTTTGCCGCCGCCCTTGCCTGAAACCTTACTAGCCATTGATTGATCAGGCGCCGTTTCCGCCGGAGCATCATCGAACCTGAAGGCATTCAAATCAACACCATCCAGCTCTGCACGCGATACCTGTTCTTCAATATTCGTAGTACCGTTCGTCATCGCTGCCGCGAACTTGTCGCCAGCATCCATCGATTGCGGATCCGGGATGCCATTACCATCCTTATCAAGATTCGTACTGGTATCACCAGCCAGATTCGTAGCGGTATCTGCCGCAGAAACACCTTCTCTACCTTCCAGATCTACCGCTTCCGGATCGCTTACTTGGGTCACGGCATTCGGATCGACTTCTTCCGGCGGTTTATCAAGACCTTCGAGATTCGCAGCCACATTCTTCAGGTCTGCTTCTCTTTCGCTTTTCCTTGCCTCATCGCGGGCGCGACCTTCTTCGATATCCGCCTCGATATCTACCACCTCTTCAGCCATCGGCACACCATCAGTAACGCCATCAAGACCTTCAAGATTCGCAGCAACATTCTTCAGGTCTGCTTCTCTTTCGCTTTTCCTTGCCTCATCGCGGGCGCGACCTTCTTCGATATCCGCCTCGATATCCGGACCATCTACAGGTTCCAGAACCGGGGCATTCGCATTTTCTAATGCATCACGTACTTGCGCAGTAGCGACCATACCAACGAATGGATTGTCCGGCTGATCGATATCGGAGCCACGCGGTTTTCTGTCCGGCAGATCGCCTGAACCCATCATCGCACCGAATTCTACTGCTGCACCATCATCTTTTACAGGAGCATTGGACTTATCGTTCGCATCGCGCACTTCTTGAGAACTCGTCATACCAACGAACGGATTGTTCGGTTGATCGATATCGGAACCACGCGGCTTCCTATCCGGTAGGTTGCCTGATTCCATCATCGCCGCGAATTGATCTGCCTCGGTGACCGGGCCATCTTCCTTCACTGCCGCTTTACGCGTCGCCGGTTTCTTCGTCGGTTTCTCGACTTCATCCACTTCGGCTTCTACCGGTTTCTTCTTAGGAGCAGCTGCTTTCTTCGGCTTCTCGTCGACTTCATCAAGCTCAGCTTCGGCATTTTGCTTTTTCGCAGCAGCTTTCTGCGGTTGTTCAACTTCCGTTGCAGTACCCTTCTCGATATCCTCGAAATATTTGCCTGCAGCATCGGCTTGCCTATCACGGTGTTTCTGTAAATCCGCCTCGACCGCCTTATCGCCGAACGGGTCGGTGACGAAACCTTTCACCGCAGACAGGAAGGAAGAGACACCTTTATAGGCGCTATCCACCGCACGCGTGACTTTGTTATCAACAACAAATTCACCAAAATCGTTTGCAGCTTGTTCTATAGAGTCTGCCATCTGCTGTAAACCCTCCATGCGGCGTTCCATCCAGGTAGATGGCAGCGCTGGATCCGGACGATCTTCATTCGGTACTTTCGCCCCCCTTTTTACATCTTGTTTGACTTCATCCGTCTCAATGAAACCAATAGCTTCTGCCGCTTCGGCGAGTTTACCGGCCATTTCTTTCGGAGGATACATATCATCACCGCCCTGCACCTGCATGACCACCTGGTTGGTCTCAGCATTGTAGCGCATTTCAACGCCTTCGATACCGGCGTCATCGAGCTTTTTCTGCATACGCTTCATAGCATACTGCGCCTGATCACCTTTACCTTCAGCGACATCGAATACCAGTTCTGCACGGTCAAGATACCCCTCTTCCGTACCACGGCCCTGTTTCGGGACATTCACACTATAATCCGTAAAGGCACTCGAGAGTTCATTAAGGTTTTCTGCCTTGATCTCTTCAGGCGACATGATTGTCGCCTTAGCGGTGCTTTTATCTTTTGGAGCCGGGGCATCCTCCACTACTTCGAATGCAGGACCTGCACGGCGGGCTTCAAGAACATCCATTTTTCCGGCCTTTTCATACGCCGCATCCTGGAGACCTGCCCTGTCTTCACTTTTTAATGTACCATCGGTGATAAAACTACCGATGAGTCTTTCTGCATCTGCAGGCGTTTTAGTCTCAAGTGTTTCCTGCACCTTCGCTTCTTGCGTAAAGGAGTGTTTATGACTAGTGGTCAGCTCGCCCAGTGCTTCCTGGAACTTCGCAATATTCTCTGCGCCTGTGATGCGGAGCGTCTCAACATCTTCCCCGCGCACTGCAGACATTTCTACGCTTTTACGCAGGGTGACTGATTCCGGATCGACGCCTTTATCAGCGAGCATCTTCTTCACTTGCCCGAGCAGCTCTTCTTTATTTACGCCCTCCGGTATCTCGGCACGGAGAATATCCTGGCCATCATTGGTTTTATTCGGATAGAACTCCATATCACCTAGTGCCTGCTCGGCAGCAGTTTTTCTCTCTGCTTGCACTTCGGTATAGGTATTTTCATGGAAAGTGATCGGCACGCCCTTCACCTGGCTCTTGAACTGTGCAATATTCTCAGCGCCCGTGATGCGAAGCGTATCAGCACCACCCATCTCTGTACTTTTCACAAGACTCATGGAATCCGGATCTACCATCGGCAACGCATCGCGAACCGCTTTCAGAACATCATCCTTGTTCATACCGGCCGGGATTTCTGCACGCAGGATATCATCACCACCATTGGTGACGTTCGGATAGAATTCCATTTGGCGGAGTGCCGTACCCGCGTTGACGAACTGGCCGTCATCCGTACGGATCATACTAGCCGCATCGCGCTCTGTCTTGTCGTTGATCGGAAGCTGATTGAGACCCCTTTCATCACCGCCGATCAGTGCTGAAGTGTTCGGATCGATCTCTGCCGTGGTAGGATCCGGGAGTTTATCATTGCCTGGCAGTGCAAGATCCCCATTAGCAAGCGCCTGCTCGCTCGTGAGTTCACCTGCGTTACCATCCAATACCGCGAGTGTCGCATCGCCAAGACCCGGGCCCGATGAAACCACCTGCTGTGGGGCAGCATCACGCGCTGCAACTTCTTCTCTTGCATCTTTAATAACGCGTTCGATGACGACATCCATCGCATCCTTATTCAATTCGAAGCGCGTGGTGCCGTTCGAATCACGCTGCATCTTATATTCGTTGCCGTAACCCACGTTGTTATCATCGAGGAAGGCTTTAAGGTCGGCTTCCTTCTCGCGCGGCACAGTGAAAACGGTTTTGGTTTTATCGGCACCCTCGCTACGATTTTCCGGCGTGAGACCCAGATCCGACAGACGCTGGGTTACAAGCTCGCCCTGTGTCGGGAGCGCAGCCGGTTGCTCAGCAACCATCGCATCGCGCTCTTTCGTTGCTTGTTCGCTAGTGTAGGCTGAAAGCTTATCAAGCGTCTCTTCATTCATCACGAAGCGTGTACTGTTCGTATCGCGCTGCATCCTGAAGTTTTCACCCAGTTTAGCGCCCGAGTCCTCGAGCTCTTTTTTGAGCGCGCCTTCTTTCTCGCGCGGGACACTCAGTGCAAAATCGCCGTTCGGCAGCTCCACCGTGCCTTCATCCGTGATTCCCAACTCCGCATTACGTTTGAGAACCAGATCATGAACATCCGGGATACCGGGTGCATCCGTGCTCGTCGCTTGTGCGTCAACCACGGGCGGTTCTGCTTCGACGGCCGGACTATCTACTGCTTGGTCTTTCTCAAGTGCACCCTTACCGAATTTCTTGATGATGAAATCTTCCTGCGACATACCGTTTCGTTTTGCATCTCGGTATTCGGTAAGTATTCGGGTGAGTTGTTTATCCTCGGTCTGCAAGCCGTCCGCCGCGGCATCGCGCATACTTGCAGCGACTTCTTCTGGATATTGGCCATCATTTAAAAGATCTTCTACTGCCTTCGGAGCACCCTGGATGCGGTCACGCAGCATGGTGACCACTTCTTTCTCGTCAGGCTTTAAGCCATCTGAAGCCATCATCCGGTCATAAACGCTTGCAGGTTCTGTTTGTTCAACTTCTGGTTCCGGTGCTGTAGTATCGCGGCCGTTCAGCGCTGCCACCATGTCTTCCACACCGGGAGCAATCACGCCATTTGTACGGCGTACGCCATCCATTAATTGTTCAGCATGGCTCGTAAACTTGGCTTGCTCTTGTTCGGTAAGATTGACAGTGAAACCGCCATTGTCTGGATTAACGGAAATCATATCCTGGCGCGTAAGCCCTGCACCGGTTGCTATGAATTGGAAGTTCGCGAGCTGCGAGCTATCAAACGAACGTTCCGTTACCGACGCATTAAGCGTTGATTCAACCATAAAACTCTCCCCCTTATTCGCACCTTTTATTCTAAGGGGGATTACTTAAGATAATGTTAATAAAGCCTTAATAAAACCTTAACAAAGTCTCTTTCATAAGTACTTGATATATTGCTATATCCTTGATAGAACACTGAATTCCTACGGAAGCGTGGCCGAGTGGTTTAAGGCAACGGTCTTGAAAACCGTCGTACCGGCAACGGTACCGTGAGTTCGAATCTCACCGCTTCCGCCACCCCAACTGTTCAAAAAATCACCTGCGAACTGAATTACACAAAGGAGACATTATGACTGTTGATGCAAAATACAAAACCACTGCCACTGCAAGCGGCGGCGGCCGCGATGGCAAAACCGAACTGGCTGATGGCACCATGGCGTTCAACCTCGTCGTACCGAAAGAGCTCGGCGGACCCGGTGGAGATGGCGCAAACCCGGAAAAACTCTTTGCCATGGGTTATTCCGCCTGCTTCCTCGGCGCACTGCGCGTGGCTTCCTCGCAAACCAAAATCAAAATCCCCAACGGCACCACCGTTACCGCTACGATCGGTATCGGCCCGCGCTCCGAAGGCGGATTCGGTATCACCGCGGAGCTGGATGTGTATCTGCCGGGATTACCGAAAACGGAAGCGGAAAAGCTGGTCGAAACCACCCATGGTATCTGCCCCTACTCCAATGCCATCAAAGCAAGCGTGGACGTAAAGACGACCACCCGCGCCTAGCCGTTTATCCACTACCCACATGGGCCGGTTTACGCGGGCTACAGCATTATATTATGTAGAATACAAAATATTACCTATATTAATCAGCCTATTAGTATAGGTAATGATTATCATTTGCATTTGATCGTGCAATCCGCTAGACATTCCTTACGTAACCATTCAGTAAGGATAGCATGAAAATGTACTGCAAGAAACTATCGGTGTTCCTGCTCAGCACTGCGCTTGCCGCTATTGCACAGCCTATCCATGCGGCAGAAGAAAAGGATCCTTACGCCGACACCTTGCTCGGTGACGTGGCGGGTTACCGGAGCACACTCTCGCATGCCGGCGTAGACGTAACCGTCGATTACAAGGCCGATATGTTCGACGTGGTATCCGGCGGCCTGAAGCGCGGCAGCAATTACCTCGACAACCTGGATATCCAGTTCACACTCGATAACGAGAAACTACTCGGTATCAACGGGAATAAAGCCTTCATCTATTTCGTGAGCAATGCCGGTAGCAAACCCAGTGCCTCCCGTGTGGGCAGCATAGAGGGTATCGACAATGTTGAAGTGATACACGACACATTCAAACTGCTTGAGGCCTGGGACGAACAGAGCTTCTTCGGCGATACACTGTCTGTACTCGTGGGTCTGCATGACCTCAACTCCGAATTCGCGGTAACGGATTTAAGTAAGAATTTCCTTAAACCGACGATGCAGATCGGCCAGGCCTTCGCGCAAAGCGGGCGAAATGGTCCTTCCCTGTTCCCGACCACCTCGGTCGCTGCCCGTGTGAAAGTCGCACCGACCGAAACAACCTATGTTTCCGCTGCCGTATTCGATGGCGTTCCAGGCAATGTGAACCGACCGCATGGTACCCATATCGACTTTGAAAGCTCGGATGGCGTGCTGATGATCGCAGAAGCCGGCTACACGCCGAAAGCCGCCGAAGGCGTAGAATACCAAGTCAATAAATTCGCTGTGGGTGGATGGGTGTATAGCCAGAAGGCTGATAATCTGGTGGAGGTGGATAGCAACGGCAACCCCGTGAAAGACCGTCAGGCAGGCGCGTATTTGCTTTCAAGCTATCAAATCTATAACGATGCCCGCGCGGGACATACACTGGGTCTGTTCCTGCGTGGCGACATCGCCAACGATGATGCCCTGCAAGTGGATTGGGATTACCAGGTCGGTGTCGTCGGCAACGGCTGGGTTCCCACCCGTCCGGATAGCGAGATCGGCGCAGGCCTTTCCCAATCCCATAACGGCGATACCTATATGGATTCGGTGGGTGGTGCAGCGGACCGGAACGAATACGGCCTGGAAGTCTACTACCGCGACAAGCTCGAAAAAGGCATCACCGTGCAACCTGACTTCCAATACATCATCAATCCCGGAATGGATCAGGGTACGGACAACACCACGATCCTGGGTGTGCGTTTCGATATCAATTTCTAATCTGCCCCCGACTGCTTGCGCTTAAAAAATCCTTTAAGCCTGTATTTCCTACATTTCAGATTAGCCACTGTGTACTTGACCAAGGTCAATGACGCAGTGGCTAATCTATGGCTAATAGTCATAGGGTTCATATTTTTCTTTGCATGCATCGTAGCGATGTAAGGTTTACGTGTGCTCACATATGTAAATATGAGTTACGTTGAATTTTGTGTAAAAGCGTTTACTTGTAACGGTTATTACCCATAGTAGGAAATGAAATGGTGACTCAGACGATTCCGTCTTTCTTGAATATTAAAGGTTTAAACGAACTGGAGCATTTTGTCGGGTCGACACTGAATGGAAAGATCGTTGATTTACCAAAAAGCGAACACATGCTCGACGTTAAAGCATACAAGCATTCTATCGCCACCACCGATTTATGGTTCTGCTCTTATGGGGCACCTATCACGCTACAATTTCCCGAAAGTGACTATTTCAGAATTCAATTCCATGTCAATGGTCAGGGTAGCACAAAGATTCGTGGGGAGAATTATTCCATAAAACCCACCCAAGCCGTTATAAGTAAAGCCGATGCACAGATCCAATTCGGCCCTAATTTCCAGCAAAAGGTTCTGCGGGTAAGTCTTGAGAAGCTGACACAGAAAGCATTCGCACTTACCGGAATGCCACTGCCGACTTCGCTTGAGTTTGACTCCATATTCGACCACAAAAACCATCATTTTGAGCGCTTCAAGCAGACGTTCGATTTCATCGAACAACTGATTGGGGCATCAACCGAACATATTCCGGCTTTTGTGCTGGCTGAATTGGAGCAAACCTTGTTGACTAGCATTTTGTGTTCTATCTCTAATAGCTGGAGTTCGATATTGGAGAGGCAATCCCCCTATGCCACACCACGAGAAATAAGACAGGTAGAGGCCTATATCGAAGCAAATTGGAACCAACCGATTCTTATCGAAGACCTGGTAGCCATCACTAACTGCAGTACACGCAGTATCTTTAGCATCTTCAAACAACATCGTGGTTATTCACCGTTGAATTTTGTCAAGCAGGTCAGGCTTCGACATGCCCGACAAATGTTACTAAATGCTGAAGATAAAACGGTTACCCGAATTGCTTTAGAATGTGGCTTCCTGGACCACGGGCGCTTCAGCCGGGACTATGCTAAAGCCTTTGGGGAATCACCCTCTCAAACACTGAGAATGGCGAACCGTATCGGCGTAACAAAACATGGCATTAATCGCTTAAAAGTGGCACTAACTAACTAGTATTTACATCCTGATTCACACCATAATGCTTGTACAAACATGTCGTGTAGTTGGGAATTTATCTAAGTATGTCAGGAAAATATAAAAGTAGGGTAGAAGTTACCGAAATTATCAAATCCTTATTTGTAGATATCCATACACTCTTACTCAGCATCGATCTTTATTACCTCACACTCAAACTGCATCGCCAAGTATTAAAGTTGCAGGAAATTTCTCATGTAACCACTTTCGAGGTGTAAAATGGCATACTTTACAAAGAAACTAATTTTTATCATCGCAGGCACCTCCCTTACCGCTTTACCTGCATTATCACACGCCGAAGATAAGAAAGATCCTTATCAGGATACGTTACTGGGTGATATGGGCGGGAAACGCAATAAACTTGCAGAAGCAGGGATTGATACCACGATCGAATATAAGGCAGATTTCTGGAGCGTTGCCTCAGGTGGCCTTAAACGCGGCAACAACTATCTTGATAACCTGGACATCAAATTTGCCCTCGACGGCAAAAAATTATTAGGGATCAAGGGCAATAAAGCGCTCATCTACTTCATCAACAATAACGGAAGCAGACCCAACGAAAGCCGCGTCGGCAGCATTGAGGGCATGGATAATATCGAAGTGGGGACGCCAACGTTCAAACTCTACGAACTGTGGGATGAGCAAAGTTTCCTCGATGATAAACTCGCGATTCTCGTAGGGTTGCATGATTTGAATTCTGAATTTGCTGTGACTGACCTCTCTGCCAATTTCATCAAACCGACGATGCAGATCGGCCAGACCTTTGCGCAAAGCGGGAAAAATGGCCCCTCCATCTTCCCGACGACATCGGTCGCAGCGCGCATCAAAGTCGTACCGGTCGAGAATACTTACATTTCTGCCGCCGTATTTGATGGCGTTCCAGGTAATGTGAATCGCCCGCATGGCACGCATATCGATTTTGAGAGCGAGGATGGCCTGCTCCTCATCACCGAAGCGGGATATACACCCAAAGCCGCCGAAGGTGTTGAGGGCGAAGTGAATAAATTCGCACTGGGCGCCTGGACCTATACACAGAAAATGGACCATCTCGTCGATGTCGATGCGAATGGCAATCCTTTGAAGAGTCGCATGGCGGGCGCCTATCTGCTTTCCAGCTACCAGATTTATCATGATAAGAATACAGGACATGATCTCGGCGTGTTCCTGCGCGGCGGCATCGCCGACGGCGAAACCGCCCAAACCTTGTGGGACTACGAGTTTGGTATCGTGGGGAACGGTTGGGTACCCACACGCCCGGACAGCGAAATCGGTGTCGGCTTCACACAAGCACACAATGGCGACACGTATCTTGATTCGGTGGCAGGAGTGGCAAACGACAATGAGTACGGGTTTGAACTTTACTACCGCGATACGCTCGGAAGAGGCATCACGGTTCAGCCGGACTTCCAATACATCATTAACCCGGGCACGGATACGGTCACGGACAACGTAACCATATTCGGCATTCGATTCGATATTAACTTCTAGAAGATGAATATATTATGAAATTGAAAACAAAATTTATCTGTCTTGGCGCAACACTGGTTGTGATCGTTTTTATGACAGAGTGGCTGAATTATAAAGATAGCATCATTTCAAATCAGCAGAAGATATCGGTTGAGCTCATCCAGCGCCATATGGATTCGGATATGAAACACGATGGCATTCGTGGCAACGTCTACAGTGCCATGGTTGCGATGAAAACCGGTGATACAAAACTTTATAAGGAATCCGCCGACGAAGTGAAGAATATGTCAGCGGATTTTGTCAAAAACACGGACCTGAATATCGCGACCGACATACCGGACGATATCCGTGCACAGTTTGTTAAAATCAAAGAATCCGTTATTACCTATGCCTCCTATAGCCAGAAAATCAGTCAACAGACCGATTTTGATTCGGCCAACGCCATGCTGCCAGAATTCAATAAAGTATTTAGTGTATTGGAAGAAGATCAAGACAAAGCGACAGACATGATCCTCGCATGGTCTCAAGCGCTACATAAATCATCAGAAATAATAGGCACCGCGCTTAAAATCGCTCTGATCTGCTTGTTTATCATTGCGATCGGACTACCGGTATATGCGATGTTTTCGATTTTCAATCCACTGAACGCTATGATGCAATCCATGCAATCACTTTCAAAAGGCGATACCAGCATCACCATTCCTTACAGTGAACGTAAGGATGAAATGGGGGATATGGCACGCACCGTGCAGGTGTTCAAGGATAACGCACTTCGAATCGAGTTAATGAACAAAGAAGCAGAACAGTTGAAGATAGAGGCCGAAAAACAAAAACGGGCTTCTATGAACAAACTCGCGGATAGCTTTGAGCTTTCGGTGACGGATGTGGTATCCCAAGTGGCAACCGCTGCGACACAAATGCAGTCGGGTGCCCAAAATGTAACCGGTATTGCAGAAGACACCAAGAAGCGCTCGAATTTAGTGGTTACGGCATCGAACGAGGCGGCACATATGTCCACCCAGGTGGCGGCCGCATCCGAAGAGATGACGAATGCGATACGCGAGATCAGTGCACAAACACAAAAATCCAGCCAAATTGCTGCTCAGGCCGCAGAGACTGCCAAAGCGGCACGCACGACTATCGATGCATTGTCGGATAAATCAAATAACGTCAGCGAAGTGATTGAGGTGATTACCGATATCGCCGGGCAAATCAACTTGTTGGCCCTTAATGCGACCATCGAGTCTGCGCGCGCCGGCGATGCCGGAAAAGGATTCTCCGTGGTGGCAAGCGAAGTGAAGAACCTAGCGAGCCAGGTGGCAAAAGCTACAGAGGAAATCACATTCCAGATCAGTGAAATGCAGTCAGCCACTAAATCTTCCGTGGAATCCGTGGTGCAGATTGTCGGCATTATCGATCAGGTGACCGCAAGCGCATCCGCTGTAGCATCGGCTGTAGAAGAACAATCCGCAGTCATGACCGAGATTGCACAGAACGTCAGTCGTACCTCCACCAGCACCCAGGAAATATCACGCAATATGGTTGAGGTAGAACGTGGCGCCGAAAAAACCGGTACTACTGCCATGCAGGTCTTGGAATCTGCCAAGAACCTGAATCAGCAGTCCGGAACCCTCAAACAGAGGGTTGCAGACTTCCTCCACACGATACGCTCCGCTTAATATCTAAATACCATTTAGCATAGGCCTTGATTTATGTTATAAATCAAGGCCTATGCAGCAGTTATCAAACTCAGCAGTTGGTACCATTCGGAAAGTCCCGGCGGTTACCCTCGCCTTCTGGCTCATCAAGATCGCTGCCACCACCTTTGGCGAAACGGCGGGCGATGCGGTTTCCATGACGATGAACCTGGGCTATGCCGCCGGCACCGGCATATTCGCGGTGTTCTTCTTGGCAAGCGTGATAGCCCAGACCAAAACCCAATCCTACCACCCTTTCCTTTATTGGGCGGTGATCGTGACCACCACGACCGTCGGCACCACCATGGCCGATTTCGCGACACGGTCGATGGGTATCGGTTATACGGGCGGTTCGCTTATCCTTTTTATCGCACTTATGATAGTGCTGGCGCTCTGGCATTTTTCGCTCGGCTCCGTCTCCGTCGATACGATCACCACACCGAAGGCGGAGGCCTTCTACTGGGCGACCATTCTTTTCTCTAACACGCTCGGTACGGCACTCGGCGACTTCCTAGCTGACACGCCAGGCATCGGATACGAAGGCGGCGCGTTGGTTTTCGGGGGCGTGCTGGTGCTGATCGCAGCGGCGTATTATTTTACCCATCTATCGCATACGCTTCTGTTCTGGGCTGCTTTCATCTTAACGCGCCCGCTCGGTGCGACGCTCGGCGATATTCTCACGAAGCCGTATGATCATGGCGGGTTGGATCTGAGCCGCTACAGTTCATCGGCCGTGATCGCCGTCATTATGATTGTGGGTATTTTGCTCAGTTCAAAGAAAGCCGGGAACCACTAGGCTATAGCCAGCCACCGGGAGCGTGTTCGCCCGTGCCGTTCTTATTCTTGCCGTTGCCGTTCGCCTTGGCTTTCTGCACAGCCGCTTCGACCTTGGCAGCGCTTGCTTCCATCGCTTTCAGCTTACCGTCCACCGAAGCGTGAGATTTGATCTCATTACGCACATACTCCGCTGATGTGCGGAGATAGAGCGGAACAGACTCAGAAGTGAGGATCAGCGCACGGTCAGCCATGCCGGTTTCCTTCACCCTTTGCTGCAGCCGTTCGTGATTCTTATGGTCGTCCGTTACGATCACCAGCAGTGCATCTTTTGGCTCTTTCGGGAAATAATCGGTGACATAATCGGCAAGCGCATGGTCTGCGCAATCTGCTTGCGCCGATTTAAGGCGCTTGCTGTCGATCACGAACTCCCATAGGTCGCCTTGCATCTTCATCGCCTGGATCACAACGGGGTCATCGATCTCTTTGGTTTCAGGATTGATGAGCGGGAAATCACGGAAGTCGGTGATCTCCATCTTTGCCAGCCTGTCCGGATAGAGCAGGCCCGTGATGGTAAAGGCATAGAGCTTCACCTTGTTGGCATTCACCTGATGGTTCGCAAACGATGTGCGGGTCACGACCTCGGAAGGCCATGGATGGTCCGTGGCACCGAGCGCTTCGCGCCAACTGCGCATATCAGGGCCGCTTAGGTCATTCGCATTCTTATGACCGATCCGCTCTAAGGTCGCTACGACCGGGAGCAAGGTATCACCCAGGATGCTCTTCTTGCCATCACTGCCTGTCTTCGTAAGTCGCGCCATGAACTCTGCACAATGCGCGGTCTCCACATCCATGAACCAACGACGATGGTCGGTCTTCTCGAGATACTCGTGGAAGTCGCCCTCGCCCGGATGCCACATCTCGCCCCGCGCGGTTTCCATCATCTTGCCGATGGCGGTCTGCGGGCGCACGAGTTTGATGCCGAGCAGACGGCATGCCGCGCGTGATGCAAGTACGATATCGGAACACATGCCTTTGGCCTGTTCCCAGCTTGCCTGATACGGCATGAGATAACTCGAAGCCATGAGGCCCGTACCCGTCATCACATCGCGCTTGGCCTCTAAGCCTGTGACTGGATCGCCTTTCGGGATCGAACACGTATCGGCATGCTCGATCACGCGCTGGGCGGCCTCTAACTTGCCATATATTTCATCGCGCTGATCGACCATCTTATTTCTTAGCCACCAGATTTGCCCAGCTGCTACTAGCCTTCTGCGGCATACGGCATGTGAGCCCCATGGTTTCCATGAGTTCCATCAGTGCTTCATAGCCATCGACCTCGAGCGACAATGCCGCCTCGCGCCAGCTCAAACGGCCTTCGGTATAGCTTTTAAGAAGCGCCAGTTTTTCAATTTCCATATTGCATCCTGATATCGTTATAAATTGAGAGTAGCATCAATAGGTTAATAGATTATTAATCCGGAAAGCCGCATATCACCTTGAAAGGCTCGACAAATCGGGCGTTTATGTTAATGCTGGAAGGCATGAACACGCCGCAGCATCTACCTTCCACGATCTTTGCCTTCATCCGTTACTTCATGCGCCCTTACCGTGCGGCATTCATCGTGCTTTTGATTGCCCCGGTCGCCCATGTGCTTGAAAGCAACGTGCTGCCGTACGCGTTGAAACTCATCGTCGATGCACTTACGAACTATACGGGCCCTAAAGCCGAAGTGATGTCGGTGCTCTCCGGCCCCATCACCTTATATTTTGCAGTGTGGGTCGCCTGGGTGGTGAACTGGCGTATCCAGGAATGGGTGGGCACGCATACCTGGCCGAAATTCCAAGCGGATATCCGCATGACGGCCTTCGATTACGTCAAGCAGCACTCACACCAATATTTCGCCGATCATTTCGCGGGCAGCATCGCCGGTAAGATCGCCGACCTTCCACGCTATACACAATCGACGCTGGATTTCGTGCGCTGGCGTATCATCACCACGGTCTCGGTGACGCTCGCCGCCATCATCATGCTCGCGGTCGTGAGCCCGATCTTCTCCGCTATCATCTGCCTTTGGGTGTGCGTGCAGCTTTCCATCGCGTATTTCATGGGTCAGAAAGTCGATCATTACGCCAATATCAGTGCTGAGAATCGCAACATCCTGCAAGGCCATATCGTGGATGTGCTCACCAATATCACCACCATGCGCCTGTTCTCCCGCTCGCTCTACGAACGGAGTTATGTCGGCGTTTCGCAGGATATCGAAAAGAAAAGCCACCGCCGCGTGCTCGTCTCGATGTGGAATGTACGGATGGCGATGGAACTCCCTGCACTCTTCACCGCGATCGCCTTGATGCTTTATTCCATCCACGGCTGGCAGATGGGCTGGATGACCATCGGCGATGTGGTGTTCGTGATCTCGACCGGTATGGGCGTGTTGCATGTGGTATGGATGTTATCCACCGAGCTGCCGGATTTCTTCAGCTCCATCGGCACGGTGAAGCAGGCACTTTCCATCATCAACCGCGCACATGACGTGACGGATGTGCCGGATGCCAAACCCATCGTAGTGAAAAAAGGCGAGATCGTTTTCGACAACGTACAGTTCCATTACATCGCGGGTAAGGATATCTTCCGCAACAAAAGCATCACCATCAAAGCCGGGGAGAAAGTAGGACTCGTCGGCTTCTCCGGCAGCGGCAAAAGTACGTTCGTGAATCTGATACTGCGTCTCTACGATGTCGAGGGTGGCCGCATTCTGATCGACGGGCAGGATATCAAAACCGTGACACAGGATTCACTGCGCCATTCAATCTCGATGATCCCCCAAGATACGACACTGTTCCACCGTACACTCATGGAAAACATCCGCTATGGCCGCACAGAAGCAACGGATGCCGAGGTGTTTGCCGCTTCACGCCAGGCGCGATGCGATGCCTTCATCCAGGAAGTGCCGGGTGGTTATTCAGCGCTGGTCGGTGAACGGGGCATCAAACTCTCCGGTGGCCAGCGCCAACGTATCGCCATCGCACGCGCGATCTTAAAGAACGCGCCGATCTTGATTCTGGATGAAGCCACCTCTTCGCTCGACTCCATTACCGAGAAATACATCCAGGAAACGCTCTATACCCTGATGGAAGGCCGCACCACGATCGTAATCGCGCACCGCCTTTCGACGCTTGCGGAGATGGACCGCATCCTGGTGTTCAAGGAGGGGGAGATCATCGAGAATGGTACGCACGCCGAATTGCTTAAGGCTGCGGGACATTACGCCAAGCTGTGGAACATGCAGGCAGGTGGATTCCTGCCGGATGCAGCGGGATTATAATGCGGTACGCGATACTGACATTGGTTGGACTTATCGCGCTTACCGCGCTGCTCTACCACCAATTCCCAGATGCCGTCTCGGGCGATACCAAATCCCTTGCTTACTATCTGCTCCTGATCCCGATGCTCGGCAGTTCCGTATTCCTGCATTTCAAAGGCCGTGCCTCGCAAGGTTTTCAATATGCTGCGATATGGATCATTCTTATCTGCGTGCTCATGATCGGCTACGGGTTTTACCAGAAAAACCAGAACACCGTAATCGGCTTCATCAACCCCAGTGCGCCGATCGAACAGAACGGCGCTATTGAAATCCGGGCCGCGACGGATGGGCATTACTATATCAGTGCGCGGGTGAATGGGAAGCCGGTACGCTTCATGGTGGATACGGGTGCTACGCAAACCGTGATCGATAAAGAGGTTGCGATACGCCTTGGTATCGATACCTCCCGCCTGGTGTTCAATCAACTCTCGAATACCGCGAACGGTACGGTGAAGGGCGCCCCGATCACACTCGATGAGATCACCGTAGGGTCGATCACTATCCGGAACGTGCGGGCATCGGTGAATGGCGCATCACTCGATACGCCACTCCTCGGGATGAGTTTCCTGGAGAAATTACGCAGCTACGAAGTAAAGGATAACGTGTTGACGTTATATCCTTAGTTCTTCTTCTGTTCTTTCTGGAGCTCCGCGCGACGCTCTTCGATTTTCTTACGGAGTGCTTCGCGTGCAGACTGACGCTCATTCGCATCGATGGTACCGTCTTTGTTGGTATCCAGTTTATCGAAGGCTTTCTCTGCACGTTCATTCGCTTTGCTCATGAACTCTTTTTTGCTGATCGGCTTGTTCCGCTCTTCTTTGAATTTCTCGATTTCAGCAGCGTCGATTTTGCCGTCGTTGTTTTTATCGAGTTCTTTGAAACGCTCTTCGATACGTTGTTCGGCTTCCGGAGAACGCGGTTGTTTACTTTTGTTGGGACGCGCTTTCATTTCATCCAAGGTGATCACGCCATCTTTGTTCGTATCCAGCACGAAGATGCCCGGTTTTTTATCATCGGTTTTTTTCGCGTCGGCTTTTTTGTCACCTGCGATCGCAAGCTGCGATACCACTGCAATGCTAGCAGCAGCCGTGAGAGCCAGAATTCCGAATTTGAGCGCCTTTTTCATATCGTCCTCATGTAGGTTTTTTATCACGCGGCCTGTTTACTGCAAAACGGGCAAGCCGGATCCCGTCGTAATTGGGTGGCGCGCAGTATAGCATCAAGTGCATCAAATACAACCACAGAGCCAGAAAGCGACTTTCCGATACCGAGAAGTTCCTTTATCACCTCGGTCGCCTGAAGCGAGGCCATGACCCCTGCCACCGCTCCCAAAACCCCATTATCCGCGCAGTTCGGCATGATCTCGGCCGGCGGGGTTTCCGGGATAAAACAATGGTAACACGGGTTTTTAGCCCCCTCGTACGCCTTATAGGTGGATAATTGCCCCTTAAAACCCACCACCGCCGCAGAAATCACGGGCTTTCTGAGCGAAAAGCAGGTGTCATGTACCAAAAAGCGGGTTTCGAAGTTATCGCTGCCATCCGCGACCATATCGTACCCAGAAATAAGGGTCCGGGCATTCTCAACGGTTAACCGAACGGGATGCTGGACAACGCGGATATCGGGATTTAAATCATTCACCGCATCGGCGGCACTTTCGGTCTTACTGCGCCCGATATCCGCTGTCTCGAACGCGATCTGGCGCTGCAAGTTCGAAAGCTCGACCTTGTCGCTATCCACGATGCCAATCGTGCCAACGCCTGCTGCCGCAAGATAAAGCAAAAGTGGAGAGCCGAGACCGCCGGCACCGATGACCAGTACCTTCGCAGAAAGGAGCTTCTCCTGTCCCGCGACGCCGATTTCCGGCAGCACGATATTCCGCGCATAACGGCGGCGGGCAGGATCACTCAGTTTCAAGCGTGATTACTCAGCGAAGAGGTCGGTGGAGAGGTAGCGCTCTGCAAACGATGCCAGAATCACTACCACGGTCTTACCCTTCATCTCGGGACGCGCAGCCACTTCAAGTGCCGCTGCCACCGTAGCCCCCGAGGAAATACCACCCGGGATACCTTCGAGTTGCGCAAGTTTACGGCCCGTGTTAAATGCCGTCTGGTTACCCACCTGCACGACTTCGTCGATCAGGTTTTTGTCGAGTACATCCGGCACGAAACCGGCGCCGATACCTTGGATTTTATGCGGACCCGGCTGGCCACCCGAGAGTACGGGACTGTCTTCCGGTTCCACCGCGATGATTTTGACAGATGGCTTTTTCTGTTTCAGTACCTGTGCTACACCCGTCACCGTACCGCCCGTACCGACACCCGCGATGAACACATCGACTTTACCGTTCGTATCGTTCCAGATTTCTTCCGCGGTGGTATTACGGTGAATCGCAGCATTCGCTGGGTTCTTGAACTGCTGCAGCATCAACGCTTTCGGATTGCCTTTCAGGATCTCTTCGGCCTTCTCGATCGCACCGCGCATACCTTTTGCCGCTGGCGTGAGCTCTAATTGCGCTCCCAGGAATTTCAGCATTTTACGGCGTTCGACCGACATGCTTTCCGGCATGGTGAGGATCAGTTTATAGCCTTTCGCCGCGCAGATGAACGCAAGTGCGATACCCGTGTTGCCTGAAGTCGGCTCGACCAGGACGGAATCTTTTTTCAGCACGCCTGCTGCTTCCGCATCTTCGATCATGCCGATCGCAAGACGGTCTTTCACCGAAGCAAGGGGATTGAAGAATTCGAGTTTCGCATACACATCGGCTACGCATCCTGCTTCTTTTGCGATGCGATTCAGTTTCACCATCGGCGTATCGCCAATGGTCTCGATGATATTGGAATATACTTTACCGCGACCCTTGGTTTTGTAGTGCACGTGGGTATTGGGGATTTTTGCGGCTGCTGTCATGGGAGGCTCCTTGTTGAAATGATGTCCCTAAAGGAAGACCGTTTATAGCGCTTCTATCATAAGAATCCAAGCGTTTTAAACAATAAATCCCCATAGAGAAAAAGGTTATTGATGGTTTGTTTTGCGCCGCGTTTTCGCGTGGCTAGATGGTGAAATCAGGCTTCTTGGTTTCCGCTTCAAGTCCCTGCTTCGTTGCACGGTCGCAGAGATCCTGCACCGTTACTTTCGCCAATTCCGTGACCAGGTGTTTCTGCACCTCTTCCCAGATCGGCTCGATCACCTTGGTGTTTAGTGCGGAAAGGGGATGATCGATATGCGGTTCGGCATCGATTTTCATCAATGCTTCGTAAATTTCGCCCAGTGTAATCTTGCGCCGCTCACGTGCAAGGAAATAGCCACCTTTAGGCCCCCGCTGGCCGCGCAGGATACCGGCATGGACCAACGCTTGTAGAATATGTTCGAGATAGCGGGATGCCACACCTTGGTAACGACCGATATTCTTGCCGCAGACCGGTTCAACACCGCTATGCAGTGCGATATAAAGCACCGCTTCAATGGCAACGAAGGCCTTTTTGGAAAGTGTGTGCATCGTTATGATTACCCGTGCGTACCGGTTGAACCGAAACCACCTTTGCCGCGCGCCGTTTCATCAAGGTCGTTTACGACCACCAAGGTTGCGTGGCTGGTCGGTGCAATCACCATCTGTGCCATGCGCATACCGCGCGTGATGGTGAAGGGTTCTTGTCCGAGATTGATCAGAATCACACAAACCTCACCGCGGTAATCCGCATCGATCGTGCCCGGGGAGTTCAGCACCGTGATACCATTTTTGAGTGCAAGACCAGAGCGCGGGCGCACTTGGGCTTCGTAGCCTTCCGGCAGCGCCATCGAGAAACCCGCCGGGAGCAGTTTACGTTCGGAGGGTTTGATCACCACGTCTTCTTTGACCGCGGCGTAAAGGTCCATACCCGCACTGGAAGCGGTCGCATAGGAAGGAACCGGCAGATCCTTGCCGTGTTCGAGTACTTTAAAACCTACTTGGACAGTCTTCGTTTTCATAACACCTCGTATATGACTGGTCGACACCATAACGTGCCTACCGCGCACCTGTCTACAGCAGAAGTTTGGTGACGTTATTCTTACGCAGTTTCGGATCGATACTGAAATAATCACTCATGCGGGAAGCAAGGGTGAAAGCCACGTCGCGCTTACTCATGAGCGGCCAGTGCTCTTCGCCATCCACGGTGATGTAATGAATCTCGGTATCCTCACTACCGAATACGCTGCCGCCAGATACATCGTTCGCGAGTATCCAGTCACAACCCTTACGTTGCATCTTCGCTTTGGCGTTCTTCACCACATTTTCAGTCTCTGCCGCGAAACCGACCACGAGTTGCGGGCGTTTGTCCCCATGCTTGCCGAGGCACTCCAAGATGTCGGGGTTTTCCATGAAGGTAAAGGTGAGCATATCTTCCGGCTTCATGGATTTCTTGGCGGGTTTCTTGATCTTCTGTTCGGAAAGGTTCGAGGAGCGCCAATCAGACACCGCCGCGGCACATACCGCCATATCTACCGGAAGCGCCTTATAGCATGCGTCTAACATCTCACGCGCGGATTCGACCTTCACCATCTTCACCCCGACCGGATCGGGAAGTGCCGTAGGGCCGGAGACAAGGGTGACATCGGCGCCAAGCGCCTTCAAGGCTGCAGCAATCGCATGTCCTTGCTTGCCGGACGAACGGTTCGCAATATAACGCACCGGATCGATCGCCTCGACCGTCGGACCACTGGTGACAAGTGCTTTCTTGCCTTGAAGCGGACGGCCAAGTTTCTT
Organism: Pseudomonadota bacterium; assembly: GCA_010031735.1. GTDB lineage: Bacteria > Pseudomonadota > Alphaproteobacteria > Rickettsiales > RGZB01 > RGZB01. The sequence goes on along the minus strand of RGZB01000016.1, from coordinate 1,005 downwards.
GAAGTCATAAAAGCGCTGGATCTCATCCACGATCTCGGAAGGCTCCACCATGCGGCCATGCCCTTCTTCCCCACAGGCAAGCGCACCCTTAGAGGGACCCACAAATACGACACCGTCCTTGCGGAGTGTCTGCACATTACGCTGGGTCGCGGGATGCTCCCACATACGCACGTTCATCGCCGGCACGACAAGCACGGGCTTATCCGTCGCGAGCAATATCGTGGAGGCGAGATCATCCGAAATGCCCTGCGCCATTTTCGCGATCGTGTTCGCAGTCGCAGGTGCCACGACAATCAGATCGGATTTGCGTGAGAGCTGGATGTGCCCCATCTCGGTTTCTTCATCGATGGAGAAAAGTTCGCTGTAGACACGTTTGCCCGTAAGCGACGCAAGTGTGAGCGGTGAGATGAAGTAGCCCCCCGCCTCCGTGAGCACGGCAGTAACATCCATCGCTTTGTCTTTGAGTAAGCGAATGAGCTCCGGCACTTTCGTGGCGGCGATACTGCCCGTGACAATCAGCAGCACGGAGCGCTTGGCTGTGTTTTCTGTAACCATAATTCTGTTCCCAAAGGGATTTTAAGGGGTTTTGGAGGGTAATTACAAGCAAAACCCTCTGTTTTGGTTCCGGGCCTATTATTCACCCACCGGGCGGAAGCCCATCGGCCGTCGCGGCTCACGTTCCAGCGCATGCTCAAACACGCGCTTATCCACGATGAGCAGCTTTTGGGGACCGCTATCCTGAACCGTGATAAGACCCTCCAAATGGCCAAAGCCATCGAGTGCCCTCAGTTTCTCGGAAAGTGCCGCAAGCGTACCCTTATCGGAACCATCATCCCGGTAGCCAAGCCTCTTTGCCACCTGGCCGTTCGTATTGAAACGGAAGAGATAACCGCGCGCATCTTCAGTCAGTGCAATATCCGCAATGGTTTGGAGGGCACCCGCTTCCGGACCGGTGAGTTTTGCCTTATCGCGTATGTGAGCGATCTTATCACCGAGGGGTACGGT